>NZ_CP090978.1:3600000-3933333 GCF_021513275.1 Paenibacillus hexagrammi | reverse complement strand
ACAGGAGTAAGACTGGCAATCTGCTCTAAATCGCTTATGGCGGAGAATACTAGCGGATATTCATCTTTCAGGGAAAGTCGAAAAGGACAAGCGGTCGAGTTAAACTTTCAATGTGATTCGCCGGATCAAGTATACGCTTTGTATGAACAATTCGTTTCGAAGGGAGCTATTGACGTCACAGCTCCACAAATCAAGTCTTGGGGGCATACTACTGGCTTCTTTGGCGATCCAGAGGGCAATGTTCATTCCATATTTGCGGTTAATCCTGTGTAGGTAAACGTAGCTTCGCAAGCTAGCTGTGCGCTGACTGAATCCACCAGAGGTTCACTGCAGGAGCTTAATAAAAGTCTTACTGATCTCTTCATTCCAGTTTTTTAACAGTCTGAAGCCTCACACAAGTGAAGCTTCTTTTTATGGAGCTTAGGGAGATGTTCGAATCCGTACCAATTTCCTTTTATTTGAAAACCAACCGGTTGGTATGTTACGATAGATGGGTATTCATTGCACTGTTACCTACTATTTTCTAGATCGGAGTGGATAAGTGTGAAAATGACACAATGGAGAACGCTGCACCAGCTTACGTTCTTACCTTATTTCTTCCCTTTCAATTGCTACTTGGTAGAGGAAAAGGATGGCTTAACCCTGATCGATGCCGGCTTGTCTTTTTGCCATAAAGAAATTGGGCTTGCTGTTAGGCGGATCGGAAAGAGGGTCAATCGAATTCTGATCACACACGCCCATCCCGACCATGTTGGCTCGCTTGATGTACTTAAGAACGAGTTGCCAGACGTTCCCGTCTACATGTCCGACCGTGAAGCGCAAATTCTCAGAGGCGACAAATCCCTCAATGTTGACGAAGCCTCAAAACCGATAAAGATGGCCCCAAAGCATGTCTCTTCGCAGCCCGATTTTTTGCTTCGCGATGGAGATCGAATCGGCTCGCTTATTGCCTATTCCGCTCCTGGACATTCGCCTGGTTCGATGGCGTTCTTCGATACTCGCAATAACTCATTGATCGCAGGTGATGCTTTTCAGCTCCTCGGAGGCATTGCCGTCTCCGGTCTAATAAAACCTTTATTTCCATTTTTAGCCCTTGGAACATGGGATGCAAAGACAGCTCTGGCCAGTGCCAAAAAACTTCTGATGCTACAACCTGAGTTACTGGCTGTCGGACATGGCAGGATGCTTGCCCAGCCGCTGCAAGCAATGGATAAAGCCATTAAGGAAGCCGAGAAGAAATTCAACACAGCTTGAGCCGTAGGATATAAAAAAGAGGGTGAACCAAGTGAGGGCTAACCCTCCGGGGTTCTCACCCCCGTGTCTCTAAAGAAATAAGCACCACAACCATGAGGTTGCGGTGCTTATTAGTATGGAGCCTAGGGGGATCGAACCCCTGACCTCATCGCTGCCAGCGATGCGCTCTCCCAGCTGAGCTAAGGCCCCGTATGTGAGCTGACTTTTCATAATATACACGAAAATTTGTCCACTTGCAAGACCTTGTTTCAGAAAAAAACTTCCTGCTCTTAATAGGGGCAAAGGTTTGACGATTCTGTTGCATCGTCCCGTAAACATTGTGCCATGCAAGCATTCATGCTAACCTAGAAGACAAGATAGTTGATCAATAGCGGGAGTGACAACAACGTGTCAGATAATGTACTTTATTGGACTTTTCTCGGGCTGGCTTTTGCTCTGCCATTTATCATAGGTGTATCCATCATGCGGAGAACCAACCGATTGGCGTTGTCGTTTTGGCTCTCGACAGTACTCAATGCAGGGATGACCGTAGCTGCGTTGATATGGTGGAAATCCGTAAATATGGATAGCTTTCGCATTATTTTCGGAAATGTCTTTTTCGGTATCTCATCCGTCAATTTGATGGTGCTTGAGCTATTTGCACTTCTAAGCATTCGTAAGAAAACGACGATAGAGGAGAAGAGTTCCTATGAATAAGAAATACGCATTTCGTTTTTACATCTTGTTAGCCGCTACTCTCCTTTGGATGGCGGTTATTTTTATGAAATCAGCAGAGACCTATCAACAGCAGAGTCTAAGACCGCTATTGTCTCAGTGGTTTCAAGGGAGTGGCTTCCTGGGGAGCTTACCGCATTGGGAGTTTGTTTACGATCAAGATACGGTCACGTGGCAGGACCCAATTGGGCTCATAGAGTTCTTTATAAGAAAAGCAGGACATGTTACCGAGTACGGTATCCTTGCCCTGCTGTGTTCACTTACTTTATTGGCCAAACCGGTCAGAGCGTCCAAGGCACTGGTCACCTCCTGCTTGATATCCGTTCTCTATGCAGCTTCGGATGAATGGCATCAAACCTTTGTACCTCAGCGAACGGGTCATGCGATTGATATCGCGATTGATTCAATAGGTATCTTGTCGGCTCTACTTCTTGTAGCTTTAATTGTCTGGATTAAACGAAGAAAAAGAGGCTAATCATCAGCATACGAAATTGGTTTACTGGTTGTTTGGCTGCACTCCACATCCATTGCCCCCTCGATTGTTTTTCCAGCTCCTGCTGCTGCCATTGCATCATTTTCTCCGATGAATAAATCATATTAGGTAACATCCCGATCACTTCCTTTCTTTTCCTGATGGCTATAGCATACAGCTAGTTTAAGGGGAACAAAAAGAGTATAATTTACTTTATGAATTTCCCTTTTATTTGAGCAGCTTGTTAGGATGGATGCTATGCAAATATTAACGTACTATTTGGAGCTTCGCTCTGGCTTCGACCCGGTCATTGAAGGCCAACCGATCCGCGTTACTCTTGAGGAATTGGCTGTCAAATTGTACTGCTCAACTCGCAATGTGAAGCTTCTGCTCAAAAAGATGTCAGAGCGCCAATGGATCATTTGGAGTCCTGGGAGAGGTAGAGGCAATGCTTCAGAGCTGACTTTTTTGAAGTCCGCTAAAGACATGTTAACCCAAGAGGTTAAGGAGCTAGCCGGGAGAGGGGATTACAACGGAGCTATCGAGCTGCTGCATAAAATCGATGACGGGGCTGCGCTGCAGGATTCATTCATGGAGTGGCTGTCTGGCCATTTTGGATACCGCTCTATTGATCGCGAGGAGCTCTGCTCGGATATTTTGCGTTTTCCCGTTTTTAAACGTATTGCGACTTTGGATCCGGCGCATACTTTTTTTGCATTCGATTGTCATATGATGAATCATATCTTTGACACGCTTGTCCGGTATGATCAGGTAAAAGGTACGCTCCGGCCGCATCTCGCTCACTCCTGGGAGGTTAGCGAAGACCAACTTAGCTGGACCTTTTATTTACGTAAGGGCGTATTGTTTCATCACGGCAGGGAAATGACGGCTGAAGATGTACGGTATACGGTTCATCGTCTTCAAGATCCTGAGCTGTGTTCGGGTCAAAGCTGGTTGGTGAATGACATCCGGGATGTGGAAATATTGAATCGGTATAAGGTGCGCTTTCATCTGAAGCAGCCAAACTATTTATTTGTAATGCAGCTTACTTATACGTCGACTTCCATCGTGCCGGAGGATTTTTGTCGGGATCATCAGCCTCTGTTCGGACAACTCCCAATAGGCACGGGGCCATTCCGCTTGAGAGGCATGATGAGTATACCTGTAAGCTTGTTGCTTTTGACCGGTATTTTGATTTAAGACCACACCTGGACCAAATTGAGATTTAGTTTCTGCCGCATGGATTACTTCCAGTAAAGCAGAACATGGAGCTCATTCAAATGATAAGCGAGCATGAAGACCCAGGTCTGCCCCCGGGACTGGAGGAGAAAGACGCGGAATGGAACAGCATCGACAGGCTTGTGCTGGGTTGCAGCTTGTTAACGTTTAATATGAACAAAGAAGGTCCGCAGCAGCATATTTTGTTTCGTAAAGCTATAGACCTTTTGCTAGATAGGGAAGGGATGATTAAAGAGCTTGGTGGTTCCCGGGTTTTGCCGGCCAAAGGCTTTCTACCCGATACGCATATGATCGTCTCGAACCCAGAATATCATCTAGTGGAAGCGAAGAGACTGCTTAGCGAGATGGGATATAAGGGCGAGCAACTGTGCATTTATATCTATCCCCAGCATGAGCAAGATGCGCTGTGGATACGAAATCAGTGTGCGCTAGCCGGTATCCAAGTGAATGTTCTAGTTTGCAGCGAGCAAGAAATGGTCGATCTACCTCATATTAAAAAAGCGGATATGATTCTGTACCAAGTGATCATGGAGAGTGGCTATGAGCTGCATCTCATAGAGGCGCTAGAGCAAAGAAACAGTTACGTTCGAGTACATATGGACGATAGCATGATTGAAGCTGTTGAGCAAAGAGTTGCCGATTTGCTTGCTGAGCCTGACCAAGAAACCCGGATTCGTCAAATGGACGCTATCTATGTTGATTTACAAAAGGAAAAGACGTTTTTATTCGTCCTTCATCGCTTCTTTCGAACCAGCTACCATTCTTCGATCCGCGGAATCAAAATTAGCGATTTGGGTTGGGTAGACTTTCGAAGAGTATGGTTCGCGCAGGCTTCGTCTGATAAATAAATCCATTCAAGGAAATACTCTATATATATAGTTTGGTAAAAGGAGTGTTTCTGTTGAAAGAAGTCGCTTATGCTGAAATCGTCCGATTTACGGAGCGCAACGACATTCGGTGTGCGGATATAGAAGTGAAGCTTGAAGGCAGCAGTGAGACCTACTTAGCTGAATTTACCGCATCCGGCGATCATCTTGAAATGTCTCATATATACAAAAAAGATGTGAGCACTGAAATCGACTGGTATGACAACAATTTGCATGATGCGTATGTGGATGTATCCGAACAGCTATTTGGGAGGAAGGCATCTATTGCTAAAGGAAATGAACGCGAAGATTTCAAGGAACAGGTTCTGACGTTTGGCTCGGTTAAGAAGGAGCTGGAGGATCATTTCAAAATGATGAGGAAGGCATCCGTATTCGGCACTGAGGATGCAGATAGTCAGGAATTGCTGCATTAGCCGGCAGCAAGCAAAATGAGCAGCCTTCGGGGCTGCTCAGCAAGATGATATTGGTAAATGGAGGGCTCAGCTGCCTTAGGGCTGCTCTTGGCGAGACGCCTCAAACCTTCGTTCCATAGACTGCCAACGGCCGTTTGCGATGAAGAATCCTACCATCGAAAAAACGACGAGCCTCACGGGAATCCAATTCCAAATCATTTCATGAAAAGAAATAAATTCGATGATACCGAATAGAATCGTTAGTCCGATCCCCCAAGGTAGTACACCGAACTGCAGCAGATACTTGGACCTGCCCAGTTGTTTTCTCTTTTGCCAAGTTTGCGATTGCTGATTGCTCATATGTAATCTCCTTTTCTTTTCATTATAGCATCACTTGATAAAAATCTCGAATGACTAATCTTTTTGGCCCTCCCAGCCGTTATGATAGTAGTACCCATATTACGAGAAGGGGAGGTAGGGGATAGTGACTCGAATCATGATCGTAGACGATACACCTCTCATGAGATCAATGCTTACCTCGATATTGTCGGAGCATGGCTTTCATGTTGTTCATGTAGCCGTTAACGGTCAAGAAGCGGTGGACATGTATCCGATCATCAAACCCGATGGGGTCATCATGGATGTATCGATGCCGGAGCTTGACGGCGTAGAAGCATTAAAGCTGATCCTAGAGAAGGATCCTGCGGCTAAAATCATCATGTGCTCCACGTTTGCCCAGCAATCCTTTATATTGAGGGCGCTTGAAATCGGCGCGAAAGATTTTATCGCGAAGCCTTTTACACCTTTTCAAGTCGTTGATGCAGTTAAACGTGTTTTTAATAAAAATTAGTTGCAAAAGCAAGCAGTTGTTCGGTTGATCCGAAGACTGCATTTTTTATGCCGACCCTAAGAAAAATATGGTAGAATAGGATGGTTCATACTATCTGTCATTGTTTTTACACGGGAGGTTCGTTTATTTTGAGTAAAATTCTTATTTTCAGCTTGTTATTGTACCTAACGGGCAATCCGATCATCGCCATTATTGTTTTACTTATTATTATTTATGTACTGGACCGCAGGTTTGTCGGACTGACACCAAGCTTCGTGCGTCCGTTTCGTTTGAGCCGCAGAGCATCACGATTAAGACAGGACCTGCATGCGAACCCGCACGACACTTCTGCCAAGCTGGAGCTTGCACGGATCTTATTGGAGAAGAAGAAATACTCGGAAGCGGCTCAGCTTCTGGAGCAAACATTAATTGTGATGGAGGATTCCGCTGAAGTTCATGCCGAGCTTGGACTATGCCGTTTACAAACAGGCGACCTTGCCCAAGGGGAGCAGTTGATGATCAAGGCACTGGAGCTGAACCCACGGGTCAAATATGGCGAACCGTATTTGCGATTGGGAGAAGCTTTGGCCGGTTCAGCTCCAGAGAAGGCTGTTGCCTACGTGGAACGCTTCCGTGAGGTGCATTCTTCATCGGTTGAAGCGTATTACAAGCTAGGACAGTTGTATCAAAAGCTTGGTCGCGCTGCAGACGCGAAGAGAGCCTATCGGGAAGCGATAGATATTTATCGCGGGCTTCCTAAGTACAGCCGCAAGCAACAGCGGCGCTGGGCTTTGCTGGCTAGATTCAAGTAATTGTTAGTTGTGACCTCGAATCTCGATCACCACAGCTGGAGTGCTTGACGCTCCTATTCTGTAGCGATACACTAAAATGTAGAATACAGCCATGGGCTAGGAGAAGCAAGAGGGTGAAGTCATATGAGTTATGAGTATGTCATGCAAGCGGTATTACTGGTCTTACTGGTAGTAGCGACATTTGCGGCTATGGTGATTTGGACTAAATGGAGAAAAAGAGGACGGAGATAGCAGCATGTATTTCATCAACCACGAACAGATTAATGAACGAATTCAGTTTCTTGGCACGTTGTCGGGAGTATGCAGGGAGTTAATGGAGCAGTGGTCGAAAGCTGACCTGCAAAACGCCTTGGTGCTGCACATGTCACAGGAAAGAGTGCTGCATTTAGCGATTGAGACCGTTACTGATATCGGTAGTCTTCTTATCGACGCGTTTATCTTACGGGATGCCAGCAGCTATGAGGATATTGTCGAAATCGTGCATGGCGAAGGAGCCTATAGTGAATCTCTGACAGCAACGCTTCTTGAGCTTGTTAAATTAAGAAAGCCGCTTGTACAGGAATTTGTAGATTACCCACGGGAAGGTCTACATCCGCTCATTTCTAGCCTGCCAGCAGCGTTCAATGAGTTTGGAGCAAGCGTGGAAGCCTTTATCAAGAAGGAATTGGCATAACATACATACTTGTTTCTTAATTTACTTATTGTATCGGATGCTGTAAAATGAGACATAATCACAGTTCCGAGGGTAGGTGAGCTTATGATACAGGACCTGAAACTTCCACACGAAAAGTGATCCTCTCCATGCTGAAAACGCAGGGGCCTTTAAGCGTCCACGACATGTCGAAACAGCTCGGAATTACGGAGATGGCTGTAAGAAGGCATATCAATACGTTAGACCGTGACGGATTGCTAGAGACGAAATTGGTGCGACAAGCAATGGGAAGACCCACAAGCTTGTATTCATTAGCTGCACAAGCGGATGATTTATTCCCTAAGAACTATATGCAGTTGACTTTGGATTTGCTTAGCGAGCTCGTTCAAGATGATGGTGAAGATCTGGTGGATCGCTTGTTTGCACGTAGGCAAGGTACTATGGAGCAGAGATACCAATCCAGAATGGACTTCTCCAAGTTGGAAGAACGGATCGAAGAGTTAGCTCGGATTCAGAACGAGAACGGATACATGGTGGAATGGTCGCAAACAGGCCAAGATGAATATACATTTAGTGAGCACAATTGTCCCATCACGCAGGTGGCTTACCGGTTTCAGCAAGCGTGCCAGTGTGAATTAAAGCTGTTTCAAAATTTGCTGGACGCAGATGTGGAGCGCACAGAGTGCTTGGCAAAGGGCGGCAGTAAGTGTATATACAGAATACGAGGAAGGAAATAGCCATCTACTCCAGAGTTGGAGCAGATGGCTATTTCTTATCTTAATTTTTTCGGCAGGCAATCTGCTCGTCCTGTGTTGAACGACCATGTCCATGCCAGAAAAGGCTTATTTGGCAGCTGCCAAAAGCTTTGTGGCTTTATCCGTGATCCACGAGAAATTGCCTGCTTCGATTTCCTTGAGATTAATAAGCGATCCGCCAATCCCAAGTCCATAACAGCCGAGCTCTAAAAACTCCTTAATATTGCTTTCCGTTACACCGCCAACAGCCATCATAGGGACTTGGCTAAGCGGTCCCATCAGTTCCTTTATATAGGCTAATCCCAGGCTCGCGCTTGGGAAAATTTTGACAGCCGTCGCGCCTGCTTTCCAGGCTTTCACAACTTCAGTCGGTGTCATAGCCCCAGGGAAAATAGGAATGCCTTGAGAGACGGACCAACGGATAACGTCCTCATCCAGATTTGGAGTTACTAGAAACGATGCCCCTGCTTCTACAGCTTTATGGGCATCCTCCATATCCAGTACTGTACCTGCTCCGATATACATCTTCTCTCCGAATCGGTGCTGGAGTTCTTTGATCATATCCAGTGCACCTGGTGTATTGAGTGTTACTTCCATTACTGTGACGCCGCCGCTAAAGAGAGCCTCAGCAACCGACGCGATATGTGCTTCTTTTACCCCTCTTACGATTGCAACAATTCGTGTTCGTTCAATTTCCCTAATCCCCTGGTCACGCTGCATGAATATCCTCCTGTGAATTCTTTTGCCATCTATTATGACAGGTTCTACACTTTTTTCACGAAGTTTGTGTCAAGACAAGCGCCACATACTTATACTGTAGTAATTCATAGGCATTCGTCTAGAAGCAGCCATCAAGAAAGCTAGAGGTGATTGACATGACTTGGGTGGATATTAGCGCTGTATGTGCGGCTGCCGCATTCGTCGTTTTGGTCGTATTCGCAGTACGGGCGCTTATCGCAGCAAGAGCAGCTCTGCTGCAAGTGAGCTCCGCAACAGCTGAAGCGCAGCAGGTAGTAAGAGAGACCGCGGAGCAGTCGGATCTGCTGTTGAAGCAGGCGAATGCAGTGGCGAAGGATATGCATCACCATGTCCAGCTACTACAGCGCAGCTTAGGGAAGGTTGAGCAAGCAGGTGCAGCTGTGGGGGAGGTTACTGCATCACTGCGTCTTGCTTCCAAAGTCATGAACCAATCCATCCATAGCGCGGAGAGGGTTGTTCAGCAGCATCAGCGCAGGGTCAGCGATGTGATTGAATGGGCTGCAACCGGCATGGAGCTGTGGCAGCGATGGCAAGCACATAGGCAAACAAAATCGGACTACTCTGGGTCCGAACCTACATCACATAAGGGAGTGGAATAACATGTCAAATTCCAAAAAAGGGGAAAGAGCTTTTGATTGGTGCGGTAGTCGGGGGCGTTCTAGGTGCAGCTACGGCACTATTGTTTGCGCCAAAATCCGGGCGTGAACTGAGAAGCGATATTGCTGAGCAAGCGCAGGCTGTGACTGACAAAACTGCCCAAATCGCTAGCTCTGTGGGCAAGAAGACTCAAGAGATCGCGAAAACTGTGAGCACTCAAACATCCGGGCTTTACGACAAAGCAAAAGGAACAGCAGCTACTGTGGTTGAAAATGTTCGTTCCTGGAAGGAACCCAAGAATGAAGTGAGCGTTGAAGACGAAATCGCAGCATCCGAAGCAGCTGAGGATTTGGTTGTCATCGGCGGCAAGCACTAAGAATATAGAAACAAGCAGGGGCTCCGATAGGCGAGCCCCTGCTTGTGAATTACCATTTGGAAGGATCGATTTTGGAAATATCGAGTCCTTCCCAAATGTTGTTGATTTGTGCATGCTCGGGGTCGTCGAAGACCAGCCAAGCGGTGGGGAGGTAGCGCTCCCCATATTCGCTGGAGGGCTGATTGACGATCTCGTTGTTGTGTACGAGCACGCTGGACGAGCCTCCGTCCAGGTTGGCAGCTGTCACAGCGCCGTGCTCCAGGAAGATTTTTTGGACGTCGTACAACGTAGCGCCGATACTGTGTGTCTGTCTTCCATCGATGACGGCAAAAAGGATTGAACCGTCTTTGGTCTGCGCCATGCAGGTACGCGGGGCGATGCCCCAGCCGTCGGCCTGGCTTTTGATTTGTCCAACCCCGTTTACAATAAAGCGGGGGCTGAAGGATACAGCTTCTTTTACGCCCATGCTAAGAAGCTCCGAGACTTTGTACTTCCCGGCAATCATGCGCCCATCCTTATCAATGCCGACAACCTGTACAGAGCCGTTCGCCCCACGGTCGTTATAAAATATTTTTCCGCCGGATATCACAACGCCTTCTGGCTGGAAGCCGTTCCCTTTCCACTCGGGATCAATGAAACCACCCCCATTAACCCCGAGAATCGCGCCTGTGCGCTTGACCATAGAGGTTACCTTTTCCCCTTTACCGACCTTATTGGGCACTGCGATTCTTAGCTTCTTTGGGTCTGATATAGTCACCAGATATCCTTTGAAATTTTTCCCTGAGATTGGATCGATTTTAACAAGCTCTTTTTTTACAGGTACTTTTGTACTGGGCTCAGGCTTAATTTCCACGAGTCCTTTATCCTTTTCCTCGCCCATCTCTTCGAATTTCTTCCAATAGTTTTCGACACGTGTTTGAAGCTCCTCCGAGCCGATCAAATATTTGGCCCAATCCCGGTGCTGTGTAGTTATTAACGTGTCGGCCATCATATATCTAACACTTGTTCCTGACTCCGTCAGAAAGAACCAAATTAATCCTGCTACTGACAAAAGTGTTCCGACTACTATCACATACAACATTATTTTTATTGGGCTAGACCTCTTGCGCTTTCCTCGAAGCTTACGGCTGGGAGTAGGGTGCATAGCAGGCTGCTGAGTAGACATTGATTCAATTCCTTTCCAGTTTCATTACAAGACTCTCCCTTAATAGACGAAAAAAGGAAATAAAAGTTTCAGATTGAATCTGAGCTTTTTTTCCTTTCTTTTAGTGGAGATATAAAGTTTTCTTTTCTTTAATTAAGTTTTCAAAGCTTTCTGCCGGAAGCGGTGTGCTGAAAATATATCCTTGAATCTCATTACAGCCTCGCTCTCGCAAAAAGGCCAACTGTTCAGGTGTCTCCACGCCTTCGGCCAACGACTTAATTTTCAGCTGCTGAGACATAGCGATTAGTGCTGTTACAATTGCAGCATTGTCTTCATCGGTTGTAACGTCTCGGATGAAGGATTGATCTATTTTAAGTGTATGAACACGAAACCGTTTCAGGTAGCTTAGCGATGAATAGCCGGTCCCGAAGTCGTCGATCGAAATCTGTACGCCTAGCATACGAAGCTTGTCCATCGTCTCCATGATGAAACTGACGTTTTTCATGGCGACACTTTCAGTAATCTCCAAGCAGAGCAGGTTGGGAGTGAGTCCGGTTTGCTTCAATGTATCCTCGATGAATTGTACAAAACCCGTTTGCATAAATTGATTCACGGATATGTTCACGGAAACACAGAGGGGAGCTAACCCAAGTGAGTTCCATTTCGTATTCTGAATACAAGCCTGCTTAAGCACCCAATTGCCAAGGGGAATAATTAGTCCGGTTTCTTCTGCTAAGGGAATGAATTCGCCTGGTGACACCATGCCCCATTCCGGATGCTTCCATCTGACAAGGGATTCCATGCCAAAAATGCTGCCGGTAGTCAAATCAACAAGCGGTTGGTAGTATACCATAAATTCTTCCCGCTCGATCGCCTTACGCAGTTCAATCTCCAGGTTCAAGCGGTGCATGGACCGCATATTCATATCGGGATGATAGAGCTCGTAGATGTTGCCGCCTTTTTCCTTCGCTTTGTACATGGCCACGTCGGCGTTTTTGATCAAGGATTCAACATTATTGCCGTCATGTGGATATAGACTGATTCCGATACTCGCTGTGATATACAGTTCTTGTTTTTCGAAATAAAAAGCTTCTTTCAAGCACTCGGGAATACCTCGGGCAAAATCGGTGATTTCATCGATGCTATTGACTCCGGTCATAAGAATGATAAACTCATCTCCGCCAAACCGGGCAACCGTGTGCTTGTCCCCTACATATTCGGATAACTTACTGGCAATATGCTGAAGCAATTGATCACCTGCGTGATGACCTAATGTATCGTTGATGATTTTGAAGCGGTCCAAGTCAAAAAATAAGACTCCCAAGAGCGTGTCTGAACTTTCCGCTTTCGCAAAAGAATCTTTTAGGTGCTCTTGAAATTTAAGTCTGTTGGGAAGATTCGTCAGTGAATCATGATAAGCCATATGAACAATCTTCTCTTCTGCTTGACGCTTGGCATTCATAGCTCGAATCGTTGCATAAGAGCGAGAAAATTGGTCATCGTCATTCATTACGAAAAAGGGCGGCTGTATCTCAGGGTGTTGATTGGTTGGCTGTCTTACAGCCTTGTCGGTGTCGGATGATTGTAAAATGGACATCACATTCTCGATATGTTCCTTGTGAATTCGCGCAGCTGAGGCTGTTTTCGTTTTTTTGTCAGTTGGCGAATCGAAATATACAATGCCTTTGCGTGAATCATATTCTTTCACGTGCTTCATATTAACAATGTTTGTACTGTCAAGTAAACGGAAACCATCCTCATAGAGCCATTCTTCAATACTATCGAGCGACAGGTCCAAGTAATAGTGATGATCTTTTGTATGTATGACATAATCACGGTCTCGGATCTTATCAATTTTAACAACACGATGAGAATCGATAAGTAAGATATCCGATCCTTTTTTGCCATCACGAGTGACGGGGATTTTCTGGGACAAATCAATCAGCTCCATGAGTAGTAAAGAGATACCTATATCATATCATTTTATTATACAAACGTTAACCATTTAATCGAAAAATGTCGAAAAAAATCGAATGAAGTTCTATTTAGAAGGATTGTTTCAGAGTAGATCTCATAGAATCTATGGAACCATTGCGATCCAAATGATATTCAAGGCTATTGCCTGTATTGCGGGCGATGCATCGTAACAGCAAATCATGATATTTTTTTTGCTTGGAAGCTGCAATGACAACATGTTTGCCAATTCCCGGCTGATCAAAGTACAAGGTACCTTCTTTTTCTATATATTTCATCACATGATGCAAATTAACAAATAAATCGGTATCCATCTTTTTAAAGCCTTTTTCCTCTAGCTGGTCAAGGAAATCGCTAAAATCAACCAAAGAATGTACATTTTGGCTGATTTTACTATGCTGGAATTGGTAGGTGACTTCTTTAGCACTGACTTCTATAAAAAGAATCTGGGCAATATCTACTTCAACGGAGGAGTGATTCATTTCCTCCTTTTCAAGATAACCTGCTTTTTCCATTAGCTCTGTATAGGAGTAGTTGTAAGCGTCGGATAGCTTTTTTAACGTAACAGGAGATGGCTTGATCTTCTCATTCGTAGAGCGGTTTCGCTCCAGTTCCAGATCACGTATATAAGCATGCGACAGTCCGCTTTTGTGAGCTGCTTCGCGCAGTGACATTTTACCTCGTAAGGTCTCCAGGAATTTGCCGAATCCGTCTAATTGCTTCATGTTTCGTAGATCCCTCCATTTGTTCATATTGTAAACGAATTTTGATGAATTGAAAATGCTTGTAGTCTTCTTTACCGATAATTACCTTGTATGCAATGAAACCTGAAAAGCCTTCCCACAAGATGCATACTTTGCTTGCCGTGTTGGAAAATTATATAGAGACTTCCTTGGAAAAGAGGCTGATGGAATGGCAAGAGATTTACCTATTGGAAATGGGAATGTGCTCATCAATTATGATGCTGCTTATAATATTCGGGACATGTACTTCCCTTTAGTAGGTCAGGAGAATCAATCCAGTGATCATTTATCACATTTCGGTGTTTGGACTCAGGAAGGGTTCTTCTGGATCGATCACCCGGAGGTCAAGAAGAGTCTGAATTATTTGCCTGACTCGCTAGTTACAAATGTGCATTGCAGCCATGAACGGTTGGGACTCCAGATGCTGTTTCGAGATGGCGTTGACGTCCAGCAGAACGTATTTCTGCGCAAACTAAGAATTGAAAATAACTTTGATATGGAACGGAAAATCAAATTGTATTTTCATTTGGATTTACAGATATATGGAAATGGAATCGGGGATACCATCTATTTTGATCCGGAGCTGAATTCTCTTGTTTTTTATAAGGGTCATCGGTACCTGACGCTATCCTGCTTTTCACCGGATGAAGGGAAAGCTAAGCTGAGCGGATACGCTACAGGTCAAAAAGGCATTCACGGCCTGCAAGGGACATGGAAGGATGCCGAGGACGGTATGCTTGGAGGCAATCCAATTGCGCAAGGGTCCGTAGATGGCATTATCGAGATGGAAGTAACGCTTCCTGCCAAAGGAACTAAAGAAGTGTGGTTCTGGATTTGCTTCGGTAAGAGTAAGCAAGAGATCGAACGCATGGAACGCTTGCTTCGCACAGTGACACCGCAAGCCATGCTCCAACGAACACATGATCATTGGGTGAAATGGGTAAATCAGGATAGTCACGAGCTGTCCCTCCTAAAGCCCGAGATACAAGCTTTCTACAAACGAAGCTTGTTAATCACTAAAACCAATATCGATAATCGAGGTGCTATTATTGCGGCGAATGACTCTGATATATTGAAGTTCGCCAAAGACTCCTACTCGTATATGTGGCCGCGGGATGGAGCATTGGTCTCACATGCATTGGATCGTGCAGGCTATTATGAGCTTTCAAGAAAGTTTTTTGACTTTTGCAAGAAAGCAATGACTCCAGAAGGATATTTGATGCACAAATATAACCCGGATGGCTCAGTAGGATCCAGCTGGCATCCTTGGGTCAATCAAAAGGGCAACAAGCAGTTAGCAATTCAAGAAGATGAAACCGCATTGGTCATTTACACTTTGTGGCATCATCATAAACTAGCGGGTACGTTATCCAAGTCGAAAGATGATTATGACCAGCTTGTTATTCCAGCAGCCGATTTCTTGGCCCATTATCGTGATGCTTCGGGACTGCCTTTACCTTCCTATGATTTATGGGAAGAACGTTATGGAGTTATGGCCTTTACGGTATCAAGTGTATACGCGGGACTCATAGCTGCTTCTCGATTTGCAGAATATCATGAAGATAAAGTGAGAGCGGTCTATTACGCAGATAAAGCGGAGCAAGTCAAAAAAGCAGCGAATGAACAGCTGTACTCAGAGGAAAAACAGCAATTTATCAGGTCGTTGTACTGGAACTATGACAAAGAAGCCTATGAGCCAGATTTTACTTTAGATGCAAGCATGTATGCCTTATTCGACTTTGGTTTAATTGAAAAGACGGATTCCAGAATGATAAATACGATGCAAGCGATGAAAGAGAAACTTTGGGTTCATACTGAAATTGGCGGGCTCGCTAGATACGAGAACGATTATTACCACCAAGTGTCCCACGATATAGCTAAAGTGCCAGGAAACCCTTGGTTCATCTGCACATTGTGGTATGCAGAATGGTTAATTGCCTCCGCAGCATCAAATACGGAACTGCAAGAGGCTGAGAATCTGATGCAATGGGCTATCAAACATGCGTTGCCTTCAGGTGTGATGGCGGAGCAGGTGCATCCTTTCACAGGTGAACCGATGTCCGTTTCGCCTCTGACTTGGTCACACGCTTCATTTATTAAAGTAACGCAAGAATATCTGTCGAGACTGAAGGATATGAAGAATATCGGAAGAAAGCAGAAAAATGATGCAAGTGAAGATAAGGTGCTCGAACCGGTGAATTGATAAAGGGAGGAGAATGACATGAGAGCAATTCGAGTCAAACAGCTAAGGGAAGGGAATCCATATATTTCACTTGAAGCTGTGGAGACACCCGCAATTCAACATCCAGGTGAGGCTCTTGTGCAAGTACTTGCAGTAGGATTGGACGGTACCGACCGCGAAATTCTCCAAGAGAAGTACGGTACCCCCCTGAAGGCGAAGATGAACTTACCACGGGACATGAATCTTTAGGAGTTGTAGTTGAAGCTGGACCTGATACTGGACTGCAAGTTGGTACGTTGGTTACCGCGATTGTAAGAAGGCCGTGTAAGGACCCGCAGTGCGTCAATTGTCGTAACGGACATTCCGACTTTTGTCAGACTGGCAAATATGTAGAACGAGGAATTAAGGGTGCTCATGGCTTTCTGTCAGAATATTATGTAGAGGATTCGCGTTATTTGGTACCTGTACCGCTCGAGCTGCTTGAACTCGGTATGCTGGTGGAACCGCAAAGTATCGTTGAAAAAGTGTGGGATCAGGTACTTAGAATTCAGCAACGATTAATTTGGGAGCCAAAAACAGCTCTTATCCTTGGATCAGGACCGCTGGGACTTCTGGCGGCTATTACTTGCCGAATATTAAATCTGGATGTTTATGTATGGTCCATGTCACCGGAGGGGAGTATACAAGCCCAATTGGTCAGAGATTGTGGCGCTCAATATCAACAATCGGGCTCGTCTGAGAGTTCGCAACAGAATAATTTAACCTTGTCAGCATATGCAGAGAAATTAGGAAGACCGATCGACATGATATTGGAATGTACTGGATACAGTCCATTGGCGTTTGAAGCCATGTCCGCACTAGCACCTAACGGCGTACTTGCACTGCTTGGCGTGACACCTTCTGATAAGAAGGTAGAGATACATTCGGATGCGATCAACCAAAGCATGGTACTTGAAAATAAATGCGTAATCGGGTCCGTAAACGCGGCTCGAAAAGATTTCGAAACAGCCATTTATCGTCTCATGCAGATGGAGGAAAAACATAAGGGTTGGCTTCAACGCCTAATTACGAATAGAATAACACTTGAGCAAGTCCCTAAATTGGAGTTTAAAGATATTTCACTCAAGGCTGTCGTCGATGTCATTCCGCAGGCTCAATGGAGAAGCCTGGTAAAGAAAACAGAGGAAATCGCATATAGCTTCTCTGTTTAGTATATAGATTCTTATTTTCGTGTATTGGGAACCTTAATCGGTTCCTTTTTTTAATACGTCAGAATTAATAAGTTTTGGGGTGAGCGAATTTTACTCCCTTAGTTATAATCATGACCTATGCAGTTCACCCCAATTGATGGGAAAAGCTTAGAATTCATTATAATTTTTACCTAAGTTCATAAAAACCACTTGACTTTTCAGAAACACCACAATAATCGCGAAGGATACCTTTTTGAACAGGTATATCTTACAGATTATAGGTGATATTCCAATGTCAGCGTTACAAAAGCCGAAGTTTAAAGATTTAAATCACAGCGAATGTGCTGGAGCTCCCATTCTGAAAAGTCTGTGGGAGCGTTTTGACTTCTCTTTGTTACTCGCACAATCTGGCATCATGAAACGTAACGGTACTCCGTCTTGGTTAATTTGCTTCCTCTACGTCGTCGGCCTCGTTGCCAATTGCTCTTCCGTTACCCAGATAGCGCAATTGGCCGACAAAGACGCTTTGCTGAAGCGAATGTTTCAGCCTTGGAAGCTTGCACAGTACACGTTAAGTCGCTTTTTAACGAAAGGCTTTGCTTGGACGACTTTTGGAAAAAAGCGTGTTGAGCGCTTGCAGCAGGATCCTGTAACTGCGCTTACTGATGGAGATGTCGTAAATCTCGATGATACCCACAGCGCGCATCCCTTTGCCAAGCTGCTTCCGTTTCTGTGCTGGCTCTATGACCACTCCGCCAAAGTCTATGTATGGGCAACCAATTTGGTTGTTCTACAAGCTGTTCGGAAGAGCGGATTGGAGTATCCGTTGTTTTTCCGGATTTGGCATAAGCCCGAAACAAAAGGAGAAGGCTTGACTAAAATCGATTTGGCCAAGCAAATGCTACTCATGTTGCGGGAATCTGTTTCATGCCGCTTGTGGGTAGCCATGGATCGGTGGTACCTTTGCAAGCATTTCTTCTCGTTCCTGGAGGAGAATAACTTTGATTGGGTCACCAAAGCCAAACGCAACACGGCTCTGTTTCGTAAAGTCATCGAACCCGGCACTCGTCGGGAACGCTATGTACCGCTGACTCCAGTCATGCTGATCCGGGAGGTCTTTAAGGAGCTGTTAGGTGGGGAGGCATCCGGTCTGACCTCCATTTCGATACCGGATATCTACATGAAGCGCCCTTACGCAACCGTGAATCGGAAAGGGAACCAAGTGACCAAGCAGCGGTATGTTCTTGTAGCTGCTGTTGTTGCGATACGTTTGAAAGAAGATGACCAACCGATAACGGATGCTGATCAAGAGGAAAAAGGAGAAGAGCCTGCTACTTACAAAGGCGCTTATTTGTTAATTAGCAATCGCCACGATGCTCCGAAAGACGTGGTTCAGACCTATGCCAAGCGCTGGCGCATTGAAGTATTCTTTCGCTCGGCCAAACAGGAATTAGCTTTTGAAAAATGCCATTCCGAATACGAGGCGCATCATCATGCCCATTTCGAGTTGTTGTTTGTCGCCGAAACTTTATTAGCGATTGCGCTCTTTGAACTGAACAAAGAAAAAACGAGTGATGATGAAGGCTACACCCACGGCGAAATGGTTCGTGGCCTCTTCCACACTCGTTGTCAGGTCCGCGTGAACAACCGCAAGGGCATTCAGCGAATCACTATTGATTGTGACACACAAGTGCAGCAGTTTGCAAGACTAATTGAGCTTTTTTGGCCAGAGCACTATTTGGTGCTTCTTTGGGTTATACCTAAACCTGGTAATTACCAACTACTACCACGAACTGCATAGGTCATGTTATAATAATCTTTTTCTGTGCGATTTATTTTGTATGAATGAATACTCACAACACGTATTGCCTCTTTATAACCACTATCCCGTAACCTCAGAAAATTAACAGTAAGAAAATAGATAGTTCTAATGAAAATAGATAACTCTAAAGTAAAAGTAAATAGATAACTCTAAAGTAAAAGTAAATAGGGCTTGCTGAACGAATCAATTTAGTTTCAAAAGCCTCACGTTCACGCATAGCCGAACCGTTTGCAACCCCGCGAAAAAAGACAGAAAGAAAAGCCGTAGTCTTCGCTCCAGATTCATCACGAGGAACTGCATGCTGATGACCGTCTCGCTCGTCGCCTGAAGGCGTGCTCGAATACGACCAAGCCCATAGCAACGCTTGCCCTCGCCGAATTTGCCTTCGATTGCGTTACGTTCCGATGCGTCGACCTTGGAGAGGCGCTTGGCTTCCTCTTGATTAGCGGATGGTCGCCCAAGGTTGCGGTCCGCTGAGGCGGATGCCCAAACCCTTGCAATACCGCAGGTTTTCACGGTTACGGTAGATCTGATCCGCAAGCACCGCTTCGGGGTAGAAGCCAAATCGTTTGTAGTAGGCTTCGACTGAGGCCTTCAGCGTGAGACCTTCGTTGAAATTGTCCCAATCCCGTTTCTCTTCAAACGCAAAGCCGTTCACCAAGCTGATGGCGACTTTCGCGCCAAACTCTACGCTGGCCTTTGCCTTGCCGCGCACAATGGGACGAACGTGCGGTTGCGAGATGCTGACGATCCGATCCGGGATGCTGTGCGAGCGTTCATCGAACATCTGCCGTTGCTGGCGGTACAGCTCCTGAATGACCAACAGTTTTTTGTACAGGCTCCTAGGCAGTGCCGACAGATGACTAGTTTCAGCTAAAGCAGCAACCGTTCGTAAGTTGCGCGCAACGAACCGCAGTTGCTTTCCGATCGCTTTGCGCATCGTGCGGGGCTTTACGCGCCGCTGCTTGGACACAGCAAGGTACGCCTTCCTGGCTTTTTGCCGATAGGTTCGCGGTTTTGCGGTCTTTCCACGGTGCGGCTGATGAAGCAGGTCAATGATGATTTCCAGTTTTTCGCGCGCATCATTCAGCAGCGACAGGTCGGTTGGATACGCCATGTCGGCGGGAGCGCAGGTGGCATCAAGGAGCAGCTTTCCTTGATGAAGAGGCGCTTCGGCGTTTTGATGCGTGAGACTCCCGCTTGCGCTTCCTGCAGCGTTGCCTCCACTGGAGTCGTCATCATCCGAGCCTTGCTCGTCTGTCTGTTTCTGGACCTCTTCGAGGGCAATCCATTCATTCACTTCTTGAAGGACGTCGCTGCCAAGTCGCTTACGGAAGTGAGTCATAAGTGATGCGTGAAACGGACGTCGATTCTGATAACCAGGCAACCCCAGGAAGTACTGCAGATACGGGTTCTCCAGAATCTGCTGAAGTGTTTCTCGGTCATCGGTCCCGAGCCGCTCTTGAATGATGAGCGCCCCGAGCGCGACACGGACGGGTACCGCTTTTTGACCCTTTTGGCTCCTTTTGAAGGATTTGGCGTACTTCTCCTCAACCTTTGCCCATGGGATCATCGCCGCGAGAAGCACCCAGCGGTTATCTTCGCTTAATTTTCCACCAAACGGCAGGAAGAAGTCGCCTGGCAGAATGAGCTGACCTTCACTTCGCTGAAACATGATTTTGCCCTCCAGATGCACGGTTTTTACCGGACTACCTACCGGTTTCCTTGCATCCTATTTCGACAAAAGGACGGTTAAACCCTTGTTATTTCTAGGTTTTTTTTCGTTCAGCAAGCCCTAAATAGATAACTCTAAAGTAATAGATAACTCTAAAGTAAATCGACAACTCTAACTAAAATGGTTAAAAATAACATATTTTAAGTGATGTGAGCTGGTGGAAAATATGATGAAACTGACGACCTTCATGCGACGGCTCGCCACACCACGCCACACCACGCCGCACCACGCCGCACCACGCCGCACCACGCCGCACCACGCCACGCCGCACCGCACAACGCCGCACCACGCCACGCCACGCCGCACCGCACCGCACAACGCCACACCACACCACACCACACCACGCGTTGGGAGCTGCGCTCCGTACATTTATAACCTCCCCTAAGGTGCTTTGAGACAGTGTGGGGAGGGGATTCTACTCGAGTTGATTGCAGCCAGTGGCTATCGAGTCGGCTTAAATTGCTTCGATGAATGAGTAATTGAGTCTCAATTTAGATAAACATAGTTGTGTCAATTGCAGTAGCATAGATTTACTGTTGTTAAGGTAATGGTTATAACGATAGCTGAACTCATCCATGTAGAGCTGCAAGTACTTTTTACCAAGGCCGTGGTAAGTGTTATTCAGCCATTTACAAGCTTGATTGGCTATTTGCAACAGGTCATGAAATCTTTCTGGACTGTATCTTCCTGTTACATATTGTACATCGTCTGAGTAAGTAGCGATGTGCTTACTCTTGAAGTCCTCAATTTCATTTTTTAGAATAAGCCCTTGTTGTAAATGAGCCGTCGGAATTATTTTAAGCTTAATTTGCTGGGAATAGTTAATTGAGTCCTGAGAGGCAGCTATTGTGAACAAATGCTCCTGTGGATGCTTGCGGATAGAAGAGTTATAAGGTTTTCCATATATAGCTGAATTGGCCCTAATCTTACCTGAGAGCAATGAATGCTCGTCGGTTTCGTGCATTGCGAGCCGAATCTTTTGAAGAATGGCCCAAGCTGTTTTATAGGTTACTTGGATAATTTCAGCAAGGGTAGTGGCATTAATTCCTTCAGGCTGAGCTACTAAAAGAGAGCTGTGAGCCATTTGCACAATTTCGTTCGGCTCCTTCCATAATGGTGCCGGATGTAACGGTTGTTTGATGCCGACATTTTTGACATTCATAGAGAGGAATTCTTCGAGTCTTTACTACATAAAAGGAACTATTTTCACAGCGAGGACAACGAAAACCATCAGGCCATTTTAAACGAAACAAAGCATCAGCGCAGATGGCTTCGGAAGAAAATTGGTGCTGAAATTGTTCCAATGTCATAGACGATTCCCACAAATTTACCATAATAGCTTCCCCCTATACATAAATTATATCGAACAAGCGTTCTTATTTCAACTGTTTTTTTGGGATATTGTAGAAATTTTCTCATAATCGAGCATCTAAATACTTTCAAACCATTTACTATGAACACTATTTGGAGTAACGAGAATATAAAGGGTGATGAGGGTCAGAATGAAAAAAAACTAGATCTATTTATCTGGTAAGAGTGCGTTGTTGGCCAAGTGCAATATCAGAAAAACGGAAGCGATAAGGAGGCGAGTAATTAGCGGTACGAGAATTATCTGAGCCAATGGGATAACGCTTGCAAGTGAGAATATGCTGGTATTGAATGGTGATAACTGAGCTATTGGGATAGTGTCTGTAAGGTTGCATAAACGAGTAGGAGCGGGATAAGACGAATTAATGCCAGACGAATTAATGTTGATTAATTAATGATGAATTAATGATGAATTAATGGATGAATTAATGATGAGTTAATGTAAGATGAATTTAATTTATGGATCATAAAGGTTAGTTGAAATTGAATCATATTGTTCCCAAGCGGGATGTGGAATGGATACAAAGTGATATTTGATCATGAATAGGTCATGAATGGGGCATGAACAGATCACGAACAGATCAAGAACAGATCAAGAACAGATCAAGAACAGATCAAGAACAGATCAAGAACAGATCAAGAACAGGTCGAGAATACATCAAGAATTGATCGGATAGGGGGATAGATATGATCTATTTATTTGTCATAGACTTCCAAATCATATTTTCATATAATGGGTCAGAAGGGGGGAGTTGAACCAATGTTCGGAGCCAGATGGATCCGTGAGAACGGGCTGCACCTGTCGTTTTTCATTGCATTAGTAGCAACGATAGGGAGCTTGTATTTCTCGGAGGTCATGCATTTCTTGCCGTGTAAGCTATGTTGGTATCAAAGAATTCTAATGTATCCGCTCGTCTTATTACTTGGGATTGCGGCTGTTCGAAGAGAGCATAAGATTGCTCTATATGTACTTCCTATGTCAATCTGGGGATTGTGTATTTCCGTTTATCACGTGCTGCTTCAGTCAGGTGTTTTCCACGAGTCAGCTACTGGATGTGGACCTGTTCCTTGTGATGTTGATTATTTAAATTTGTTCGGTTTTATCACTATTCCGATGTTGGCAGGCACAGCCTTCCTATTAATAACGATTTTTCAATGGCTTATTTACCGTGCTGCTAAATCCTACTAGGACACCAAGAGACTATGTCTTGTGGTGTCTTTCTTTGTAAATTGATGTTGGTAATTAACAATTAAATGGCAGGTAATTGATGTGGGGTTGTCGAAAAAGAGAGGAGTGATCTTATTTTTTTATAGCGAGGTGTTTGAATGGGAGCCACACAGTTAAAATTCGCCGCCATATTTGTCTTGTTCACTCATATATTGACCGGCTGTGCTCAAACCGGAAAAATAGGTGTACAATCAGTGCCAAAAGCGCAAGAGACATCAACAGCAAACCCGAAGTCAGAACTTGTACGATCTCAAATCTCATCCGCTACCACGAAGCCGACAGCAGCACCAACACCTGCTCCTGGAATGCTGCAACCATCTTTATCACCAACTCCACTCCCGACAGTTACACCTGCATCAAATTCAGTAGATGTGACCAGTGTATCACAAACCACTGTACAGGCCTCCACGTACAAGTCGAAGCCTGCTAATGCCGGAGACCGGCAGCCTTTATCTTGGTATTACATGAAAAAGAAACCCGGACAAGTACCTGACTTTCCTAGGGACACGAAGTCTTTTACAGCAGATCAAAAGGCATTTTGGGTGGGACAAGGGAAAAAAGTTTACTTAACCATTGATGCGGGCGGCCCCTTGATCGATGTTGACCTGATGCTGAAGTCATTGAAAGATAATGATGTTAAAGCTAATTTTTTCATCTCGGGGAATAACATCAAGAAAAATCCGGACTATGTAAAAAAGCTGGTTGCTGATGGCCACTTAATTGCTAATCATACCATGACACATCGGGATTTTAACGAGTTGTCGGATGACCAAATCAAGAAAGAGATTACGGATTTCGAGGCTTTATATAAAGAGATTACCGGCAAAGATTTGGAAAAATTTTTCCGATTTCCTTATGGACACTATAATTTACATAACTTAAGCTTGGTTTCCTCGCTCGGGTATACGTCTGTTTTCTGGTCAACGGCTATGCGAGATTGGGAACCAAGAAAGAATGGAGCGGAGGACCCGTATAACGACATCATGAATAATCTTCATGACGGAAACGTTATTCTGATGCATCAAGGGTCGAAGGAAAATATGGAAGCACTTGATAGAATTTGTAAAGAAATTAAGAACAGAGGGTACGAGTTTGCTCTTGTGAATGAGCTGTCTTCCGAGCAAAAGTAGAAGTAGCGGAAAAAACTGATACGATATCCCAGGTACCTTTCAACTTGCAGGTTCATATTCTAACATGTAGCTTCGCAAATTAATAACCTGCAAAGGAAGCGTATAGTCGTGCAGCAAGCGATAGCCATACTGGACTCCGGGGTCGGAGGATTGACCGTTGTAAAAGAGGTAATGAGGCAGCTTCCTCAAGAAAAAATCATTTATTTCGGAGATACAGCCAGAAGTCCATACGGCCCAAGATCTGCTGATGAGGTTCGAGCATTTACAAGTCAAATTGTTGACTATTTAATTCAATTTAATCCAAAAATGATCGTCATTGCCTGCAATACGGCAACCGCGGTTGCTATTGAAGACATTCGTGCCAAGGTAACGATACCTGTTCTTGGTGTCATCTCACCGGGTGCAAGAGCTGCCATTAAGTCTACTCGTAATGGAGTTGTCGGTGTCATTGGCACAGATGGGACGATTCGAAGCCATGCTTATGATCAAGCTTTAACATCGATTTCTCCCGGTATTCAAGTGTTTAGTGAAGCGTGTCCTCTGCTTGCGCCCTTCGTTGAGAAAGGATTGTTTGATGCGGAAGAAGTTGATGCCATAGTTGAAAAGTCACTGCGATCCTTGGTAGGCAAGCCCATGGATTGTTTAATACTTGGCTGTACGCATTATCCATTTCTCTCGCATGCCATATCACGTGTAATGGGGCCAGAAGTGACGCTGATTTCCTCGGCAGATGAAACGGCAAGGGAAGCTAGTACGATCTTGTATCACAGAGGTGACTTGGCTAAGAACGGACAGATCCCTGTACATCAATTTTTTTGCAGTGGAGATCCCGAATTGTTTAAAAGAATTGCACAAACCTGGCTGAAGGATCAAATCTCGATTGCGCCTGTTGTTTGGCAGGTGCCCAATATTTAATAAAGTGAGTATGGGAGCGCAAGAACATGGGGGGTGAGCACCGGTTGCTTCACCTTGGATATCCTGTTCTTGCGCTCTTGTTCATTTATACGGCACTTGGTGCGGTGAATGAATGAGCAGGCATAGGCATATTCATATATGACCGAGTTCTGTACCTTTGAGAACACTGCTTTCAATAGGAGGTGGCTTCCGTGACGACATACGGATACTTAAAGCTTTGCGATGAGATGACCAGATTATGCGAATCGTATCCCTTCCTTCGCTTTCAATTCATTGGCCAGAGTGTTATGGGTAGAAATATTGCTGCGTTAGTTATCGGTACCGGACCAAGAACCATTCAGTATAACGCTGCATTTCATGCGAATGAGTGGATAACGACACCGCTGTTGATGCAGTTCCTAGAAGATCTTGCGAAAGCCTATGCACAAGGCATAGATTGGAGAGGACATCAAATTCGCCGACTATTAGCGGAGACGACGCTTTGGGTAATTCCCATGGTGAACCCTGATGGAGTTGAATTGGTTCAGCAAGGGGTTTCGCAAGATCATCCATTCTGCCGTGAATTGCTTGATTGGAATCAGGGCTCCTTCGATTTTCGCAATTGGAAGGCTAATATACGCGGAGTGGATTTGAATGATCAATTTCCTGCATATTGGGAAGTGGAAGCTGCCAGAAGAGGACAACTGGGGCCGGGTGAACGTGATTATGGAGGAACAGCTCCATTGACCGAACCGGAGGCAGTGGCGCTGGCGGATAACGCACTATCTCAATGTTACGAAATGATTGTAGCGCTACATACCCAAGGGCAAGAAATTTATTGGAATTATCGAGATTATGAGCCGTTTTACTCGGAAACTTGGGCTAACCAATTGGCTGCTGTTAGCGGATATCAGGCAGTCAAGCTCAGTGGAAGCGATGCAGGATATAAGGATTGGTTCATTCAAGAGTTTCGCAAGCCGGGTTTTACGGTTGAGGTTGGTTTTGGTGTGAATCCGCTTCCTGTCGAATCACTACCCGTGTTGTACGAAGAGATCGTACCACTGCTGCTGGAAGGATTGGAGCTGAAAATCTAAGCTTCTTTGCTAAAAAAGAATAGCAAGTTTGCCCTGTTATGGCGAACCGTTCCTCGTACCGTTCCATATAATGTTGATGAAGCGGTGTCTGGGAGGAATGGTTATGGCCCCTAAGGGAAAAGCCAGTAAGAAGAAAGAGATTTCATCGAGAGCGCAGTACACAATGAGAATCGTGGAATCGTCTACATGTGCTGTATGCAAGCAGCAATGCACCCGCGGATTGCGGTATTTGGCTGCAATGTCGGAGCCGGGAGCGATCGGTAAAGGAGTTCCTTGCATTTTGACTAAAAAAAGATTGAATTAAAAGCCATAGAGAGAAGGTGATGCCATCAAGTGATAGCTCCCTTCTCTTTGTCATTTGGTCTACATATTCCTCTTTACATGTGGAGATATTACTTCTGTTGACATATTAAACCACTAGAAAGAGGCGTATTGAATGAAGGGAACAGCACGAATGGTTCTTCTTAATGTTGTCTTACTAGTCGTTCTTGTTGGAGGGGGCGCATTAGGTTACTATTTCTACAATCAATCGATTAATTATCTGTCTACGGACAATGCTCAAGTTACAGGCGAACAGGTTCCTATCAGTTCATCAGCTTCTGGAAAGCTTTCCGATTGGTATGGGGACCTTGGCAAAAGGTACTCGGACGGCGAAAGAATAGGCGCTGTTCTAACACCTACAGGCTCTGTGGATATAACAGCACCTAAAGGTGGAACGGTGGTACAGCAAAGTGCCGTGACAGGTGCTTTGGTTTCGGCCGGTATGCCGCTAGCTTATCTTTACGACTTGGATCATCTATGGGTGACTGCGAATGTCAAGGAGACCGATATCAATGATGTGAAGACCGGACAAGCTGTCGATGTTTATGTGGATGCTTTTCCAGGCACGACATTAAGCGGTAGAGTGGACAAGATCGGTTTGGTGACTGCAGGGACGTTCTCATTGATGCCCTCGTCCAATACAAACGGCAATTACACGAAAGTCACGCAGGTGGTCCCGGTAACCATAACGCTAGAAGGTAACAGAGGCCTGGGGATCGTGCCAGGAATGAGCGTAACAGCACGTATCCATAAGTAAGGGAGCTGTTGTCATGAATGCGTATGTAGTGGGTTATGTTCTGTTCTCTTTGCTTATTCTCTTAACGGCAAATTGGATGTTCACTGGAAGAAGAAGGCGAAGAAAACAGCTGGCAGAAGGAAGATATTCACCCATTCCTGAACCTTCTCCATTGCTAGTTGAGATGTCGGAGGAATTAAACGGAGAGCACCATCCGAACAATGATAGTGTGCCTCATACAAGATCAGCTTCCCCTAGAGGGGGAGGAGAAATCCATGTCGGACAGTTGCTCACGGTACTGATGCTCGGCGCATTTGTGGCCATCTTGAATCAGACTTTAATTAATGTAGCCATACCGCATATCATGATGGATTTCAATGTAACCGCCAACGTAGTTCAATGGCTTACTACCGGTTACATGCTGGTGAATGGAGTCATGATCCCGATAACGGCATTTTTAATTGAACGTTTTGGCTCAAGATTTATGTTTCTGACTGCCATGATTCTATTTACCGTTGGAGCGCTTGTCTGCGCGTTAGCTCCTAACTTCCCTATATTGATGTCAGGAAGGGTCATTCAGGCTGCTGGAGCGGGTATCATTATGCCATTGATGATGACGGTATTCCTGACGGTATTCCTGCCGGAGAAGCGCGGCAGCGCGATGGGAACTATGGGGATTGCGATGATATTTGCACCGGCCATAGGGCCTACTTTATCGGGTTGGCTGGTTCAAACTTATACGTGGAGGTTACTGTTTTACATCGTGTTACCCATTGGTCTGCTGGATATTATTCTTGCCTTCTTTTTGATGGGCAATGTGACGAAAATGTCTAAGGTGAAGTTTGATTTCTGGGGCTTTTTGTTTTCAACAGTCGGCTTCGGGGGATTATTGTTCGCCTTTAGTGAAGCCGGTTCAGCGGGGTGGCTCAGTTTCAGGGTGTTAGGTACGATGATTGTTGGCATACTGAGTCTAATCGCCTTTGTTTGGCGGGAGCTGACTGCTCAGGAGCCTATGATCGATCTTCGTGTATTTACGTACAATGTGTTTACATTAACAACTATCGTCAGCTCTATCATCAACATGGCCATGTTCGCTGCGATGATTCTGCTGCCGATTTATCTGCAAAATATCCGTGGCTTTACACCACTTGCTTCCGGGCTGCTGCTCTTGCCGGGCGCTATTCTCATGGGGATTATGCAGCCTATCTCCGGGATGATATTCGATCGGATCGGAGCGCGATGGTTAGCTGTCGTGGGACTGATTATTACGACGATTACGACGTGGGAGTTCAGCAAACTAACGGCGGACACGCCTTACGCACATATCTTACTGCTGTACTGCTTAAGAATGTTCGGCATGTCGTTTATGATGATGACGATCATGACGGAAGGTATGAATCAATTGCCAAGACATCTTCACAGCCATGGTACAGCGATGTCTAATACGCTCAGACAGGTAGCGGGCTCCCTTGGGACCGCACTTCTAGTTACCGTGATGAGCAGCCGTGCTGATTTTCATATGGGCAATTTCGGAAATACGTTTACCTCAACAAATCCGTCTATCGTTAGCCAGCTAAGTCATTTGAGCCAAGGATTCGCTGTTATGGCCCATCTTCCCGTAGAGACGGCCGGCAAGCTAGTTTCCACCTTGCTGTATGCTACTGCTATGAAAGAATCTACTATCAACGGTATCAATGATGCTTTCATCATTGCAACTGCTATTACAGCTGTAGCGCTTGTGCTTTCGTTTTTTATCAGCAGAGTGAAAAACAAAACCAACTTCATGACAAAAAGCCCGTTCAGCAATAGTTTAAGCTAAACGGGCTTTTTAATGTTATAGAACTTGGGACTCCCCGCAACGTGACCTGAATCAGCTTCGAAGCCAAGGCAACTTGTGGGGTTATTTTGCGTTTAGGAATGGGAATGGTGAATGGAGCACTTATTCTCAATGAATCGAATTTGATTCTCAATACGATTCAGCTGTTCTTGATGTTCTTTACCGGAGCCGCCTTGTGATGCAAGCTGGTTCAGCTCTTCTTTCAAGCTGTGTAAGTCGGCTCCAGCTTGCGCGCAGTCGTAGTTGCTTTCCAAATTATCGATCATGGTTCAGCCCTCCTTAATGAGATCGTCTATTTGTTGCCTTTATCTCCGCTTCGATCCGAAGTACGACTCGTCGTATTTTGGCTGCCGTGACCTTGTTGTTTGCCGGACATAATATGACCTCCTTGGATAAGTTAATGGTTAATTCGATATTGCGTAGATAGTATGGGTCAATTATGGCGGAAATAATCGCAGCACTCCAAGAAAGCAAGCAAAAAATAAAAGCCTTGCATATGCGATGAGTCGTTCATCGAATATACAAGGCTTAATGAGTTGGATCATCATTCTGCATGGAATTAATGGTTGGAATGAAGCAATTTATCTTCGAGAGATTGCTTCAATTTTTTAACGGCGTCGGTTTCTAATTTGTGGTTTTGAGGGAATTTGGCACCTGTTAATGCAAGCGCTTCCTTAACAGTCATTTCAATGCGGATAATTTCCTCGCCTTGAGGGATGTGCAGTGTGTTTTCATTCATTTCCCATCACTCCTATATCAACATTTTGAGTGGAAACCTTGATTTGACGCACTTTTAATATAACACATCATGTTAGGTATAACAAGAGGATATAAGTCCTAACTTTGGGAAAAGAATGTCGATAGGCAAAAAAAACACCCCGAAACCAAAAGGATTTCGGGGCTGCGAAAAAGGTTATGTACCGTTATAAGGGCTGCGTCCTTCGGCGTATTCGTCTATCGGTTTCCGAATCCAGCGCTGTAAATATCCTTGATCAATTAGGGCCTTGATCAGAATGATGAGAACGGGGGAGAGAATGACACCAGCCACGCCAAAAAGAGAAAGGGAAACGATCATAAACGCTAGAGTTGTGAAAGCCGATACACCTAGAGATTCACCGGTTATTTTCGGTTCTAAAATTTGCCGAACGAGAATGACAACAAGAAGTATAGCACTCAGCCAAATCGCTAAAGTGGTGTTGCCGATAACGAACAGATAGATAATCCAAGGAATAAACAAGGTTGAGACTCCCAGAAGCGGCAATACATCAAAGATAGCCGAGAGTAAGGAGATGGAGAACGCATTATTGACACCTAAAAGCAGCAGCGCGATGAAGATCACAATAAAGGTGAGACTGATCAGCTTGAGTTGGGCCTTCAAGTAGGAAACAATGCCTTTAATGACATTTTCTTTAAGAAAGTAATAAGCCGATTTGAACGTCTTAGGCGTTTTGTCGTGAGCTAGGCGCTTCCAGGATTCAATCTCAATGCTTAAAAAATAAGCTAGAATAATCCCAACGATGAAGTTAAACATAAACGTTGAGAAGGAAGTCAGGGAGGCCACAAGTCCTGATAAAAACCCTGCCAGTACCTTGGAAGCTTTATCGGCAAACTGTGCCGCATAGTCCTTGGCTTTGTTCACAACGTCGTCCGGCAGATCCTGAATCGAGTGCTGCAGGTCTCCAACCCTTTCAATAATCTGGATCTGAAAGACTGATTTGTAGGTGTCAATTTTACCAGCTAGGTTCATAATTTGGTTCGTAAAAATAAGAGCCGCTCCCGCGAGCACGACTAGGATGATTAGAACAAAAGAAGTGTCGATATCGCGGAAGCAATCGTTTTACGCAGGCCTTTCTTATGAAGAAAGCGGGCAAGAGGTTCAATCATTGCGTAAATGATCAGCGCCAGAAAAATTGGCGTGGCAATGCGATATAAATAGCTGAATAGCAGCATGAACAGGTAAACGGTCAGCACGATGAGTGCGATATCGAATGCCGTTCTCCAATATTTCTTATAAAAAGAAATCAACTATTGTCCCTCCAAATTAAGGTTGCGCATCTGTTACTGTTCGGTTAAAATGACTGGCCCTGTACTCGTAATGGCGATTGTATGCTCGTATTGCGCGGAGAGGCTGCCGTCGACGGTTCTTGCTGTCCAACCATCGAGATCGACTCTTGAAAAGTATTTGCCAATGTTCAGCATTGGCTCAATAGTGAAAACCATGCCTTCCTTAATGCGCGGCCCTTTGCCTGCTGGACCATAATGCGGTACTTGTGGCTCCTCATGCATCTCGGCTCCGATTCCGTGGCCGATAAAGTCGCGCACAACCGAGAAACCTTGCGATTCCGCATAGACCTGAATAGCGTGGGAAACATCGCCGATACGGTTGCCGGGTACGGCTTGCTCGATGCCCTTGTACAAGGGATTCTTTGGTCACTTTAAGCAGCTTCTCAGCTTCGGGGGAGATATGTCCTACTGCATAAGACCATGCGGAGTCAGCGAGCCAACCGTCATATCTTACCACCATGTCGATGGTGACGATATCTCCGTCATTGAGCGCCTCCTTCTTCGGAAAGCCGTGGCAGATCACGTCATTGACGGACGCGCATGTTGCATACGGATAGCCTTGATACCCTTTTTGCTCCGGCGTCGCGCCGTGCTTGGCCAGATATCCTTCGACGAATTGATCGATTTCCCACGTTGTAATGCCGGGGCGAATCAATTTGGCAATTTCTTTATGGCAATCAGCAAGGATGCGGCCGGCTTTGCCCATTTTCTCAATCTGCTCTTTCGTTTTAATCGTAATCATGTTAGTCAACACTCCTCTGTAGATAAGTCCCTAATACCTCATTATGTCCATTTTGCTGACCATAACTTCATTTCTTTCAATATTTGATGCAAGTCCTGACCCTTAGGTGTCAAGGTGTACTCGACCGTAACAGGGACGGTTGGATAGGCAGTACGTTCCAGTACGCCATGGTCTTCCAAGTGTCGGAGCGTGTCAGTCAACGATTTCGGGCTGATTCCTCCGATCTGTCTTTGCAATTCGCCGAACCGGCGGGTACCGCAGAACAATTCGCGAAGCACGAGAAAAGCCCATTTCCCTCCAATCACTTCGAGTGTCCGTTCAATGGAGCATTCAATTACCTTAGGCTCTTTAGGAATGTAATTGCTCAGCGGAGCTACTTTCTCATTCTCAAGCGTAGACATAGGAACGCATCCTTTCTGATTCCATTACTAACCTATAGGTAAGTAAGTTACTGAGATGTAATAAGTGGCGATTCTTTCCACTGCTAACTATTTTAAAGAGATGGTAAGGAAATGGCAATAGTGGACGAAGGTTGATTTCGGTTCGCTGATTCTTTACAATAGGATTAAAATTTGTTTCAGGAGATGTGTACATATGAACGTCAAAATTTCTCGCAACGCAGCCAAAGTACTTCAGATGGAACTGGACAAAGACGAAAACAAAGGATTAAACGTACGCGTTCAAGTTACGCATAAGCATGGTGATCACGCCCATTATGGTTTAGGGCTCGATGATAAAACCGCGAATGATGTCGTCGTAAGCACCGATAAAGGCATTGATGTGCTGCTTGACAAAAATGAGCCTCTTCTCGATGGCATCCGCATCGACTACTTCTACGTACCTGAAGAAGGCTTCATGATTACGAACCCAAGTAAGGGGAATCACGGAGATCACTAATGCCTAATGACATACGCATTTGTGATAAATGCAAGCACATGAAAGTTAAAACAGCCGTAGCGAAGCTGAGTGCGATAGCGCCGGACACTGACATCAAGATAGGCTGCAAGTCATATTGCGGCCCCTGCTCTCGTTTTGCTTTTTATTTTCATAAACGGACGTTATGTGACTGGCGCAACCGAGGATGAAGCTATCGAGAAGGCTAAGAAATATGTAAAAAAAGTAAACCATTTGAAACGCCAAAAAAGCATCCTCCACTTCCGTGGCCCGGATGCTTTTTTCATAGCCAGCCGCAGCTACTTCTTCATCAGTTGCTTTATATGCTTTTCGATGCTGCTTGGAGCAGTCGTAGGAGGAAATCGCTTTACCACATGACCCCTGTGCGTCAACAAGGAATTTGGTGAAATTCCACTTGATGGAGGAGCCGAACCAACCGGATGCTTCATTCTTTAAATAACGGTACAGCGGATGAGTATCAGGCCCGTTGACATCGATTTTTGCAAATAACGGAAAGTTCACTCCGAAGTTTAATTGACAAGCTTGCTCCACTTGATCGTTGTCGCCCGGTTCTTGATCTCTGAATTGGTTACAAGGGAAACCCAGTACCGTAAATCAACTTGGCTTTTATATGTATCATGAAGCTCTTGGAGTCCTTTGAACTGCGGAGCAAATCCGCATTTGGTTGCGGTATTGACAATCAGCAGCACTTGTCCTTGATAAGCGGACATAGACTTTTCCTCGCCGCGGATTGTTCTTGCTTTATAGTCATAGACGGACATCAGAATCACCGACTTTCATTATTATTTTATACAATTTAATTGTACACAATATTTATGACATTGAAAAGAAGTAATTTATATTGTGCCACACTAAAACTAAGCAAATAAGGGGTTATTCCATTGAAACCTACTAAAACAGGCGCGGCATTTATGCAGGAAATTAAAGATACTCATCCCCCGCAGGGGACGGTAGCGGTATGGCTGACAGGGCAAGCCAGCGTAATTTTAAAAGGAAGCCAAGTAACCGTATGGATCGATCCCTTCGTATCCGACTACCTGGAACTGAAAGGAGGGCCTGCCCGCGCTTATCCTGCTCCGATTGTGCCTGAGGACGTCGATCAAGCCGATATTTGCTTGATTACGCATGAGCATGATGACCATCTAGATCCGATCACTGTCAAGGCGATTGCATCCCAGAACGAGCATGCCGTGTTTGTGGCCCCGCCGTGCTGCGAAGAATTGTTATGGAAGGCAGGAGTAAAGCGGGAACGCTTTGTCCCGGCCATAACCGATGAATGGAAAGAGCTGGGGGGATCAGAATCAAGCCCATCGCTGCTGCGCATGAACAGCTTGAGCTTGATGAGAGCGGCAACCACCGATACGTGGGTTATTTGATTAGGATAAATGGGGTAACAGTGTATCACTCCGGAGATTCAACCATCTATCCAGGTATGACGGAATTGCTGAGCAAGGAAGGAATCGACTTGGGCATGCTTCCTATTAACGGAAGGGATGCATTCCGCACGGCCAAGGGCATCATTGGCAATATGAACATCCAGGAGGCCGCTGAACTGGCTTACACGGCCCGAATGGATACCGTAATCCCGCTGCATTATGACATGTTTAAAGGAAATCAAGAGAGACCCGGTGGTTTTGTTGATTACATGTACGAGCAGTTTCCTATGCAAAAAGCTCACGTATTAGCAAGAGGCGAGCGCTTCGTTTACGTAACCCCTAACATGTTTCTTTCCTAAGTTAGTTATTCTTAAATGACTTGTTCTGAGGCCCAGCGATATCTGCTAGGGCTTCTTCTATGGTTGTAAATCGAAATTCGAATCCGTGCTCCAGTAAGGTACGGGGAAGTACCTTCTGCCCTTCCAACAGCAGCACGGACAATTCGCCGAATAGGAGCTTGAAAATAAAGGAAGGCACTGGAAAAAGGTTGGGCCTACGCAAGGTACGTGCGAGTACCTGCCCAAATTGTGCGTTCGTGACCGGACTAGGCGCTGTAGCGTTAACGGGTCCTGACACTTCTTCCCGCTCGATACAGAACTGAATAAGTCGGACCATATCTTCAATATGAATCCAAGACATCCATTGCCGCCCTGAGCCTACTTTGCCGCCAATACCTAGCTTATAGGGCAAAGCCATTTTTGGAAAAGCTCCCTCTTTGCGATCCAACACAATGCCTACCCGTATCTTCACCAGTCTAGTTTCTTGAATTTGATCCGCAGCTTGCTCCCACAGGCTGACTACATGGGATAAGAAATCTGTGTCGCGGTGCGGACTCCATTCATCGAAGATCTCTGTCTCGGATGTGCCGTATATGGACATACCCGATGCATTCACGACAACTTTAGGCTTCGCTTTCATGCGTTGAACCCAGTTCGCAATTTGCTTTGCAGCCTGCAGCCGAGAATCTATAATTCTGCGCTTAGCTTGCTCCGTCCAACGCTGGTTGATCGATTCCCCAGCCAGATTGACAATCGCATCCACTTCTATGACGTCCGTGGAGTCATCTTGAAACTGCTTCCAGGTTATAGTTGGAACGGCAGAGCCGCTTGAAGGACGGCGAGAAATAACAAATACCTCATGACCGTCGTTCTGCAAGTGGCTGATCAGACGGCTTCCAATAAATCCGGTACCGCCAGCTATAGCAATTTTCATTCTCTTCCACCTCTCGTAATAACCGTTTATCCACCTATTATAAGTTGGAATCGTAACATTTTGCCAATTTAAAAACGTTATACTTCCCATAACATAGATGTGTTATATTGGTAAAAAAAAGGAGGGGCTCCACTTGTTTCAGTTCCTGTTCCGTAAATGGCGCGGTTCTTCAAAAGCTGCAGTCAAGCGTGGGGAGAAGCTTGCCGGTTTTTCTTCTACAAAAATAAAGGTTCAGGCAGATCAGCTGCCTGAACAGCTAGGACTCTTAGCGGATATTCCGCTGCACATGACAGTCAGCAAGCTCGAAGGTTCGCTTCCTGCCGACTTTGTGGAGCGTATTCAATATCGAGTGCAAACTGAGCATCCGCAGATGAGCGACGATGAGTTCGCATGCAAATGGTTTGAATTAAAACGCTTCTTTCTTATGAACGCGCTGCTCAAGCGAACTCCGATGTTCAGTAGCGCTATTGACGACATCTGGCATGCGATGCTGATGTTTACGCGAGAATACCAACGCTTCGGCGATCAGTTTGTCGGAGAGATGATTCATCATGCCCCCGAGCGGGAGCCGAAGCAGATGCCGGGTGAGCGTGCCTGGTTTGATTGGGTGTACGCTCACTTATTTGAATTCACTCCAGCCAGTTCGGCTTGCTGGAACGGTTTCTTTCGATATCCGCTCGACAAGGAACGGACGCGACTTCTGCTGTCAGCTAGCGAGGAGGAGATTGCCGAAAGTCTGTTTGATATGAAAAAAGCCGAGAATAATCAGGAATTGCTAGAGACAATTACGATTCTAGTAAGGAAGGCCGTCAGAGAGGCACGACGTTCGGAAGAAAGCGATACCTATGACCATACAGATTTGACTGATCCCATAGGGTTACCCGGCAGTATGCTGGGGATGGCTGCTGCAATGATGTTCTTTTCCATAGTTGATGAGGGGGACTACTTGACTCAAATGGAAGCTTTGCAGCCACAGGAAGAGGAAGATCCCTCTTATAAGGCGAGCGGTTGTTCTTCCTCAGGCTGCACAAGCTTGTCTGGAGGTGAAGACTTCCTCTGGGTCAGGAGATGACGGAGGGGGAAGCGGCTGCAGCAGCGATTCGGGCGGTTCAAGTTGTTCATCGGGTTCGAGTTGCAGCTCGTCCAGCTGTGGATCAGGATGCAGCTCCGGTTGCGGCGGCGACTAGGCGGTGGTGAGATGCGTATCGGATGAAATAGCGGAAGCTCGCCAATTTCGATCGAATTAAAAATGTCGACAGCGCTTGGAGAGAATCTACGGAAGTTTGCAAAGGACCCTACTTGATCAACTAGTTAACTTTCTCCTTTCACAAAGGAGGAAGTTTTTTTGTACAAAAAAAGTGCGTAATCTAGCATTTCGTGTATAATGAGATTTTGAGATTAATTGACCTTTGGTTAATAAAAGTGAAGGCAGGCTGCATGATGAACAGATTGCGCAATTTTTATACGTCCTATCATCCGATCGTTCATACCCTCATTCTCGGAACTGTAATGGCCAGAGCCGCGTCCTCCATGAGTTTGCCTTTCCTGGCTATCTATCTAGCCAAGCATACCTCGATGAGCGAAGTCATGATCGGTGTTGTCATCGGGATGGGAGCGCTGGCGGGAACAGCAGGCGGCTTTATTGGCGGAACGCTGTCGGATGCATTCGGACGACGGATTATCATGCTGGCTGCTTTATTCGGCTGGGCTTTTGTTTTTACCGGGTTTTCATTCGTCAGCCTTCCTGTATGCTTTATGCTGCTGAACATGGTAAACGGCTTATGCCGATCGTTCTATGAACCGGTATCGCAAGCATTAATGGCTGATCTCACCGAACCGGCTAAGCGATTCAAAGTTTTCTCTATGAGATATATGGCTATCAATGTGGGCGTTGCTGTCGGTCCCCTCTTGGGCGCTTATTTTGCAACGCTGGACGGTGCTCTTCCTTTTCTTCTCACGGGAGTCGTTTATTTGATATACGCGATAGCACTATGGCTGCTGCTGTCCTATTTCGGGATAAAGAGTATCGAAGGGGAGAAAAAAGCGCCGGTTACCCTTCGCGCAGCCTGGTCCATCATTCGAAGTGACATAACCTTCCGATACTACATCACTGGCGGGATTGTCGGCGCGATCGGCTATTCGCAGGTTATGGTCACCTTATCCCAATATATGGAACAGAGCTTTAGCGACGGAGTGAAAATATTTGCACTGCTGATGAGTGTGAATGCGATCGCGGTGATTTCTATGCAAATTCCATTAACGAAATGGGCAGAAAGATTCAGACCATTCGTTGCCATTGCTGCAGGAAACTTGATGTTTGCACTGGGCGACGTCGGATTTGCTTTCTCTCATTCCGCCGCCGCGCTAGTCATTTCTATGGTTGTTTTTACGATGGGTGAAATCTTAAATTATCCCGCTGCGAATGTGCTCATAGATAAGCTTGCTCCCGAGAATATGAGGGGCACGTATTTTGGGGCGCAAACCTTTACGAATATCGGGCATTTTGCGGGTCCATGGATTGGAGGCTTGCTGCTTTCCTCCTTCGGTGGGAATGTCCTTTTTCTCACGATGTCTATTCTTACTTTAAGCGGTACCTTATTCTATATGACAGGAATACGACGATTACAAGCAACACAAAATAGGTTAAAACAAGAAATTTTCGAAAATTAGTTCCTTTTACCTATCTTATTGTTGTAAAATAGGCATAATAGAGTATTCGATTTCGCTAAAACTTACCTTATCCTTGATAGTAGTAAAAGCAATGTTTGACAGCTTTCGATACTGCTCGATAAAGGCAAACCTGGCGAAAGCCAGCGACGCAAAGCTAGAGGGGCTTGCTTGACCGTAAATGGACAAGCTGCCAGCCAGCCGCCGAGGTTCAGGATGATGACAGCATGAGCCCTCTCTAGTCGGCATAACAGGTGGGCTTTTCTTATTTTAGAGAGAAAAAGAATGGGTTAAAGGGAGGATTTGGCAGCATGCAGCCTGAATGGATGCTAAATGAAGAAGAGGCGGTCACGTCACTGTGCGGTAACCATGTTGCCAGACTTGTGCCGTCCACAGATGGAACGAAGCTGGTCATAAACCGCGAAGAGTACCTGCTTAATGAAGCTTGTTGGGATATTGAAATGTTTCATGGACGAAATAATAGCATTCTTATTTTTTATTGGAAAGGCGAGGTTAAGCTTTCCGTCAAGCTTCCGCCTTTGTCTCAGGTAGAAGCATTTTTATCCAGATTGTATCAATGCTTGACGTTTAAGATGAGAACGATTCAGCCTAATTAGGGTTGAATCGTTCTTTTTTTGTCGATCAAGTTCGACAAAAGCGTTGTCACTGATCGACAAGAACGGTATAATTATGAGGAGGACAGTTAGTAGTGCTTTAGGACTATTGGGAGGAATACATTAGCATGCGATTAATTACACGTTCCGATTTTGATGGCCTTGTTTGTGCGATGCTCTTCAAGAAATTAAATATGGTGGATGAGATGAAGTTTGTTCACCCCAAGGATATGCAGGACGGTTTGATTGAAGTGACGGAGAATGATATTCTAGCCAATGTTCCTTATGTAGCAGGATGCGGTCTATGGTTTGACCATCATTCCAGTGAGCTGGAAAGAATGGGGGAGAAGGTCGAGTTTAAAGGCGAGACTCGGATCGCTCCAAGCGCAGCCAGAGTAGTATACGATTATTACGGCGGCAAAGACACATTCGGTGATATCGATAATATTATGGAAGGCGTAGATAAGGCGGATTCAGCCCAGTTCAGTAAAGAAGATATCCTGAATCCCAAAGGATGGGATCTTCTTTCGTTCATCATGGATGCCAGAACGGGATTGGGTCGATACCGAGATTATCGGATCAGCAACTATCAATTGATGGAAGATCTGGTCGAGCACTGCGCAACCAAAACGGTAGAAGAAATTATGGAGCTTCCGGATGTGAAGGAACGGGTTGACCGTTATTTTGAATTGGATGCTTTATATCGGGAAATGCTGGGCAAGTATACGCGTACGGAAGGGAACGTTATCATTACGGATCTTCGGGACGTAGAGACGATCTACCCGGGGAATCGATTTATGGTATACGCGCTATACCCTGAACAAAATATATCCATTTGGATTGTGGATGGACGCAATAAGCAAAACTGTGTATTCGCGTGCGGCCACAGCATTGTGAATCGCACGTCACAGACCAACGTGGGTAAGCTAATGCTGAGCAATGGCGGAGGCGGTCATCATGCAGCCGGTACTTGCCAGGTGCCTTATGAGCAGGCTAATGTCGTTCTTGAGCAGCTAATTGCAACAATGAGAAAAGACGGATAATACGTGATGTGAGCCGCACCAGGATGAAGCCGCCTGCTGCGGCTTTTTCTTCGAAAGCCTAGCTGTAGGTTATTGATAGGCGGTAGCTCCATTCCGCATTTTAGTCGCATCATGCTATGTATAGTTAGTTTAAGATCATGTTGCATGCTGGAATCAAGTGCATGTATGATGGAACAACAAAGTACGGGAGGGATCAGGTGTGAAATTAGAACGTATTCACCATGCTGCGATCATTTGTTCAGACTACGCGAGGTCGAAGCATTTTTATGTGGATGTACTTGGTCTGACGGTACTTCATGAAACATTCCGGGAGGAGCGTCAATCGTATAAGCTGGATCTGCTTATTGGAGAGAAGGAGCAAATTGAGCTGTTCTCCTTCCCGAACCCGCCGGAGCGGGTGGACCAGCCCGAGGCCCGGGGTCTGCGGCATTTGGCGTTCGCTGTAGCGGATATGGATGCTAGCGTGAGAGAGCTTGAAAGTAAGGGGGGGTAAGCGTAGAGCCGGTGCGAATCGATCCTGTTACAGGAGCACGCTATACGTTCTTTACCGATCCGGATGGGCTCCCCTTGGAGTTGGTAGAGCATGTTGAATCGTGAGGATAAACAGCTGGAGCACCGTTCTAAGCTTAGCTTCGCCAAAGGCTGCTTATGGAGCGTGCTGCTTTCGCTAATCGTTTGGATCCCGCTTATCTGGTGGCTTATCGCCAAATCAAAAAAATCCCGAAGGATGACCTGCTCGCAGCAGAGTGCTGCTGAAGCGGACAAGTCGTTTCGGGATTTTCTTGTTTATCAGGACTGCTCCAGCGGTTTTCTTGGTGGCAGCGGTCCGAGGTATTGAAACAGGTTGCACTCGATTCGGCCGTTAAACAGCTTGCGCTTCTTGTCAGCGCGGCGGCTCATGTAGTGCTCGAGCTGTTTGCTCGGACTGAGCACAAACACGCTCCACGTGGGCAGCTGCCCCGTGATCGAGCCGAGCTGGCGCAGCGCCTGCTCGACTTCCTTCGGATCACCAAGCCTCTCCCCCCCATAGGGAGGGTTGGTGATCACGCAGCCATAGTCGCCGCGCGGGCGGGCCTTGGCCACAGGCTCCACTCGGAAGTGGAGCTCCTTGGCAGACCGGCCGCTTTCGCGGCGGCAAGCGCTACATCGATGGCTTCGCTATCGATGTCACTGCCGACGATGTCCAGCGGGACATCGTCGCGAACCGCGTCGTAGGCCTCGTCGCGGGCCTGCTCCCATAGCTCGGGCTCGATGCATGCCCAAGCTTCGCTAGGGAAGCTGCGCCTGAGGCCCGGCGCAATGTTCCACCCGATCATCGCAGCCTCGATCGGGATCGTTCCCGACCCGCAGAACGGGTCGTAGAGCGGCCGCTCCGGCCGCCAGCGGCTCAGCAGCAGCATGGCTGCAGCCATCGTCTCCTTGAGCGGCGCTTCGGTGACAAGCTTGCGGTAGCCGCGCTTGTGAAGGCTCGGGCCGGTCGTATCGATCGTCAGTGTCGCGATGTCATTCAGCAGCGCGACCTCGATGACGTACCGCGCGCCGGTTTCGCGGAACCATTCCGTACCATAGCGCTGCTTCATTTTTTCTACGACCGCTTTCTTGGCGATACCTTGACAGGCCGGTACACTGGAAAGCTGGGATTTATGAGAGCGGCCTTCTACAGGAAACTCGGCGTCCTCAGGAATGAAATCCGGCCATGGGAGCGCCTTTGTGCCCTCGAACAGCTCGTCAAAGGTTAGCGCTGGAAACTGTCCCATTAGAATGAGTACTCGATCGGCAGTTCGCAGCCATAGATTGGTGCGGCAGATGGCCAGCTCGTCCCCTTGGAAGATGACGCGGCCGTTCTCGACCTTGGTGTCCTTATAGCCGAGTTCGTGAAGCTCGCGTGCGACGATGGCCTCCAGGCCCATGGGGCAGGTGGCGATTAGTTGTAGTTGTGACATGCAGTTTAATCCTTTCTATCCTTGAATGCCGACATGCGGCAAGGTTGCTCAGCAGCATGAAAACTCATACAATTAACAAGTATAGGATAAACAGAGTGTACATACAAACGAAATCATAGAATTTAGGAACAGGAGACAGGAGATATGACAGATTCGCCCGTAACGGTGTCAGCCGAAGTTTACATGGAATCGTTGTATGAGCAAGATAACGAGCTGGAAAAAGTCAAGGAAGGCATCCGTCAGCACAATATGCCGGAAATTTCAATCGCACCCGGTTACGGTAGATTGCTGACCATGCTCGTCAGAATGATCAAGGCGGAGCGTGTGCTCGAGATTGGTGCATTAGGCGGATACAGCGGTATCTGTCTTGCCAGGGGGCTTGAGGCAGGAGGAAAACTGATCTCCCTGGAACTGAAGCAGGATTTTGCAGACATCGCCAAACGCCATGTTGCTGAAGCCGGGTACCTCGATAAGGTCGAATACCGTGTTGGGGGAGGCGCTCGTACATCTGAAGCAGATGGAGGAAGCGCAGGAGCGCTTTGATTTTTTCTTTATCGACGCAGATAAAGTGAATTATCCGAACTACCTTGAATATGCCATCACGTTGGCTAACTCAGGAGCCATCATTGCTGGAGATAATACACTCATGCGCGGTAAAGTCGTCGACCCGAACCAGAATAAAGCTTCTGTGCAGGCGATGCGTGAATTTAACCGGAGAATAGCATCCGATCCTCGCCTAGAAAGTACGATCCTTCCCGCTTACGACGGTTTAGCCCTAGCCAGAGTGAAATAGAAAACGAATAAAAGCGTCCTCACTTGAGCCTTGCTGCTCGAGTTAAGGACGCTTTTTCTACGATGCTTTCTGAAGATCTTGCCGGGAATCATATTTGGACGAGGGAGTAGGTGTCGGAGAATTCATTTGGCTGATGACGGGATTCATAGGCTCCGTTTCGGATCGAAGCATAGCCTGCTGTCTCCTGAACTGCATGGCGCTTAGGCTGTTCCAATACACAAAGAGGAGTTCTGCACATAGAACGATGAACACGATCTTACGCCAATTCAATTTCATGGAAGGCTCCTTTTTCCTATCTATAATCAAATAAAAATACATGAGTGTTGCCCATATATTACCATATATTGATTGTGAAATCCACTTTAGAGCCACACGGATAAATATTTTGGATTTGGTGACGCTATACAAGGTGATTTTTTAGCTAACCCCATTTTGATGAAAAGAGGAGAATTCCCTTATGCCATTCGGTGCACATGAAGCCATGGAAGTCCACGAAATTTTATGTGAAAAAACGAACATGATCAATCATTTTTCCTTCTATGAAGAGCAGGCGCAAAATCAGCAGGTCAAGCAGCTTATCCGCCAGCATCTGCAAAGCGCCATTCAGCATTATGATCAACTGGTGGCTTATACGCATGATTACAATGCGGTAAACCGCACCGGCGGAATGCAAGCGGGAGGTCACATGTTCAGCCAGGCTTCTCCGCAGCAAATCCAGTACGGCCTTCGTCAGCCTGCCAAAACGTCACCACAGATGCAAGGCCGCATGAATGACGAGCAAATTCTCAGCTCTATGCTCAGCTGCCACAAGAACAGCGCGAAGAACGGCATGCAGGCTTCGCTCGAATGTGCAGATCCGAACGTAAGACAAATGCTGCTTAACGGTGCTATAGCCGCTAATCAGCACGCTTATGATACCTTCTTGCTCATGAATCAAATGGGACAGTATCAAGTGCCTACGATGCATGACCACACTGCCAAGACGTATCTGCATACGTTCCAACCGATTCAACAACAGCCATCCATGAACTATATGTAAGATAATGTAAGATACAAAAAACCCATCTCGCTGCAGTCTGCATCAAGTCCGGACTAAGTCCGGTTCCGCAGCAGTGAGATGGGTTTTACTCATGATTAAGAGGTTTGTTGTGCCCTTGGGTTTAAGCGGCTATGATTTCGATAAAGTGTTTTGTAGACCCAGTAAGAGTTAAGAAGAAGCACAACAGCTGATGCGATAAACAGCTCCCTGATAGTCAGAAGTCCGGATAACGCACCACCGATGACGGGGCCGGACATGTTGCCTAAGCTAAGCGCGCTGGTATTGAAGCTGTAGGAGCGGCTCTCCATCCCTTCCGGCGTGTATTTGCGGATGAGTGCATTTACGGTTGGCAGCAGCCCTCCCATAAAAATACCCAGTCCGAATCTGGCAGCGAACAGCTGCCAAACATTATGGACAAGCGCCTGCGGAACGAAAAGAACAGCAGCGCCAATCAGACAGATCGCTAATATTCGTTCCGGACCGATCCGGTCGGAGAGCCGACCTAATAGCGGCGAAGCAACCATATTGGAGAATCCAGTGATGGAACTGACCAATCCTGCAAAGAACGCTAGCCCTTCTGACTGACCATGCAGCTCCCCTACAAACAGCGGCATGAGTGGCATTGTGCTCAGCATCGCGAATTGAATAATAAATGTAACGGCATATAACGAGGGCAGCTGCTTGACATGACGGATCAGTTCAAAGCTTTGTGCGATGGATACCTTCGGTTTGGCCGCAGCTTCTCTGGCGTTGAATTTTTCTTTAACCAGCCACCAAGTGAGTAATGAGGCAATGAAGAGCAGCGTTCCTGTAATATAAAAGATGTACCGGAAGCCGATCCATTCTGCCAGCAGTCCGCCGATGAACGGTCCGAGAATCGTACCGGCAACCGCTCCCGATTGCAGCGTCCCCATGGCAAAGCCGATCCGTTCCTTTGGCGTATTGGTTGACATGAGCGCCACAGCAGCCGGGGCAAACCCGGAGATAGTCCCATTCAGCATGCGCAGAATCAATAACTGCCAGGCATTCGTCGCAAAGCCCATCAGGGTCATGACAATGGCCATGCCGAAGCCGGAGCGAAGCAGCATGACTTTCCTGCCATACCGGTCAGCCAGGCTCCCCCAGAAGGGTTGAAACAAAAAAGATGTCACGAAATTGCCGGCAAAAATAATGCCTGCCCATGTGGCAATTTCATGAGAATCGGTAAGTCCTAGGTCTTGCAAGTACAAGGGCAGGAAAGGGACGATCATGGTCATGCCGCCCATTACCAGGAACTGCCCTAACCACAAAACGACCAGGTTAATCTGCCATCGAACCATGTAAGCTTCTCCTCTCATCCTAGTTCATCCAATTCTTTATGAACAGCAGCCGTCGTAATCTCCAACTCATATCTGCGCGCTCCGGGCATATCAGCTTCATAGGCAAGACGCACGGCTCTTGGAATATCGTAAGGCACTCTGACGAATTGAACAGCAAATCCGCTGCGCTTATCTCTGCTGAGTTCGGCATCAAATCTGCCTTCCATTACTGTGTAACAGGCTTGAGGAATACCGTCATAGGGGCAGCCTACACTTCCTGTATTGAATAGCACGAGCCCTTCCTCTGGGGCGTCTGAACCGGCAATAGCAGCTTGGTGCGGGTTCTTCATGGTCAGCATGAAGGAAACATGAATATCGCCGTATCCCACGATATCAGGCGTATAAGGTGCGCTGGCATAGCCTGTCGCCTCTGTGTTGCGGAATAGTGCAAGCCGTTCCTCCTTGGGCGATTTTCGCTTCACACGATGAAAGATGCTAGTGGAGGAGGCGTGAAAAAGCCTTAGCAGCCTGCCGCTGACAGGGATATCTACGGAAAAAGGCAGCCCGGCAAGATAGGCAAGCCTCTCGCTCCCGAGCATCTCCTGCTGCCAAATGCCGCCTGCTGTATCCTGCTTATAGGTGATGCCCAGATCCCAGTTCCCTTGAACGATCGTTTCACAAACCTCCCGCAATCGATCAACTGCCTCAGCAGACCCAGGGCCCTTGCCTACTAGATCGCCAAGACACACAATGCGGCGAATTTCGCGTTCCTTGATATCATTCAAGACAGCTTCAAGCGCGGGAACATTCCCATGAATATCTGAAATAATGGCGATTTTATCCACAATTTTGCTTCCTTTCTGGAAAAGTGGGTGACTTCATGTTTACACATTTGTTATATCACATTCAATCTGCTCCTAGAAAGGGCAGCTCATTACGTGTACCCAGACCCAGCTTGTTCTGATATAATTTGAAGGGGGAAAGGGGAATGTTCAATTGGAATCTAGATTGGAAAGACATCGAAAGTCGAAGCCTCAAAGGCAACAGGGCGAATTTCGTGAAAAGACGCCTGTCAAGGTTTTTCTTAGCTTGACGCTTGCGGCGGCAGCCTGCTTTGCAGTAGGTGTCGGAGCAGCTTACGTTACCTCGCGAACTGATCCAGCCGTTCAATTGGAAGCGGCTTCTTCATCTGAACCTCGCTCTGCCAGCTCAACCACTCCAGCAAGTCAGGCTGGAACAAGCGGCACTGTCAGTCCAGAGCCTTCCGTGAATTCATCGGCAGTTACTCCGGCGTCTTCAAAAGCCAGCAGTGAAAATTCTGCCTCAGCAGCAGGAGATGGAACCGTCAAGCTGGATTTTGTCGGCGACGTCATCATGGCCGGTAATGTCGAAGATATCTTGCTAAAGCAAGGCTATGATTACCCTTATACGAATGTAAAGGATATATGGACCAACGCTGATTATACGATTGCCAATCTTGAAACTCCGGTAACGACAAGGGGGACTGCCCAATCTAAGGAATATGTGTACCGCTCATCACCGGATGCCCTCCCTGAATTGAAGGCAGCAGGTGTAGACCTAGTCAACCTGGCAAACAATCATATCATGGATTACGGGCAGGATGGCTTGTTCGATACGATGGAAGTATTGGACAAGCTTGATATCAAGCGCGTGGGAGCGGGGAAGAATACACAAGAAGCGTATGAGCCCGTTATCGTTGAAAAACAAGGGATTAAAATTGCGTTTCTAGGGTTCAGTCGGGTAGTGCCGGACGCCTCTTGGAAGGCGGGAGCTGACCATGCGGGAGTAGCGGAAACCTATAGCTATTTGATGCCTGTGGAAGCCGTTCAGAAAGCCAAGCAGCAGGCTGATCTTGTTGTTGTGCTCGCTCATTGGGGTACGGAACGCGAAGACAATCCGGATAAAAATCAAAAGGAATTGGCGCACCGCTATATCGATGCGGGGGCTGATTTAATCGTCGGCGGACACCCCCATGTGCTGCAGGGCTTTGAGAATTATAAAGGCAAGTGGATTGCCTATAGTATGGGGAATTTTATTTTCACGACAAATGGAAATTCGAAGACCTGGGATTCAGGCATCCTGGAAGCCTCCTGCTCGAAGGATCAGCAGTGTGATATTCAACTGGTTCCTATATTAACCAAGGGGGCGCTGCCGACTCCGATGAATGCGGAAGACGGCTCCAAGCTGTTCGAAAGATTAACGAAGATTTCCAAAGCCTTCAATGTTAAAGTGGACGAGCAGGGGCATATCTTGCAAACAAAATAATAGGAGTTTGTGAAGCGATGACAACGAACATTCGCAATATTTATTGTGTAGGGCGTAATTACAGAGCCCATGCGGCTGAGCTTGGCAATGATGTGCCGGATCAGCCCATGATATTTACGAAACCGACTCATGCTCTTGTAGATTGGAGTGCAGGTGAGGTGCGGCTTCCCGGTGATCGCGGTGAGATTCACTATGAAGCGGAGCTTGTGCTTCACATCGGTAAAGCGTATACTCCTGGCATTCGTGTCGATGAACTGGTCGATTCCTTTGCGTTAGGCATTGATTTTACACTTCGGGATGTTCAGAGCACAATCAAGAAAAAGGCGAGCCGTGGCTGCCGGCAAAAGGCTTCCTGGGGTCCGCTCCTGTTAGTGCATTTATGACCTTCCCAGGTATGGAGCAATTGGTTCAAACGCAGTTTCAGCTGCAAATTAACGGAAGAACCGTGCAGACAGGCGATATCCGCAATATGATCTTTGATCTGCAGACCATCGTTGATTTTATCGGTACGCATTTCGGTTTAGGCGAGGGTGACATGATCTACACAGGTACACCAGAAGGTGTTGGTAGTGTGCATCACGGAGACCGATTTGAATTGTACTGGGGCGAGCAATCACTCGGACAGTTGACGGTGGTTATTCCATAAGCTGCAAGTAATTGAATAAGCCAAAAAAGGATTTCGGAAACATGCTTCCGAGATCCTTTTTTTCACAATATGAACCCTAGTCATAGGGGATTGCCAAGTTCATAATCACCACCCAAGAATTCATGGGCCGCTTTATTATTCGGAGGGGGCCGTAAGTTGAAGATTGCTTGAATGGTTGTTTCTATTGGCCTTGCTTGGCTTGCAAATTGGCATCCGAATAACGAACTTGGGCTTTTAAAATGGCGGGAAGCTGTTCGAAAAACGCATCGACGACATGAGGGTCAAAATGCTCGCCTCGCTCCTCTTTGAAGAGATTCAAGATCCGATCAAGCTCCCACGCTTTTTTGTACACGCGCTCGCTTCCTAAAGCGTCGAAGACGTCGGCAATCGCCGTAATCCGTCCAAATATATGAATTTCCTCGCCCTTCAAGCCTCTAGGGTAGCCCTTTCCGTTCCATTTTTCATGATGCTCATAGGCGACAATTGCCGCCGTTTTCAAAATATGACGATTTGAGTTTTTTAGCAGATTATACCCGATTTCTGTATGGGCCTGCATCACTTTGAATTCTTCCTCTGTCAGCTTGCCTGGTTTCTTCAGCACTTCGTCGGGAATAGCTACTTTTCCGATATCATGCATAGGTGACGCCATTTTAAGCAGCTCCGCTTCTTCGACGCTTAGACCAAGACCCAGTGCAATCAAATAGGAATATTCCGCTACACGCTTGACGTGGTTGCCGGTTTCTTTGGAACGGCTCTCGCCGATTTCCCCCATCGTAAAAATAATTTCTTTCTGCGTTTCCTCAATCTCATGCGTAAGCAGGGCGGATTCTAGTGATTTTCCGGCATAGGAAGCAGCGAGGGTTATGTATTCCATATCCTTCTCGGAGAATAGCTCACTCGGGGTCATTTTGTTAATGGCCTGGTAAGCTCCCATAATTTCGCCTTCATTGTTCCGAAAAGGGATGACAATGATCGCTTTGGTGCGGTAGCCGGTCATTTGGTCGGTGCGCAGTGCGCCGCTTATCAAATACTCCTCATCATTCAACGTTCGTATAGGCGTCGTCAATGAAGACAGCTTGATCATGCGTAACAGCGTATCCGACAAGCCCGGCGGTACTTGGAATGCGAATCTCGTCAACCCCGTGGGCCACTTTGGACCACAGTTCATTTTTATGTTTATCCAGCAGCCATACTGTGCAGCGGTCCGACACAATCATATCGCGTCCCATATCGGCCATTAGCATCAGCACATTGTCCAGATTTCGTTCGTTTGCAATTTTAGCAGCGTAATCAAAGATGACGCGCAGCATTTCTTGTGGATTCTAGATCTCTTTTCATTCGAGGCTCCAAGTCAAAAAGTTCATGTTCCATATAGGATCTCCTTGCCGTCTTATCATCTTTGTTTCTTATATTCCCCGTGAATGGCAATAATTCCTGCCGAAACGTGAAATAATTTGAAGGAATTTGTCGAATATTCTCATTGGTTTTCAATCACGGCGCGTTGTGTCGCTGACGCAGGAGACTTTTTCAAAAGTTCGCGGGAATCCCGTATTATGATACAATGAGGTTACAAAAATTGGTTATCCGTATTTAACGGAGGGTTATGAGATGGTTGGGGTTTGGGGATTGGGATTCATAGGAAGTATTCTTATCGCCGGCTTGGCGTATTGGCGGAGATCTTTATCCATGTCAGGATTCATTGGCGCAGTAGGTTTAGGAACATGGATGTATGCGGCTGGCAGCCTGCCTTGGTTTGGGACACTGATTGCTTTTTTTATTTCATCCACGCTGCTGTCCAAAGTCAAGCATGCTGTGAAAGCGGAAGCGGAGAGTGGATACGCAAAGGGCGGAAGAAGGGATGCGGGTCAGGTAGCTGCTAACGGGGGCTTAGCTTTGCTTCTGTGCATATTCCACTCCATATGGCCGCACACAGTCTGGTGGTGCTTATTCCTAGGCGTCATGGCTACGGTAAATGCAGACACTTGGGCTACTGAGATAGGTGGAATGAGCCGTTCAGTTCCGAGATCGATTCTAAATGGCCGGAAGGTAGCGGCAGGAACATCAGGCGGAATTACAGCATTAGGCATTGGGGCATCGGTGGCAGGAGGAGCGTTCATAGGGGCAGTGGCTTGCGTGCTTATGGCCATAAGACCAGGGAGTCTAGGTGAACCGTGGTATTTTTATATGTTAGCAGCGGCCATCGCCGGTTTCGTCGGTTCCTTGGCGGACTCCTTCTTGGGAGCGACCTTACAGACCATGTATCACTGCGAGACCTGCGGGAAAGTCATAGAGAAGCGTGTTCATTGCGGACAAAGCAGCAAACAGGTTCGAGGCTTCAAGTGGATGACCAATGATGGGGTGAATGCGTTGAGCTCATTGGTGGGAGGTGCCGTGTCGTGGCTTCTGTATCTGGCATCATTTCCCTATTAGGGAAGCTGCTATCCATTTACTATAAATAGGTGTAAACAGACAGCAGCTTTTTTACGAAGTAGAATCTTGTGGATCCTTCGGATCTTTAGAAGCTTCCGGATCTTGTGGGTCTTCCTGTTCGCTTGATGAAGGCTCCGTTGAAAGGACGGCGGGTTGCTCTAAGGCTTGTACAGCAGGATCAGACAATTCAGACGTTGGTGACATTGCTTTTACTTGCTTTTCCAGCTGCTTTACTTTTCTTTGTAATTGGTAATATCGCAAGACTCCAAATAAACCAACAATCAAGCCGCCAAGTAAGGTTGAAGTTAGAATGACCAGAATAAGCGGTAAACTCGTCTGAGCAAATAAGAAGTTCACCTGCACCGACTCCACATTGATAACGGCGAATATGGCGGTTATCAGGGCAAAAACAAACATGCTAATCATCATCCACTGCGATTTCATCGATAAGCTCCTTTCTTATAGGGAAAATGGAAAACGGTTGAAAGCACGGGCTTTCAACCGTCTATCTCTATTATTTCGTTAATTCCTCCATTTGGTCAAGCAAAGAACTGAAAACGCTCATGGCCTGCTTGATCGGTTCAGGGGTGGACATATCCACGCCGGCACGTTTCAGGATTTCAATGGAGTAGTCGCTTCCGCCGCTTTTCAAAAAGCCTAGGTAGCGGTCAACGGCAGGCTGACCCTCTTCCAGAATCTGCTTAGCAAAGCTTGTTGCCGCTGAGAAGCCCGTTGCATATTTGTAAACGTAGAAGCTATTGTAGAAGTGAGGAATGCGGGCCCACTCCATTTCGATATCCTGGTCTACGACCATGTCGTCCCCGTGGTACAGCTTGTTAAGTCCATAATAGATCTCGCTGAATTCTTGCGGAGTGAGCGACTCGCCGTGCTCCGCTTTGTCGTGCGTAATCATCTCGAACTCAGCGAACATCGTTTGACGGAATACGGTTGTGCGGAATTGATCGGCATAGTAAGTAAGCAGGTACAGCTTTTCTTTTGGGTCTGTCACTTTCTTCAGCAGGTAGTCCATGAGCAGTGCTTCGTTCAATGTGGAAGCAACCTCTGCAAGGAAGATCGTATACTGCGCATAACGGTATGCCTGAGTTTCATCGGATAAGTACGAATGAATGGCATGGCCCATTTCATGAGTTAGCGTGAACATGCTGTTCAAATTGTCTTTATGGTTGAGCAGTACATAGGGATGTGTACCATAAGCGCCCCAGCTGTATGCACCGTTGCGTTTGTTTTTATTCTCATAGACGTCGATCCAATGGTTATCGAAGCCTTCCTGCAGAATCTTCAAATAATTCTCGCCCAATGGAGCTAAGCTTTTCTTGATTTCTTCCTGTGCTTGCTGGTAGGTAACACTCATCTTAAATTCCTCAACCAGTGGGGCAAATAAGTCATACATGTGAAGCTCATCCACTTTAAGCAGCTTCTTGCGGAGCTTCAGGTAGCGCTGCAGCTGCGGCAGAGAATCATGAATCGTGCTGATCAGGTTGGTGTAAACTTCCTTCTTGATGTTGTCCCCGAACAATGTGGACTCTAGCACAGAAGGGTATTTGCGCGCTTTCGCATAAAAAATGTTTTTATTGATATTGGCGCTGAGTGTGGCTGCAATCGTATTTTTTTGGCTGCGGTACGTGGAGTATACCGCTTCGAAGGCTGCTTTACGGACATCACGGTTCCTGCTTTCAAGAAACTGGATATAGCTGCCGTGAGTAAGCTCGACTTCCTCGCCATTCTCATTTTTTATTTTCGGGAATTTCAAATCGGCATTGTTTAACATACCGAAGATGGTGCTTGGCGCTCCAGCCATATTGCCTGCTTGTGCCAGCAGGGCTTCTTGCTCCTTGGACAGCACGTGAGGCTTTTGACGGATCATTTCCTCAAGCGTATCTTTATAGAAGGAAAGGGATGGATCATTAACCATTTGTTGGAGCTGTTCATCGCTAAGGCTCAAAATTTCAGGAGATACAAAGGAAAGTGCTTCTCCAACCTCGACGCTGATTTTTTTTGGCTTTATCGGATAAGGCCTGGTAGGTAGGCTCTGCTGTATCTTCATGATGCTTCATGTTGGCATACACGTACAGTCTTTCAGTCATAAGAGATATCTCGTCTTCCAGCTCGAAGATCTGCTTTACTGCTGCGGGATCACTCAGTTTACCTTGGAAGGCGCTGACTTTGCCAATAGAGTCCTTCACTTTTTGAAATTCTTGATCCCAAGCCTTTTGATCGGGAAAAAGATCCTCGAGATTCCAACGGTGCTCGGCTGGCACATCCTTGCGATCCAGTATTTGATTCATTGGAGCCCTCCTGTCCTTGAGTTGAATTTTGGGTAACGTTGAAGCATAAGTATGTGATTCTGCTGCAGGTATCGAACTGAGCAGCAGTCCCATAGCGGCAGTTAAAGAAATCCAGCGCATAGCGGTCACGCTCCCGGTTTGTTCCGTCTTAAGAAGCCTTATACAAGACTGTCATAAGATGGTTTTCACTTAGTATGACCGTTACCTTATGTTAATATGATTATAAGAAAAACCTGGAAGCTTGTAAATTTCGCTTACATCCCCAGCCCGAAAAAGCTGAGCAGAACCAGTACAAATGAAATGGAGACCATGGCAATAGCGAGAATGGCTAACCAGCGCTTTATTTGAGAGGGCAGCGTATCTTTTTTCATAATGAGAATAACGGCTAAGCAAAAGGAAACGATCACAAATGTGAGGATCGAACCGGATTGAGACATACTAATCATCCTTATCTATGTAGGAAATGAACGATCTGGGGCTAAGCTCCCGTCATAGGAATGGTTCGCTGCCGAACGGGGAAATCCTTTTTTGCCCACAAACTGTATGCTGATTGATGTAGATACCATCTTTTAAACGCAGGCGCTCCACTTGAAAGACCACCGCGACAGACCGAGACAGAATGAGAAAGATTGCGACAGAACGAGATAGAACGAGATAGAACGAGATAGAACGAGATAGACCGAGACAGACCGAGATAGACCGAGACAGATCAGATCACGACAGTACGAGACAGACCACGACATACCAAGACAGATCGAGCTAGATCGCGTCAGATCAAGACAGACAGTTCTCACCCGGCGGAATCCGAATGACCGAAAGGGTATCGGGAAAACCTACATAACCTGCGCCATCTTCTTGGCACAAATCTTCGTAGTGAAAAGGTGAGCACCATGACGGTTTTGACGATGGATAAGGCTGTGGAGAAGCCTGTCAATAGCGATAAGACCAAACCAACGGATCATTTGACAGTTGTGCAATATATGCTGGAGCAGCTTGCAGTATGGGGGGTCAAGCGAATCTTCGGTGTCATCGGAGACGCTAATTTATTTGTATTGGATGCCTTGGCCAAACAGAACAAGATCGCTTATGTGGCTTGTAAGCATGAGTGCAGCGCTGCGCTTATGGCCTCCGCTGAGGCGAAGCTAACAGGCAGGGTTAGTGTCTGTATGGCGACAAGCGGTCCAGGTCTTGCTAATCTGCTTAACGGACTGGCCGATGCTGCTATGGACCATGCCGGGGTATTTGTTTTGACCGGACAAGTCGATGAGCCCTCTATCGGCACCAATACGAAGCAATACATCAATCAACAGCAGTTGATCCATCCGATTGCGGAGCAAACGGAGCTACTGGCTCATCCGGATGCACTGCCGGAGCTGCTGCAGAAGTGCTTTACGCTGTCCAAGCAGGGGAAGGTCTCTCACCTGTCGATCCCCAAGTTTATGTATTTGGAGCAAGTGCAGGGTACGGTCAAGCCGTATCCCAAGCATCTCGATCAGACGATGCTGACGCCGGATGAAGTGATCGTGCAGGCTGCGGGCCTACTTACGTCTGCGCAAAACCGACGCTGCTGCTCGGTAAGGGCGCTTACGCCGCAGCGGACAAAATCAAACAGCTCGCGGAGTCCGTTCAGGCGGCCGTCGTGACCACCTACACGGCTCGCTCGCTGTTTCCTAACGACCACCCGCAGTACGCCGGGGGTCTGGGACAAGCCGGCAGCGAGGCGTCCAGCGCCCTGCTCGCCGAGAGTGATCTCATCCTCGTGCTGGGCGGCACGTGGTGGCCGGACGAATACACGCCTACGCAGGCGCGTATTGTGCAAGTCGATCGATCCCCTGGACATATGGGGATCGGGCATGAGCTCGAGCTCGGTGTGGTGGGCGATTTGGCCCAAATCGTCCCACGGCTCCTCGAGCTCGCAGCGGCAAAGCCGCTGGACCGCGCTGCGTGGAAGCAGCGCGTAGCGGAAGCGGCCGGCGCCTGGAAGGCGAAGCTGGAGCAGGAAGCGGGGGCGGACGCCAGCCCGATGCCGCCGCAGCGCGCCATTCGCGCGCTGAGTCAAGTGATCGCACCGGACGCGATCATTGCTGTAGACACCGGTGACCACACGCTGTGGTTCAACCGGATCTTTCAAGCCCGCAGCCAGGAGATTCTCATCTCTGGCACGTGGCGGACGCTCGGCTTCGCTCTGCCGGCTGCGATTGCAGCGCAGCTGGAGCATCCCGAGCGTCAGTGTATCGCCATCGCCGGGGACGGCGGCAGCGTGCAGACGCTCATGGAGTTCCAGACCGCTGTACAGCTTGGTCTGCCGATCGTCATGGTCGTCATGAACAACGGCTGCTATGCGATGGAGAAGAATCGGATGACCGGAAGCGGGCTTCAGACACTTGGCAGCGAACTGGTGAATCCGGATTTCGCTATGTTAGCACAAGCCTGTGGAGGAACTGGGCGCAAGGCGTGCACCGGTGCCGAGTTGGAGAAGCAGCTGAGCGAGGCTCTGGCCGCACGCAAGCCTTGCATCATCGATGCGTCCGTAGCTCCGGCCGTTGTACCGCATACGAAGATATAACAGCACGGCAAAACGGCGAATGGAGGGTTCTTTTCCATCGCCGTTTTGTACGTAGATAAGTAAACGCATCTCTATGACCTTGCTTCGCTTCGCAGCCACCTTGAATAACATGCTTGTCTTTTGTCTTTGAGCTGGACAAAGCCATCGAGTTTGTCAAGCAGGTAGATTCCATTCCGAGCTCTAGCAGATTTCACAGACCGGTGTGCTTCTCCGAATTTACTAATTAGCTCTCCATTTGCTATATCAACAGTTAGTATTAGCAAGACGTTATCCTGTAATCATAAAAGCTATGAAGGGAGAACCTGACATGACAATAGTGCCCATCGCCTCCAAGAAACTGCTATTTTGCACCCTTACAGCCGCAGGTTTATTCACACTTGCTGCCTGTGGACAAGTTGACCGACCGATCGTGAAGGTTTCACCTTCTCCGGCAACGAGGGACTCGAAAGAAGGCCCCCGGGCTGAAGCGGGAACTCCTGCTTCCACACCTTCTATGACATCCCCCTCGTCACCGGTCGTCCAACCGCCGGCTTCCACACCTGTACAGAAGCCTCAACCGACTAGCAGAGCAGACGCTCAAGAGGAGTCTGTTCAGGAGGGAACTCTAACCGATTGCGGGGCGGTAACTCTAAAGCATGGAGAGAACGTCTCAAATCTTCCTCTTCGCTGTGTCAAAGCAAGCTATGGCGCGGAAGAGGAAGGGAGCTCCATTCAGGTGTCGCCCGAATCATCGCTTCCCGCTATAGATTATGAACTGCCCGCTGGATTAGAAAGTACGCTTGCCGCGTATTGGATGAACTCCGGAGACAATAAGCATGGCCTGCTGCTGCTGGCTCCAAAGCATTGGATCTCGACGCGAGCACTTTTGGAGCCGACGGTTCATCGGCATTTGACCTTGTGAATCCGGACGATTCACAGGAGTTTGTTAACTATCTGGACAACGGCGCCTGCATAGGCTGTCAAATCTCGAATATTGGCACCTACTTTCCCGATCTTAAGGACTGGGCGGAAGAGCAGGGCTTTCCCGCAGAGGACAGTCCCGAATTTACGAGCCGCAAACTGATCGATGCTAACCATCTCACATATACATTGCAAGCTCCGCAAGGCTATATTTTAAACGGAGCAGCGTATCAAGAGCATGGGGAAGGTGGAGGCGTATTCCGAAATCAGAAGGTTCAGATGAAAGCCTCTTCCAAGGATGCAGCATCCGCCATACTTCATTTCTTTGTGTCTCAAAATAAATAGTCTTCAGCCTGCATGCGGCATCCCATCATTGGGTTCTTCCTCCGGATCTACCTTGACGAGGGTCAGCTTGCCGCGTGAATCCATTTTTACGGTGAACTGATCTTCAGGCTCGATCCGGGCTTGCTCGCTCAATTCTTTGGGAAGCTTGAGCTGCCCGCGTTCTCCCACTTCAACAAGGTAGCCTGCGGTCTTACTCCATTTCCCAGCTGCAAGCACACCTGCGATCAGTAATGCGATCAGCATCCATTTGCTTAGCGGGCTTTCATGGAAGAAAGGGGCAAGGAACGACTCGCCGGTAATCATTTTGCCTGCAGTTAAAGCTAAGACAGCTGAGCCGATATAAATAATCCATGGGAATTTATCCATCCAAGCAATGAACAAAGTGCTGCCCCATACAACAATGGGGACGGATACGAGGAGACCGATCACGACTAACGCAAACTCGCCATGGGCGGCACCTGCGACGGCAATGACATTGTCGAGTCCCATAACGGCATCCGCGACAATAATCGTGCGAATGGCTGCAACCATGCTGTCCTTGGCTTCGATGTGCTCGTGGCCTTTCTTTTCGGCAAGCAGCTTATAAGCAATCCACAGCAAGACCAATCCGCCAGCTAGCAGCAGTCCGGGAATTTTCAGTAAGCTTACGACGACTAGAGTAGCTAATGCACGGATGATCACAGCGCCGACGGTTCCCCATACGATAACTATCTTCTGCGTTTCTTTCTTCAGATTGCGGGCGGCCATGCCAATGACGATGGCGTTATCTCCCGCGAGCACCAAATCAATCAGGATAATGGTGATGAGTGACGTGAAAAATTCCGCTGATAACCATTCCATACGAGAACACTCCTTTGTAAAAGATGGGTTTAAATAAATAGAGCCCGGCACCGTTTCACTGGTGAAGGCTCTTTCTCCATCAAAAAAAGACCTTTACCAGTGAAATGGCAAAGGTCTTGCTAACAACGTGAACGTTGCCAATAAAGCCGGGGTTTGATGAGAACCCGAATTGACGACTTTACTGTAGCAGCTACTCCCCTTTGGAGTTGGGACTATGAATTTATATGTTCATTATATGAACATGATCTAGTCAAGTCAAGGTATTCCTTGGTAATATTCAGCAGATTGAATCAGACCTGATCGAATGCATCCATGATTGCTTGACGCTCTTCTTCCGTTCCATCAAAGCGTTCCTTAGCAAACCGCTCGTTCGCCCACTGCATCATGGCCGGTCTGCCTAGGAATGTATGACACTCTTCGCCCCATTGGTCGGAGATTTCCGTCAGTACGATCTTAGTGCCCTGCACTTCTACATTCAACATATTCCACTTATCTTTTTTGTAAATCACATGTTTTTTAAATCCTGGATTGGACAATTGCAAAACCCCGCTTTGTATTCAGTTTGTATATGGACGCCGCTTCGATTCTGTGCGCCTTCTACTCTGAAGTCTACATGTTTCTTCCCATGTTCGCAAATCGAATCACTTGAGCTTATGATGATTTTTTCTTGCCACAGCTTGAAAAGGGTGATAAAATCCTTCCAAGCCCTTCCAAAAGAGGAGGGGGATATGAGACTAGTTAAGATCAGATTGATGATCTAAACCAAGTAGCAGTAGAGCTGAGAAGAGTCAGAAGAGTAGAGGAGAGATGAGACATGCAAGAACAACGTTATTATGAGCAAGCAGGGGTAGCTGTGACCTCGCGTTCCTATTCGGAATACGAGAAAATGTTCGTGTTACGTACGGAGCAACTGGCAGGGAAAAGAGTCCTTGACGTATCAGGAGGAGCATCCTCATTTACAGCTGAAGCCCGGAAATTAGGGATATTCGCTGAGGCTGCTGATCCCATGTACGCCAAGACACTCAGTGAAATTGAACATACCGGCAAGCTAGAGATTGAAGTGGTTGCCGCTAAAATGGAAAAACTGACTAATGTATATAACTGGGAGTATTACGGGTCCGTAGCTCGTCATAAAGCGGGCAGGGAAGTCGCTCTTGATTTATTTCTTCAAGATTTTGGAGCTCCTGATGCTTCGGGCAGGTATCATGCGGCCATGCTTCCTGAGCTTCCTTTCGATCATGATTCGTTTGAACTGGTGCTTTGCAGTCATTTTCTGTTCTTGTACGAGGAACAGTTCGATTACGACTTTCATCTCCGCGCTTTGCAGGAATTAGTACGTGTTTGTAAGCCTGGAGGGCAGGTTCGAATTTATCCGCTTCTTAATTTCCAGACCAAAGAATACAGTCGTATGGAGGATTTAATGGCTGAAATTAGCCAGTCCGGCTGTATTGTTCAGCGCAATATTTCAGAGCTTCCATTTCTCCCTGGTTCAAAGTTTTACCTGTCTATTGACAAAGCTCCAGGATGCTGAATACATTACCCGTAGAGTCGTTGAAATGCGGCGCCGATTCGGTTTTGTAAGTTGATTTATAGGACCGATGGTGATATAATTTTGTTATTCGCCATAGATGGCGATATTTTTAGGAGGTTGTTCACTTGAAAGGTACAGTAAAATGGTTTAACGCAGAAAAAGGTTACGGATTCATTCAAGTTGATGGTGGAGACGATGTATTCGTTCACTTCTCCGCAATCCAAGGCGAAGGATTCAAAACTCTAGAAGAAGGCCAAGAAGTTGAGTTCGATATCACTCAAGGTAACCGCGGCCCTCAAGCAGCTAACGTCACCAAATTATAAGATTAGGGGATCTCCCACTTATAAATAGTGTCATAGCACAAAAAGTAAAAGACAGTTCCGATTCAAATCGGGGCTGTCTTTTTTGCATGATGTAACAAAATAGAAGGCGCAAGTTGCGTAAGAACTCGCGCCTTTGTAACGTTAGTGGATTAATCGACAACAACAAGAACGTCTTCAATTGGTTTCCGCGGCATCGTACCAGGCTGCTCCTTCGGATGGCCAAGTGAGATAACCATATTGATTTGGAACTGTTCCGGAATATCCAGGTAGGCTCTCATTTGATCCTGAGCCAATAGAACTGGGCCGGTCATGGGACACGTAGCAAGCCCTCTGGCATGCGCGGCAAGCATTAAATTTTGAGCAGCCAGGCAGGAGCTCTTCAATTCCCTCTTCAGCCCAAACTTCATCTCCGACGAGAGCGATCGGGTCGAAGATCTTCTCGCGGAACTTGGATTCATACGGCGTGGCAAGACACACGATGAGCACAGGCGCATCGGAAAAGGCTGTGGCATAGGGGCCGAATGACCGCACCAGCATACGCGCTTCTCTGCTTAAGCCTTGCTGCTCGGCAGCTGCAGCCTTCTGATGAAGCTGATCCCAGGTAAGCTGTTCGATGTGCTTGATTTTTGCTTTATTACGTATCACAATGAATTTCCACGTTTGCGAATTGGTATCGCTGGGTGCGAATCTTGCGCAATCGATGATCTCATGGATATCCTCGAGTGAGACATCCTGCTCAGTAAAATTGCGTATGCTGCGCCGGTCCAGCACAATTTGTTTAAAATCAGTATAGTTCGTCATTCATGCAACCGCCTTCGGGATTATTACTTGGTACTAAGACATCCTCCTTATTATAAGACAGTCGCTACTGCAGCACAACCGTATCTCCCTCGCTTAATCCTTTGAGTACCTCTGTCTTCTCTGGAGTCTCAAGTCCCATCTCAATATCCCGTCTTTCTATGCCTTGTTCAGTTTTTACCATGACATAGTAGCTGTCCTTTTCCTGCTGGATAGCCAGTGTGGGAACGACGATAGCTCCGGTTTTTTTCTCAGTTTCGATGGTGCCGGATAAGCTGAGACCTGCGATTAGCTGATCGTTGGGCTCCAGAGAAATGGTGACTTCAAATTGAGCGGAGGCGGACCCTTGATCCGTTCCGGATTTGGCAAATTTGGAGACCTTCTCGACCTTACCTTGCAGCTTCATTTGCTTGAGCGCATCCACCTTCACTTCAACAGGCATGTCAGGCTTGATTCGGAACACGTCATATTCGCCGACGGTGCATACGAGCTGAAGCTTGGTAAGATCCACAATCTTTCCAATGCGGACGCTTTCTTCCACGGATTGCGGAATTTTCGTGGAATCGTCAAATAGGAAGATGCCGTCATCCGGAGCTAGGAAGGCCGCTTGCTTCACCTTTTCTTGCTTCTTCTTTAGCTGGAGCTCCGCGGAATCCAGATTGATCGCGCTGAGCTGCTCTTGCAGCTTGCGCCCCTCAGAATCTGCGTAGCGCTGTCTTGCTTCGGATTCGCTAATGGAGCCTGCTCCCGAAGAAGTGTCGCCGTAGGAATCCGCTCCGGCTTTAAAATCAGCTAGATCTGCTTCCAACTGCTGTTTCTTCATGCTCATTTGCAGATCCGAGATTTCACTCAGCAGTGGTAGAGCATCCAATTCAAACATAGGCTCACCTTTTTTGACTTGGGAGCCCTCCGATACGTGCCAGGATTTAATTTCTCCTGTAAAAGGAGCATAAATTCTTGTTTCTTTTTCGTAGGAGGATTTGCCGTTCACCTCTACACTGCTAACCAAATCCTCTTTCGTAACTTTGAATTCTAGCTGCGATGGATTACCTGCTTGATCGGGTGATTGCTCATGGATCCCCTTAGGGTGGCTGAATATGTATAAGGCACTGCTGATCCCGCATAGAACAACGGCTGATATCAGCGGTACCCAGATTTTCTTTTTCTTCATTGCTTTGGATCTCCTATTCTCGTTTAATGGCGGTCAGCGCATCCGTTCGGGAGGCTTTTACAGCCGGATATAGACCGGATAAGACGCCGGTTAATATGGCAAAGAACATGCCGACAGGCAGGATCCAAAGGCTGATAAATAAAATTTGCGCCTCTCTGCCCGAAGAATTGCTGCCATCGAATTTGATGATGATCAAATTAATGCCCCATATCACCCAGTAAGTGAGGACGATGCCTGCGAGACCGCCAAGCATACCTAGCAGGGAGGACTCGACAATGAACATGTTACGGATTTGCTTTAAATTCGCACCTAACACCTTCATAATGCCGATTTGCCGCCTTCTCTGATGTGTTGACATGGTCATCGCGACAACAATGGATATCGAGGCTACGAACAGCACAAATAGTCCTACGCCAGTTAATAGTAAGCGGACAATGACAAATTCACCCTTCATGCGATCTTCTTGATATAAGTTCGATTGCGTCTGCAGATGGAGCTTCTTAATCAGGTCTTCGACTTGCTTGACGTTTGTGCTGCTGTCTACTTTTACTTTGACCTCGGAGTACACAGCCGTATTCCCGGTGGCCTGGTTCATCATTTCCAGCATTCGGCGTCCCATGTCGGGAGAAACATAAGCACGCTTATTTCCCGAGATCATATAGTCAGGCAGTCCTTCCGGCTTCTTCAATACTCCCGCCACTCGTATGGGGATTTCGACCTTTTGCGAAGCAGTGTCATCCGCGTTATCTGCGGGTCCACGCATCGTGACCGGTTTAAGAATAAGCTGCTTTTGATACAAAGGATAAGGGATGGCATTCATTTTATCTAACGTATCCATCGTTTCTTTCGTTGGCCGCTGTCTCGTTAATTGGTCGCGTATCTTGAGTGTTTTTTCATCCATGATGCCGAGTGTAGCACCGTAGCTCAAAATAATGCTGTTCTCTTGCCCAGATGGACCTCCTTGTTGAAAGGTGGAATCGAACGCTTCCAGTGTATCCAGTTCCGTTGCTATTAGTTGCAGATTGCCTAGTCTGCCGTTGTCGACGGTAAATTCGAAAGGAGGGAGCTCCTGAAAGCTTGCTACAGCTTTGACATGAGGAAATGTTCGGATAAGAGCGAGCTTTGGCTCTGTCACTTTTGCTTGTCCGCTGGGGTCACCCGATGAATCCATGATTGTGATTTCGTCAGTTTTCAAATAGTAGCTCATCTGCTGCTGACTGTAGTGCTGGATGGACTCCCCAAAGGCAAGTGCGACCATAATGGACGCTGAACCAATGGCGATCCCGACGGCGCAGAGCATAGTGACGACCTTTCGACGCTGAAGCTGGTCCCAGCCAAGGCGAATGTAATCCTTCATTTTCATCCGGCGGCACCTTCCTGACTGTTTTCAAGCATATATCCGTCTCTCAGTTGAAGGATGCGCTGCGTGCGGGATGCGACTTCATGCTCGTGAGTAACAATGACAAAGGTGATTCCGGAATGACGGTTGAGATGAATGAGCAGATCGATGATTTCCGTTTCTGTCTTTGTGTCCAAATTCCCGGTTGGCTCATCGGCGAAGACAATTGCGGGATTCGTAATTAAAGAACGTGCGATGCTGACGCGTTGTTGTTGACCACCGGACAATTGAGAGGGAAACAATTCCGATTTCTCGCCGATCCCCACTTGATGGAGTAGCTTCATGGCGCGGTCTTTTCTGTCTTTAGCGTTTACACTTTGAAAAACGAGCGGGAGTTCCACATTTTCTCTAACGGTTAAATGGGGAATCAGTTCATACGATTGAAAGATGAAGCCGATATGCGTCCTGCGAAATTCCGCTAATCGATTTTCATTCATTTTTTCAATAGGATGGCCGGCAATCAAGATGCTGCCTTGTGTGGGCTTCATCAGTCCCGCCATTAGATTAAGCAGCGTGGACTTGCCTGATCCTGAGCTGCCGAGCAGCGCGACCATTTCACCTTTCTCCACCCGGAAGTTAAGGTCGTGGAGAACGGCAGTTTCTTCCGCACCGTTGCGGAAGCTGTGAGATAACCGTTCAACGGCTAACAAGTGATCAACCTCCTAGTTACGAAACTAACTTGCATGCTGCTTGTTCACTTTCTTATACTTGGTTGTGATTTCAGCTTGCCTCCGGGGAGAGAGTCATCGCTCTGGAAAAGATGTGTTGCCAGGAAACCAATCGCAGATAAAAAAGATAGACTTGCACCTGTAAAGTAGAGCATACTACCGCCCCACACATCAAAGATCCAGCCTCCCAATGTTCCGCTGATCAAACCGGCTACACTTGACCAAGTTGCTGCAAAAATAGCTTGACCGGATGCCCGGTATTCATCAGGGACGATTTGCTGCATGTATCGGATAGCAGTAAAAAGAAAGATCCCAAAAGTGATGCTGTGTAGCAATTGAATGGCGATAATCCATATAGGCTGCTCTACCATGCCCATTATGAAAAATCGCACGGTATAAGCCAATCCCGCGAAAGCGAGAAGGGGTAATTCTTTGAATTTGTGCCCGTACTTACTCAAGAAGAAGAATACAGGAATTTCACTAAGCGCAGATGCCATCCAGGAATATCCGATGATCGAATCGGGAGCGCCTAGCTGCCGCATATGCAGGGCCAAGAAGCCGTCATTAAACCGATGCGAAACGGACATAACGACGGTCAGAACCAGAAACCAAACGAATTTGCGGGAACGGATGATGTTCACCATTCCTCCGAATTCCATCTTCTTGCCGCTTCGCCGACCATCCTTGAGTAAAAAAACGAGAATGAGGGAGCAGCTAATTGTTATAAAGCACAGGAACGGGGTTAATCCTGAACCGAACAGCTTGAGCAGCCAACCGAAAAAACCAGCAGCGAATGCAAAGCCGATGGAACCCCAAACCCGAAAAGATGCGTAGCTAGTTCGGCTTGTCTGGACATGGAGCATAAGCTGACTGTCATTGAGCGAATTTACGGGCTGCTGGAAGAAGAAGAAGATAGCTAAACAGATGTACAAGAGTGTAAACCAGTTGGACGTAAAGACGAATACAGCAGCAATGAGCTGGCCTACAATCAAAATGATCATGATCTTCTTCACGGTCTGGTATTTATCACTCATAAATCCCCAAAGCAAATTCGTAGCGATCCCGATTAAAGGGCCGATTGAATAGAGCAGGCCGATTTGCAGCTTACTGTAGCCTTTATAATCAAAATATAACGGGAAAAAGGTCACCACGATTCCCATCGTCATGAAGAATGAAAACGTGAACAATTTGAGCAGCATATCCTGGGATTTCATAGATATAGACGTATTCATTAGAGATTATCACTCGATTTCATTAAAAATTTTTTTCAAACCCAAGTCCTTGGGATGACGCCGCCGTTTTTCGGAGGATATACATGACGACAAGAAGCTCTGCAACGGTACCGGAGGACTGGGCGAATGCGCCAATCATTCCGTTCCATCCGGGTGTTAACCAAATGGACAAGATGAGCGTACATATGGTCATGGCTGCATTGGCAGACTGAGAGGCGACCATAACCTTCGTCTGTCCTCGAAGCATGAGGATGCCATTGCCATAATCCAGCCACGGAAATGCAAGGGTCATTAGCATGAAAATTCGAAGTGTGCCAAGACTTGCATGAAGTAGCTCGTCGTTTACGCCCATGACATGCTGCATAAAAAGCGGTCCTAGCGGCGTATAGCCAAGTATCGCAATTAATGAAGCAGGAATAAAGCTTAGCATGAGCGAGAAGCGGAATACGGTTTGCGGGTCCTTTTTATAAAAATTCAAAACGATTTGATGGATATAGGAAAAAAAACTCATAACCAGCTGACATAAGCTGCCCGCGATTGCGAAGGAAGAAATAGCCAGGTGAATATTGACGGTCTTACCAAGCATCGCATTAATTGCAGGACCGATGATGACGGCTATGCATGAAGAGTACAGCAGCGGTCTATAGAAGGTGAAAATTTGCCTTTTTGTTTCAATAGCATGGCCTTCAGCCTTTTCTGGTATGACCTTTTTTAGGAGCGCGGTGCCTTCCCATATGCTGACTATAGCCTCGATGATCATGCCGACTAAAAAAATAACGGCTCCGACCTTACCGCTTGTCACATTATCGGTCATAATGAAATATAGTGACAGCAAGTACATGGCGAGAAGCCGAATTCCCATACCGATCGTTAGCCATTTCGTTCGCATATTGAAGATGATAATGCCATGAAACAGACATCTCAACCCAGAAAAAATGCTTACAAACATGAGAATCCTATAAACGTCAATAATGGGAAACAGCAGCTCACGCTCGACACCGAATAAATAAATAAACACCCATTTCCCGATGGATGTATAGCAAAGTATCAATCCGATTAAGATGATGCTGGCGAACACATAAGCGCTCACTGCGCCCATGGCGCGGAACGATATCCGGTCACGTACTAAAGCCGAGCAGGTCTGCCGCAGAAGAACAACCGGCTTCTCGGTTAGACCGAGCAGGCTCAGGGGCAGGGCGTAGCTGGCGATCACGACTTCAGGGTTATCCGCCCGGGCCAGTGTGCTGTTAATAATAACGTGGGATAGGGTAACTAATGTTGCAGATAAACCTAATGGCAAAAAAAGAAGCTGAGCTGTTTCCATGTTACGGAGTTGCTTTGCTGTAAGGTTGACATTTGGATCTCTCCCTAACCGTGTGCTCCCTTTATAAACGTTATTCTAGTATAACAGAAAATGAAATCGCGTTGACACACAATTTTGACTGGAACCCTGAAGCTTGAAGTGATACATTTAAAGGTAAGGTTGTATGTATAAATGCAGGATTAGTTTCTAGCAAGGAGGCTTGACCGAAGATGGCTAGTTATTTTCGTTACGATGAGCGGCTCGGTATTGAAATCCCCGATCTCGAGAATGAGTGGGAATCGTACACCTCCGAAGAACGCTCTCAGATCTTACTTCGGTGGGAGCAGATACGTGGATATATACCTGACCGAATCCATAAGCTGGAAGCGGTTATTATAGGGAAGCAGAATCAATTGGATCAAGAGGATGATTTCCCTACATCGTGTCGGTTGAATTCTGAAATTGCCGATACGGCAAGCACGATTAACGATCTCCATCTCTGGTTTCGTGTGAACCAGGATTTCGAAGCAAAGGCTCATATGTAATGTACCAACAAGACGCTGCCAGGTAGTCAGTTTTTCGTCATAAAAACTTGAAGCGGGTTTTTAAGAAAGGGTGACTTACATGCAAAGCAAAAAAGTGAATCAAGGTTGGCTGGATACGATTGCAAGGCCGCTGCTGGAGCACTTACCGTCCCTATATCCGTCCGAAGAGTGGAATAGAGATTTGGATGCGCGAATTGAAGGATTAATATTGGATGATATTAGTATGGGTATGAAGGATAAGGAGTCTTATGCGCTGGCTACAAAGGCAGGGCTTTTTCTCTTAAATGAAAGCTTGGATAAATCCCATGATATTGCCCAGGAAATTACGAATGCTACGGGCAGCTATTGGCATGCCATTATGCATCGTATGGAGGGGGATTACAGTAACAGCAAGTATTGGTTCCATGATGTCGGCTATCATCCTATTTTTACGCATCTAACGAATTGTGTTAGAAACTATTTATCGATCAAAGATTTAACTGAATTAGAGCATGAAGGTCTTCGCTGTAAGCTGGAGGTTTTGATTACGTCTCCGGTTTGGAACCCGCATGTATTTATTGATGCCGTAGAGCTTCAATTAACGCATGTTCAGCATCCGAAGGTCGAGGAATGGCTGAAGCACATACAGCGATATGAGATGCAGCTTTTGCTGCAATATGGCTATGAACAAATTAGTGGAGGAAGTTTGCTTGAAGCAATCGGACAGAAATAAGAGTGGCAGGAAGGTTCCTGTAGACCCGTTTCGGCTTATGCTAAGAGTGTACCGTTATATCTTGCCGGACGTTGACCGGGAGCTTTCCAAATGGCGAACGTCAGCGCAGCAAATTCCTGATCAGGAGCTTCGTACGCAAGCGCTGGCAAGTATCACAGATAAACAATTTCACTGCCAGGGCGGAGCCGTGTATGCGGCGGCAAATTTATCTATGAGGCATATCCTCATTCCGCTTATTGTTGCTTTTCAGACAATCAGCGACTATCTGGACAATTTATGCGACCGCAGTACTTCACTCGACCCGCAGGATTTTAGACAGCTGCATCAATCCATGCTTGACGCGGTGGATCCTGCTGCGCCGCTTCATGATTATTATGCCTACCGGCAGGAAAAGGAAGATGGCCGCTATTTGTATGAGCTTGTGGCTGCATGCCAGTCCTGCATTCGAGAACTGCCCTCCTATTCGGTGGTAGCTGACCGCGTGCGGACGCTGGTATCGCTTTATTGCGATCTTCAAGTGTACAAGCATATACGCAAGGAATTGCGCGAGCAGGAGCTTCAGCAGTGGTGGAATCTACATCATCGTGACTATTCTCAGCTTAGCTGGAACGAATTTGCCGCTGCAACAGGATCTACACTCGGCATGTTCATGCTGTTCCTAGCCGCATGTGAGCCGCAGCTCCATGAAGACCAAGTCGTGCATATTAGGGATGCCTACTTTCCTCTATGTTTGCGGTCTACATATCCTTCTGGATTATTTAATCGACCAAGAGGAAGATCTTGTGGGCGGCGATCTGAACTTTTGCAGCTACTATGATAATATGGATACGACAGCGGAAAGGATCGCCTACATAGCTGAGGAAGCGAGAACTAAAATTTTATGCTTGGAACATCCGCGATTTCATCGTATGATAATTGAAGGTTTGCTCGCGCTCTACCTTTCAGACCCAAAAGTCAAGAGTCAAAAACAGGTTCAACAAATTTCACGACGTCTAATGAAAAATAGTCCCCTTTACCCGGTTATTTTTCTGGATAAATAGCATGTACATCAGAACGACATCATGAATGGATTCATGGAGAAATTGAAGGAGGAAATGAAATGTCAGCAGTAAAATCAATTGCAGTATTAACTAGCGGAGGCGATTCTCAAGGGATGAACGCAGCCGTGCGCGCCGTTGTTCGCAGTGCGCTCTATCACGGACTGGAGGTATACGCAGTTCAGCGCGGCTACCACGGGCTCATTAACGATGACATCCGTAAGATGGATCTTCGCAGTGTTGGAGATATCATCCAACGCGGAGGGACGATTCTTCAAACTGCCCGCTGCAAAGAATTCATGACACTGGAAGGGCAACAAATCGGAGCAGAAAACCTGCGCAAACGCGGGATTGATGGCCTTGTTGTCATTGGTGGCGACGGTTCTTACCAAGGTGCGAATAAATTAAGCAAGCTAGGCATTAAAACGATGGGTCTTCCCGGCACGATTGACAACGATATCCCATTCACGGATTTCACAATCGGTTTCGATACAGCTGTCAGCATTGTGGTAGATGCCATCAATAAGCTTCGCGATACGATGACTTCACACGAGCGTTCCTCGGTAGTTGAAGTTATGGGCCGTCATTGTGGAGAAATCGCTCTATATGCAGGTCTAGCCAGCGGGGCCGAAACAATTATCGTTCCGGAAGTGTCTTATGACATTGATGAAGTTGCCAACCGCATGAAGGACAACTTCTCCCATGGCAAGCGTCACAGTATCATCCTGGTAGCTGAAGGCGCTGGTACGGGTGAAGGAATCGCCAAGCAAATTACAGAGCGCAATGGCATTGAGCCTCGTGTAACGGTACTTGGCCATATTCAGCGGGGCGGTGCGCCTACGCACAATGACCGGATTCTGGCAAGCCGCCTGGGCGATTTTGCAGTACGTAAGCTGATGGAAGGTGACTCCTCCAAAGCCTGTGGGGTTATCAAAGGCGAGCTTGTAGCAACGGACATTGATCTTGTAGTCAACACCAAGCGTCCATTCAACACAGAGCTTTACGAGTTGGCTCAACGCTTGTCTCAATAACAAGTAAACGGCTACTCACAAAAATTGGCTTGTAATAAGTGTAAGGTTTCGCTATAATAGCCACACAATCAACAAAGCGAAATTATGTCAATGAAGAGCATCCAACTCGGAGACGCTTTCGACCCGGTAGGTATGGGTAAGACGCCTATCACTAAGTTAGCCGGCACCGCCCGTTATCGCGGAATCCAAGCGGATGGCACATGCAAGTGTGTCATCAAGTTGGGTGGCACCGCGAGCAGAACGCTCCTCGTCCCAATCGGAGAGGAGCGTTCTTTGTCTTTTTTAGAAAAGAAAAAGGAGCGGTGGTTAGGATGTCGGACATGAAGCAGGTGGTCATTTGTAAAGCGGTCAGGGAGACTGCGAGCTCAATACTGCAAACGATGATAAGCTATGCCGAGGAAATCTTACAGCTGCTGGAGCTTCCTTATCGAGTTAGTTGTAGAGGTTTGCAGCGGAGATATGGCTGGAAAAATTATAAGCAATTCGATATTGAAACGTGGATGCCGAGCCGAGGGAGCTACGGAGAGACACATTCTGCATCCAACCTGCTTGATTTTCAAGCAAGACGTAGCAAAATCCGCTATAAGGATGAAGAGGGACAGCTGCATTATCCTTATACGCTGAATAATACAGCTGTTGCTTCGCCACGCATCTTGATTCCACTTCTAGAGAATCACCAGAGGGAGGACGGCTCGATCTATGTGCCTGAGGCACTTCGACCCTATATGAGAGGAATAACGGAATTGCGTTAATAGCCTTCGCTAATATTGACTACATTCATGTAAGGCTCGCCGCTCAGAAAAGCTCGGATGTTATGGTAAAAGATGGTCGAGGCTCGCTTCGTATATTGTGCGGAAGCACCGGCGATATGCGGTGTTACAATCACATTATCGAGCTTCCATAACGGAGAATCAGCTGGAAGCGGTTCTTGTTCGAACACGTCCAGAGCAGCTCCGGCGATTTTCCCTGTCTGAAGAGCATCAATTAGCGCTGCTTCGTCGATGACTTCACCGCGTGCCATATTGATCAAGAAGCTGGTCTTTTTCATCAGTGAAAGATGTTCCTTGGTAATAAGTTGCTTCGTTTTGGATGTGCTTGGCAGCAGCAGTAATACAAAATCGCTCTTTGTGAGAAGCTCATTCAATCCGGCATCGCCGCAGAGCATTTCGTCAAAATGTGCATTCGGGGTGCCGCTTCGGTTCAGACCGATCACCTGCATATCAAACGCTTTCGCTTTCCGGGCTACGGCTTCCCGATCGCTCCCGCGCCGATTATGCCCAGTGTTTGGCCGTATAGCTCGTCAAATTGAACGCTTGCATCCCATTTTTGGTGCTGCTGGTTGTGGTTAAGAAGGTTACTCTTACGAACCCATTGGAGCATCAGGCTAAGAGTGAATTCACTCATTTGTACGGTATGTACCCTCTGGCGTTTGTGAGTATAATATTTCGCTCGGCAAATTCTTTCAGTGGAAGCTTGTCTACACCAGCCGACAAGGTTTGGACCCATTTCAGCTTTGCTGCTTTAGCCGTTATCTTGGGATGCATTCTCCCTGTAGTCACAATAGCATCAGCGTCTTCAACGAAATCTATAGCTTCATCGGTTTCCCTAAACCACTGGAAGCTAACCTTTTCTTGTAAATCCTTAGGCAGGTGATCTTGTAAATACGTGAGATCCATACCTGTGATGGCGATGATTTTCATTTTGAATCACTCCCTCGGATGTAATGGTGGTCGTTTCCGGCTCGCGAACTTTCAGGTTCATGATATTAAAAATGGGTTCATAAGTAAATAAGCGGAGGTAAAAAGAACATGTCAAACAGCCGTCCGGCATCACTAATCTGATGTGCGGACGGCTGTCATATGCCGGGTATTAATAATTTACGTCAGGTGTATAGTTGTTATTGGCGTTCCATAGTAAGAATTCATCAATGCCGTTGTCTTTGAGAGCCTTGATTTGTTCTTCGACTTCATGCTTGCCGTATTTAATATGGCCGGGTACCCAGGACGCTGTAAAGTCTTGGATCCAAGGTCTAACGATAGGCTTTAACCCCTGAGTTTCGAGGCTTTCCAGTTTCTTATTCGTATCGACTGAAGCTCCGTTGATGGTCGCATAAGGAGCAGCGTCCGGTACTTTAGTTCCAAACCAGCCGTTGCCGTAATGGCTTGGGTAAATCATGGGACAAATCACATTTACATTCTCGGAAATTTTCTCAAAATCTTGCCCGATTCCTTCTGCTGCGGGTACTGATGCCGCATATCCGAAAATATCAACGGAAACACGCACACCTAGTGGCTCTAGTTGCTCCCTAGCATATTTGACAAAAGAAGCTACGGCATCAATGCGGCTACGTTCGTCTCTGGTGTATTTCAGAATATCGGCTCTTTTTTCAAAGCCTTCCGGAAAGCGGACATAATCAAACTGGATTTCTTTAAAGCCTGCTTTGACAGCTTCCTTAGCCACGGCAATGTTGTAGTCCCATACTTCCTTCATGTATGGATTCACAAAGCTGTCAGGTGGAGTTTTGCTATTGCCCCACAGCGTACCGTCAGGGTTTATGTACGATAGCTCTGGGTGCTTCTTGGCTAGCACCGTATCCTTAAATACCACGATACGTCCGATCGGATAAATGTCATGCTCCTTGAGTGTGTTCATAAGCGCAGGCATGTCGCCGATAATCTTCTGGGTAGTGCCCATGGCGTCAAGGTCCGGATTGCCGGTCTCCCATGTGATATAGCCCCAGTCGTCCTTCACGTCGATGACCATGGAATTAAGCTCCGTATCATCCATCAGTTTTACAAGTGTGTTCAAACGGCTTCCACCTGCGCTATGCGCTGTGGAGTAAATTCCCTTCACTTTAGGAGCGTCCTTCTGCGGGTCGACCTTGTTTACAGGAACCAGCGTATTCGTCCCATCTGCAGCAGCCGTTTGCACAACAGCATTCTTGGCATCCAGGGATGCCTGAACTAGCTGCTCAAAATTGGCGTCGGGGTTTGTAGCCGTAACATTTCCCCAAATCATCACTAAAGAAGCAAGTAAAATATCCATGATGAATAATTCCTCTCCCATCTATCATTCTATTAGTATTATAAGGCAAGCAAGAATTCCCGCACAGAGGAAAATTGTAGAGGATTGTTGAAACACGTAGATGACTGTCAGGAAGGAAGACGTGATAAGCTTTTCGTGAACAAAAAAACACCCTGGACTCTTAGGGCTTATGCAAGCCAACTTAGAACCGGGTGTCTTTTCTTTACTTTTGAACTTGTCCTGTTTCGGAATTGGTGATTTCTGCTTGGTTTACTTCTTTACGTGGCAGCTGCTCGTCTGAGGAGTTGCCGTTGTTTCCGTTCGTAGCGTCCTTGAATTCTCTAAACATTTTACCAAAACCGCGTCCTAGCTCAGGCAGCTTGTTGGGCCCAAACAAGAGAAGCGCGACAATCGCAATCAATATGATGTGCCATGGTGATAACGCACCCATGATAACACCTCCAAGTTTCGTTTCTTCTCCTACCATCATACCACGATCTTATTATAAACTACACAGCCTATTTATTACAAAACTCAAACAAATCCGTCTGCAGAAAAAAACGCCTCTTAATGGTAAAAGGCGTCTTTGTGGTGCTCAGAGATGCTGAATTGAATAATTTCCATCACGTCTTCCGCTTCGAGTGCTTCCAATCCATATCGCAGTACGATTTCGGATTCCAGCTCACTGCTGGTCAAAAAGGAAATCAACTCCGGCGTTAATTTCATCACAATCCTGGATAACTTGACTGTCTCCACAAGCATCACCCTTCCAATCATAAGATTAGAAAAAGACCTACGCCTGAACCACTGTGATCAAACCAGAACTATATGAAATTACAATTCTTATTATAGCACAACAAAAGACGCTTCTGAAAGAGGCTGTTTTCACGGTTGTTTCAAAATCTCTCACTTAGGCTTGCGGAATTCGCCCATAACACCAACCGTTTCAACTACATTTACGAATGCTTTCGGATCTATTGCTTTGATTATCCGTTTTAACTCTGCAAGCTCATACCGTGTGGTTACAGTCATCAACATGTCATGCTGCTTGTTCGTATAAGCACCTTCTGTTTTCATAACCGTTACGCCGCGCGGCAATTGCAGCAGCCGTTTTAGTAATTCATCTTTTTGCATCGTAACGATAAAAGCTGTCACTTTCACATGCCGGATGTGGATGGCATCCACGACCTTACCGCTGATGTAGATCGTAAGCATCGAGTAGAGGGGAAGATCCCAATCCTGCTTGTAGTAACCTAATAATAGAATTACGCCGCCGTTCAGTGCAGAGAGGATTGTACCAAGTGGAAAATCAAATTTACGGGTTAGAACGGAACCCACAATATCAAATCCGCCGGTGGAGCCGCCGATCCTAAGCGTAATACCGCTGCCAATACCAATTAGAACGCCGCCGAATACAGCACCGAGGATAGGAGCTTGCGCGACATAGCTCGTGGGCAGCACCTGCATAAGCCAAGAAGTAAGTACGACGGATATGACGCTGTAAACAATGAATCGTTTGCCAATAGAGAGGGAGTCCCCAGATCATAATTGGCATATTGAGCAGCAGGTAGAGCAGAGCGATATTCCACTTGGTAAAATAGCCGATCAGCATGGCGATACCGGAGACGCCTCCGCTGAGCAGCTGGTGCGGAATGAGGAACATGTTAAAACCGACGGATATGAGAATCGCGCCGACAAAAATGATAAGAATATCAAGCGTTTTTTTCAAAAATCTCCACCTCTACATCCTATGGGGTTCATGCCTGTATCATTCGCACAAATGAAGTGTAAACTTTATTTTAACTATGGTCAATAAATGAAAAAAAGAAAACAAGCTTATTCTTTCTTGAAGAATTTGCTTGTTTTCTTAATGAGGCTATCTTCTTTTAAAGGATCCTGTTCGTTTCGTAGTGCTGGGTTTGCTAACCGAAGGTTTGGTTACTTTGTTCGGCGTAGATCCATCGTTTTTTCTTGTCGTTGAGCTGCTGCCGCTGCCAGCGGTTCCTGTATTCATACTGGAGTTACCGGTGCCGGTTTTGAACGTCCCCGTGCGGTCAGAAGTAGTCGGTTTTTTATCGCTTGTCGTATCCGTGACAGGAGGCTTGGCAGTCGATCCACCACCTGCACTGTAGGTTGGAGTTCGAGTGTAACCCCGATAATCATAGTCTCTATGGCTATTAAACCAACCTCCGCCAAAAACGGATTGCAGGAGGCTCGCGGTTAAATATCCTTGCAAGAATGAGGAATCGTAATGCTCTCTTGCATATTGAATCGTATTGATTTCTACAAGTGTATTATTACTTGCCTGAGGATCCTTTTGAATATTGATAATCTTATCGTTATAGAGCAAGAACATCTCGTCATCGGATTCCTTGCTTTTCTCTTGCGGTGTCTCCTGTGCTGCCAGTTCTGCTGCAACAGCTGGAACTGTCTTGCCTTCTACTGCGTAGACCTTTTGCAAATTGCTTCCCTTGCCGTCCACACTGACCAGAGGGTATTCGTTCTTCACATAGCTTCCGGCGTCTCCGCATGCAGTCAAAAGGGAAATGGTAAGTACAATGGCAATCCAAAAAGACCATTTTTTCATGAATAGCATCCCTCCTTCCGGTGCATGGTTAATGATACCACAGCTCGTTTATAGCGTCGATTTTAAAAATTTTATTTGATTACCCGGTGTCCGCTCGCCTTCCATAGCTACAAATTTACCATCCTGCCACTGCAGGAAGAAAAACCTTTTATCCGGTCCGAAATATCGCCAAAACATCACATCGTCACCGCTGCGGAAATCTGTATTACCTTCTGTGCGTGTCATATCACTGCGGTAATGTTCTAATTCGAAAACCGTATCGCCATCAAGCTCTAAACGGGAAGGAACATCATTAGGATCGTCTAAGGCGCCTTCCACAAAACTGCATATAAAGCAGTCGAACGTTCTTCCTTTTTCTACAATTAAACATTGAATATTCGTTCCGCTTTGCAAGTAGTATGCGTAACGGTGGGGGGCAAATCCCCGGTCAAAATAAACAACCTTTCCAGAAATCACATACTCTTCAAGGTCTACATTAACGATATCCCCGACACGCGAATCTTCTAAGGGATTGGTCGGTTCAGCAGAGGCTGGTGCTTGCTTTTGACTGCGGATTATATTGCTCACACGTTTAAATATTGACATATGAAACGCTCCTCTTTATATTTCGATTGTTTTCTCTATTTGTCTTATACGTGTAGGGTGTACGGCTGGTTTCGTTCTAATCAAAGAAGTGCCTCTGGAAATATGTAATGAGATTGTGGTATAATACTCGAGATATTCTTAAGGGCGGCCGGTTGGATCATGGATGATGTAAATCGAGAAGTGGATTCCGCTAAGAAAACTATAGACACGGATAGGAAGTCGTACTTAAGGGTAAAAAAGAAACAAGGCATTAGCCTGCCCTGTACAAAAGGAGATTGAATGTATTGAAAACATTTCAAGAGTTTGGTTTAGAACCAAAAATTTTACGCGCAATTACGGAGATGGGTTTTGAAGAATCTACACCGATTCAAGAAAAAACAATTCCGCTCGCTATGGAAGGCCGCGATTTAATCGGTCAAGCACAGACCGGTACGGAAAAACCGCAGCATTCGGTATACCGCTTGTTAATAAAATCAACATCACAGAAGACCGGATTAGTGCACTTATCATGTGTCCTACAAGAGAGCTTGCGATTCAGGTAGCGGAAGAGATCGAGAAGCTTGGACGCTTCAAAGGAATTCGCTCACTGCCAATTTACGGCGGACAGGATATCGTTAAGCAAATTCGTGCACTTAAAAAGAAACCGCAGATCATTATCGGAACTCCAGGACGTTTGCTTGATCATATCAACCGCAAAACGATTAAACTGGATGATGTAAAAACTGTTATTCTTGATGAAGCGGATGAAATGCTGGATATGGGCTTCATGGATGATATTCAATCCATCCTGAGTCTAGTTCCTGACGAGCGTCATACGATGCTGTTCTCCGCAACTATGCCTGCTAACATTCAAAAATTGGCGCAACAATTCCTTAACAACCCTGAGCATGTTTCCGTTATTCCTAAGCATTAGCGCTCCGCTAATCGATCAGGCGTATATTGAGCTTCATGAGAAACAGAAGTTTGAGGCCCTTAGCCGTTTGCTGGATATGGAATCTCCTGAGCTTGCGATTATTTTCGGAAGAACAAAGCGAAGAGTCGATGAGCTTGCTGAAGCGTTGCAAAAAAGAGGTTACGCGGCAGAAGGCTTGCACGGCGACTTGTCCCAAAATCAACGTGACAATGTCATGAGAAAGTTCCGTGACGGCAGCATTGATGTTCTTGTTGCTACAGACGTGGCTGCACGCGGATTGGACGTGTCCGGTGTTACTCACGTAGTGAACTTTGACCTTCCTCAAGACCCTGAAAGCTACGTACACCGTATCGGTCGTACTGGACGCGCTGGTAAAGAAGGAACAGCTTGGACATTTGTTACCCCAAGAGAAATTGATCACCTGCATTTTATCGAAAAAGTGACTCGTCACCGCATTTCCAAAAAGCCGCTACCTAGCTTGGCGGATGCGATTGAAGGTAAACAAAAAGTCACAGCTGAACGCATTTTGGAAATTATGCAAAATGAAAGCCACAACGAGTTCAAAGGCTTGGCTATTCAAATGCTTGAGCAGTATGATTCCGTTAACTTGCTTGCGGCTGCAATGAAGCTACTGACCGGCGAGAAGAAAGAAGTTGAAATCGAACTTACTCCGGAAGAGCCAATTCGCGCTAGAAAGAAAAAATTCGATGTTCGCAGCTCAGGCCGCCGTGTAGGCGGAGGCGGTTACGGCTCAGGAGACCGTAGAAACGATCGTCAAGGCGGGGGAGGCTATGGCTCTAACTCCAGATATCCTCGCAGAGACGGACGCGATTACGGTTCCAAAGAAGGCGGCTACAACCGTGATGGAGAAGGACGCAGTTCTTCAAATCGCAACCGAGATTATAACAGCGGAAACCGTGACCGTTCCAGAGCTCCGCGCAAGAACGAAGAGACTTTGGTGAACAACTAATATATGAGAGGGGCGGGGATTACAAGATCCTCGCCTTTTTTGCGCTGTTTCCAATCCTTTCAAACGTCTACCTATATAGATGAAAATAAGTTATAATGGAAACATTACATCTGCTGAGGAGGGCCCAGTTTTGGAGTTTAGAGGAGTCATGGGAGGGCTATACAGAATTACCGAATGGATTATGCGGTTAACCGTCATTAATCTTTTGTGGATTGTGTGCTCGATTCCAGTTTTCTTTTTCGGATTTATGGGTTTGGTAAGTCAAACTACGGATGCATTTCTATCCATACTTCCTATTGTAGCGATATTGTCACCGTTTACATTATTTCCTGCAACGGCCGCGATGTTCACCGTAGCAAGAAAATGGGTGACTGGGGAAGAAGATGTGCCGCTTCTGAAAACATTTTTCCGCGGCTATAAAGAAAATTATGTTCAGAGTATGGTTGGCGGAATCATATTCATTATTGTTATCGCGATCATTGTCGTGAACTATTTCTTTTACACCAAGCAAGGCGGATCTCTGAAAATGCTTTCTGTGCTGTTTATCGCATTTTCAGTAGTTATTGCTATCGCCATGTTTAACTTCTTCTCCATCATGGTTCATTTGCATATGAAGGTGCTTCAGATAGTCAAAAACTCCATTCTGATCACTATTGGCAGTCCGATCAATTCGATCGTCACCATACTTTGTAATGGTGTAATCGTCTACATCTGCTTAACCAAGATGAATTTTTTCCTTGTTGTATTCTTCATGGGAAGCGTTGTCGCAACGTTCTCCTTCTGGCAGTTTAACCGTAGCTTCACGAAGCTTCAAATGAAACAGCAGGAGCTTGAAGAGAAGGCTCAAATGAATCAAGAGCAGAACGAAGATGACAACGATAAAGACATCACAGAATCGGAGCCTAGCTTGTCAGAATCTCATGAGTCGGACACGCATACTTCATCCAATGATGAGAACAATAAAGTGTAAACCTACCAGTTGAAAAACATGTTGTAGAGCACTATAATAAGAACTACAAAAGAATCCTGCGATGTTCGTCTCGGTTTTAAGTTGTTTTGAACCAATGACTGTTTCTAGGGAGACCTAAATCAAAGCATAGCTGACATGCCCTCGAAAAGGGACTTCTAATATGCTTTTGCGGACACCCACCTGCGAGAGCGGGTTTGAAACACCAAAACCGGACGGCATATGCGGGTTTCTTTTTTTGTGTAAAAACGAAAGTAAGCAAAAACGGACTATCTCTATGTAGAGATAGTCCGTTTTTGCTGGACATGGAATTATACATTCCATTTGTCTTTTAGTTCTTGTGGGATTTCTGGGGAGTTAGCAGACCAACTTAATGGACCAGCCAATGGAATGATCATAGCTACTGCTGCGACAATCATAGATATTGCAGTTAACGTAATTTTTTTTCATGGTTGTTTCCTCCTTTCTAAGAGTATGAATAATTTTTCGAATAAAGGACTTATTGATATAGAATAAAAAGCAAAACTAAGAATGATAGTGGAATTTCCCAAGACTAGACTTAAGAGAATAAGTAGTACACCTAGCCATTTTAGATATTTGAAATTTTCTTTCTTGAATTTGAAAAAAACTCTAACATTTTTTGGAGCATATAATATTATAGATAATGCTGCTAGGAAACCAATAAAGTAGTTGAAATAAGAGTTGTCAATATTAATATGAGTGAGTCCTATCATAACTAGTGATGAATATATCATACATAAACTTGATGATTCAAAATGTAAACTGCCAATAAACATTTTAAGAAGAATTGTACAAAGTATAACGAGTAATGCTTCTTTTATGTGATTTGTAAAAATCGATATAATAAGTGTTGTAGCGAAGCTAACGGAAATATTTTGCCAAAACTTTAAAAACAAAAACGATAACCTCTCGAGATGGAGATTTCGGATTATTATTAACAGAATAATCAGCAATGCTTGCTATATATCTATCAATTAAATCCATGTCGAATTCCCGTTTCTATTATATTTATCTTTTAGAAGTTTCTTATTTAATTTATAAGAGAAAGTTACAACTAGAAATGTACATATTAATAATAATACTGTACCAATTAAATGAATAATTCCAATATTTCCAATGTATAAATAATTAACAAAGACTGTAACTAATAGGGATGTTATCATACACGAAGAAACAATGAAAAAAAGTTTGTTTAATGGAGGATTTGCGTAAATATTAGGAATTAAAAATCCAAATTTTTTCCTGCTTAACAAAACAGAGACTAAGTAAAGAACAAGTGCAACAGAAAATAGAACTATGTTCCTCGTTAAGTCATCGATTTTATTTAAATTTATTGATTCAATTAAATTTCCTATCATAAACCCAATCAATTCAAGTCCAACACCCAACAAGCCTGAAACAATGCCAATTAACATACTAAACCAGATCGAAATTTGAAAAAATACTACTAACGAAATTATCCACAAAAATAAAGTGAACATAAAGTTTATTAGTGCGTTATGCCAATAAGTTGTAAAATATGCTGATTCTAAGGCGAGAAATAAAGATATAATCACGTGTTTTAATCTCTTGTTCTTCTCTACTGGCAATCTGAAGAGTACATCCGCAAAGGAAAGGCCCGCTAGAAACTCAATAAATGAAAAGAAAATATTAATTAAGAAGTTCATGTTGATTCACCATCGTTTCATTATTATGTTTTCTGCTTTTTTATTCGTTCTTTTGTATAGCCAATCCTCTTAAAGAGAGTATAAGCCTATTTATACCAAAAGCATATACTATTTAATATACTACAAAGGTCGACATAAATCGACTTCGACCAGTTATATATGATTGGAAACATTAATTATAAAAATAAAGTTTAAAATTAAATGCCCTATTAGGGTTGGAATTATGGAACTAGATTTATAGTAAATATAGCAGAAAACAACTCCGATAACGAAGTATAGTAGGAATCCTTGCCAATCGTTATGCAAAGCAGCAAATAGTATAGAACTAATAAAAGCGCTGATAAAAAAATTGCTTTTCGAAACTAAGGATCCAAAGATTATCTTACGGAAAATTATTTCTTCTACGATAGGAGCGTTTAAAATCATATGAACGGACTGAATTGGATACTCCAGCATAAGTTGATGTGGCACATTAATTTTAGAGCTAGGAACCAATAAATTGAAAGCGATTTCTAATAATAATGGAATAAAAATCGCCTTCTGAACCCAACCGCCGATTGATATTCTGGAGAAGGCTTCTTTTATGCTTATTCTTATGTATTCAGCTCTGATTAAGTACAGTGTAGATGCTAATGTTATAAGCGGCAGATCAACAACCATAAATTTATTTAATGTAAAATAGGTAGGTATGGTCGCACACATATAAATCAATAAGATTAGCAAATAATTTCTTTTTGGTTTGGATGATTTCTGTTGACATAAAAATCTCCTATAATAGTTATACTTCTACTTATAGTATAAAAATCTTATACATTCAAGTAATATGAAGAAAAAGCCCCTTTTTAAATAGAAAGGGCTTTTTCTTTTTCTATTTTTGTACCAAATCGCTCAATTCATGGAAAGTTTCTTTTAATGTTCCATACAGTTTGCGGTAGATTTGGTAGTAGCTATTGTAGCGGTTATGGTTTTCGGCTATCGGTTCCATGCGATCAACAACTTGGATCCATTTCTCACATAGGGTAGTGATATCTTCCTGGAGTACTCCGGAAGCGGCCATGATTGCCGCGCCGTAGGCAGGTCCATCTGTTGAGTTGACGGTAACAACAGGAATACCGAAGATGTCTGCAATCATTTGACGCCAGAAAGGACTTCTGGCTCCACCACCATTGACTCGCAGCTCCGTAACTTCGATGCCTGACTCCTTGATTAGCTGCATAGAGTCATACAGTCCAAATGTAATACCTTCAAGAATAGCGCGAGTTAGATGAGCTTTGCCATGACGTAGGTTCAAGCCAATGAAGCCGCCGCGTGCTTTAGGGTCCGGATGCGGTGTACGTTCGCCGGATAAGTAGGGTAGGAAGATCAGTCCTTCGCTGCCCAGTGGTGCAGCTTCTGCTTCGGCTGTCAGAATCTCATAGACGTCTTTTCCTTCTCGCTTAGCCTGCTCAAGCTCTTCGTGGGCAAAGTGATTGCGCCACCATTGGAAAGAGCCGCCAGCCGCTAGCATAACACCCATGCGATGCCATTTGCCTGGCACGCCGTGACAGAAGGAATGAAGTCGGCACGCTTCATCCGCTTGATAAGTGTCGTCGTGGACAAAGACGACACCGGAAGTGCCGAGCGCCACGGACGCGATGCCATGGCGGACAACGCCGACGCCGACGGCGCCGCAGGCTTGATCGCCGCCCCCGGCGACGATTGGCGTACCGGCGGCTAGCCCGGTCAAGGCTGCTGCTTCAGGCAGCAACTTGCCCGCTACGTCGCCGGACTCAAAGAGCGGCGGCAGCCATGCCATGGGGATGCCGAGTCGATCAACGACCGTCTCCGACCATTTGCGGCCGGCTACGTCCAAGAGCAGCGTGCCGCTTGCGTCCGCCATGTCCATGCCGAATTCTCCTGTCAGGCGCAGCCTGACATAATCCTTCGGCAGCAGCACGTGGCGAACACGCTCATAATGCTCCGGCTCTTGATCGCGGAGCCAAATGATCTTAGGCGCTGTAAAACCAGTGAGCGCCTTATTGCCTGTGAGACGGCCAAGCTCTTCGCGGCCTACTGTATTTTCGATATATTCGCACTGCTCCCCAGTACGTTGATCACACCAAAGGAGAGCGGGGCGAATGACTTGCTGCGCTTCATCCAAGAAGACAGAACCATGCATTTGGCCGGAAAAACCAATTCCTGCTATTTCATTACCTTGAATACCAGCCTTCTGGATCAGCGCGCGGATCCCCTCGACAGTAGCCATCCACCAATCTTCAGGATGCTGTTCTGCCCATCCCGGATGTGGTTGATACAGAGGATATTCAACACTGTGACTTGCAGTTACATGGCCCGTATCATCAACAAGGATACATTTGACAGCAGATGTTCCTAAATCTAAGCCTAAAAAATACGTCATGAATCGAATCACCCCTGGAAATTATGAATAAAATAGTGTTTGCATCATCTTTGTTTGTTTAATAAATATACAAAGATATATTCTTAACATATTCGCACTGCTGGCTTGAAATCCTTCTTCAGCAAGAAATAATTTTCTGCAAAATTTACGATTATTGCATTGTAAACTTCAGATTTTCCGGGCTCGTAGATGTGACCTATAAATTAAAGCTTAATTGCAGCAGCAACAAGAGAAGCTTCATCTCATTTTTACTGGTACATCTTGCGATTCATTTTCATAAGCTGAACCAACGAAGTAAATGGGCTTGGTCCTAAACTTTCTGAAAGGATAGGGAACTTTCATCATACATGTCTTCAAATGTTTCCTTAGGGAAAAATATTTCCGTATGCACATAACTGTTTGCCAGTAGCATAATATGAAGTTGTGTAGTATAATTGCAATATAAAGTTTCCCCCGGACAACATTATTGGTCACACGAAAGAAGGGATCGATTTATGGAAGTGGCTTACAAGAAGACGGATGAAGAATTAAAAGGCTGGAGAAGCAAGTCTCCTATGCCGAGTTTGCCGGAAGTGCACCAAAGCTTGTCTGTACCCAAGAAGGCCGGATTTTTTCGTAAGCTTCTTGCCTTTGTGGGACCAGGATATTTGGTTGCGGTGGGTTATATGGACCCTGGTAACTGGGCAACCGATTTGGCGGGCGGCTCACAGTTTGGTTATACGCTCTTATCCGTTATTTTAATCTCGAATTTGATGGCCATTTTACTGCAAGCATTATCAGGACGTTTAGGTATTGTTACTGGCCGAGATTTGGCCCAGGCGTGTAGAGATCATTATAGTAAGCCGGTCTCTTTTGTGCTATGGATACTTTGCGAATTAGCGATTGCCGCATGTGATTTGGCGGAAGTCATCGGTGCTGCTATTGCATTAAATCTCCTGTTTGGGATCCGTTGATTTATGGTGTCATACTTACAGCTGTAGATGTCTTAATTGTTCTGATGCTTCAGAAAAAAGGATTTCGTTATATAGAAGCTTTAGTTATTAGTTTAATGGTTTTAATCACCGTTTGTTTTGTTTTCGAGCTCATATTCTCACAACCTGAATTAAAAGCTGTCGCAGCAGGTTTTATTCCAACGACAGAGGTCGTGACGAATCCCGCAATGCTTTATATTGCTTTAGGTATTCTAGGTGCGACTGTGATGCCGCATAATCTCTATCTACACTCATCAATTGTTCAAACTCGTAAAATTGAGCCTACCATTGAAGGGAAACGCTCGGCAATTCGTTTTGCTACGATTGATTCGACGGTTGCATTAATGTTGGCGCTGTTTGTTAATGCAGCAATTCTGATCCTGTCTGCCGCTGCATTCCATTCGGCGGGCCAAGAAGTAGCAGAAATCCAAGATGCCTATAAGCTGCTTGGACCTGTACTTGGAACTGGAGCAGCAAGTATTTTATTCGGAGTTGCTTTACTAGCATCGGGGCAAAACTCGACTTTAACCGGTACTTTGGCAGGTCAGATCGTAATGGAGGGGTTCCTCAATATTCGGTTAACTCCATGGCTTCGCCGTTTAATTACCCGAATGATTGCGATTGTGCCTGCAGTTATTGTCATCGCAATCTCAGGAGAAAAGGGTGCTTCAGATCTGCTGGTACTTAGCCAGGTCATCCTTTCCTTGCAGCTATCCTTCGCCGTAATACCGCTTGTAAAATTTACAGCTGACCGTAAGAAAATGGGTGAGCTTGTCGCTCCAGTATGGATGCAGGTGTTAAGTTGGTTTGTTGCTATTGTTATTGCAGTTTTGAATGCTTACCTGCTGTATAGCACATTTTTTGGATGATCATATGCAAAATAAGGCAAATAGAGCAGGGGTGCGACACATCCTTGCTCTTCTTACTTTTATTTTACCTCTTTTTCTTGGGCTTAATCAGTGGTAAGATAGGGGAAGTGTAGAAAAGGCAAGCGGTCTATACACTTCATTGAAGGGGGAACGGCTTTTGCTAAAGAGAATGTTAATAGGTTTGGTTCGTAGTCACGAATCGACCGGGGAGAGAGCCAAGGATCCACTGCTCAAAACAAGATATTATAAGCTGCCTAAGGACCAAGTATGGGAGGAAGTAACGGCGGTCATTAAGAAGACACCGGGGTACAAGCTTCTGCATGAGGTTAAAAATGTTGGTGAAATCGTAGTTGAACGAAGAACAATGCTGGGACGTACACAGGATGTGACTTTAACCCTGTTTGGTATTACTCCTGTTAAGACGGCTATAGATATTTATTCAGCTTCCCGCGGTTCTATGGGAGACTTGGGGTCCAATTATCGGACAATCTTGGATATTTATAAGCAATTAGATCGAAAGCTAGCTTCATATAAAATTGACTCATAACAAAAACAGCAGGGAAGCTTGGCCTCCTTGCTGTTTTTATTTCGCTATAAGAATAAATAGGTTGTGGGTTTCAGCTGCCTTACACGAGTTTCTTTACAGCTTCAATAGCTGTTTCATAGTTCGGATGACTCGTCATTTCACCCAGGTATTCTACATATTGAACCGTATCGTTAGCATCAATCACGAAGATTGAACGCATATCAAGCTGAATTTCTTTAATAAGTACGCCGTAAGCTTCGCCAAACGCTCTCGTTTTGTAGTCGGACAAAGTAATGACTTTGTCGATTCCAGCAGCGCCACACCAGCGGGATTGGGCGAACGGAAGGTCTACGCTCACGGTAATAACAACAACATTATCGCCAAGCTTAGCTGCTTCTTCGTTGAAACGACGAGTTTGTGCATCACACACGCCTGTATCTAGAGAAGGAACAACGCTGATCAGCTTAACTTTACCGGCATAGTCAGCTAGAGTAGCTTGATTCATCAGGTCTTTGTTGAGTGAGAAGTTAGGTGCTTTGTCACCTACTTTAATTTCAGGACCTACGAGAGTGATCGGATTACCTTTTAGTGTTGCAACACCTGTGCGTTCTTGTGCCATATGTACGTTTCCTCCTTTATTTACCATCCAAAATACCAACTTTATTATTATAAGCTTTTTGAACTCGGCTTGTCCAATTACCGTGCTAAAGCTATAATTAGAGCCGTATGACCTCAGATTTTTCTTTAGCTGTCCGTTGATGTTGGAGGATTGGAATGTGGAACTAAGACAATTGCAATATTTCGTGAAAGTAGCCAGAAAACAGCACGTTACGCAAGCTGCGGAGGAAATGCACGTGGCGCAATCGGCTGTCAGCCGTCAGATTCACTTATTGGAAGAAGAGCTAGGAGTAAGTCTTTTTGTACAGAAGGGGCGTAACCTTCATTTGACGTCAGTCGGACAGTTATTCTTGAGCCGAGTGGAAGGGATTTTAACGGATTTGGAGCGAGCGGTCGGAGAAATTCACGAATTTCTTGATCCCGAGGCCGGCGAAATTCGAATTGGTTTTCCGCATAGCTTGGTCATTCATTTGCTTCCTTCCGTCATTGCTGCTTTTAAGAAGGACCATCCTAATGTGAAGTTTAGACTTCGTCAAGGGACGTATAATAGTCTGATTCGGGATGTTTCGAAAGGTGAGCTGGATCTCGCATTTATTTCCCCATTTCCTGAGTCTCATGATTATGTCACCGGAGAAATCCTGCTTACAGAAGAGTTGTTTGCCATCCTCCCTCCCAATCATATTCTTGCGGATTACAATTCGATCCGACTTCAACAGCTTAAAGATGATTCCTTTGTGATGTTCAGCGAGGAGTACACGCTGCGTTCGATTGTGATGGAAGCATGTGTGAAAGCTGGTTTCACGCCCAAGATCGAATTTGAAGGTGAAGAAACCGATACGATCAGAGGGTTAGTTGCTGCAGGTATGGGAGTCAGCCTGCTGCCAAGTATGGCGCTGATGGAAGGCGGAATTATGCAGCCGGCGAAAATAAGGGTTACGGACCCGCAGGTCACCCGTACAGTCGGTCTTATTCGTAGAAACGAGCAAAAGCTGCCGCTTGTTGCAGATGTGTTTCGTCGATTTTTATTTGATTATTTTCAAATTCTTAAATAATGCGAAAAGAAGAAGCTTTCCGGTATCTCCCTTAGAGGGCGGGACCGAAAAGCTTTTTTAGTTTACCTTTATTCGTCATCGCTGCGGCTGTTGAATATCATAATATATTTGAGCAGCTCCAATATGGATATGAGAGCGGCAGCAACGTAAGTGAGAGCAGCGGCGTTGAGCACTTTGGCGACTCCGCGTTCCTCCTGATTGGTTATGAAGCCTTCGGCAACCATGAGCTCACGAGCTCGGGAGCTGGCATTGAATTCGACAGGCAGAGTGACTAATTGAAAAGCAACTGCAGCAGAGAAGAAAATAATACCAAGTCCGAGAAGCCAAGGGATTTGTTGAAAGAGGAAACCCGCCAATATCAGAAACGGTGCTACGCCTGAAGCGAAATTTACAACGGGAAACATTTGATGGCGAAGCACGAGCATCGGATAATGAACCTTATGCTGAATGGCATGCCCCACTTCATGGCAAGCTACGGATACAGCTGAAACGGAGTTTTGATAATAAACAGCCTCGGAAAGACGGACAACTCTTGCAAGAGGGTCGTAATGGTCGCTGAGTGCGCCGGGGACTACCTCAATGGGTACATCATACAAGCCGTTAGCATCAAGCATTCGTCTGGCCGCTTGGGCGCCTGTCATGCCTGAATACACAGGTACGTCCGACCATTTGTTGAATGTTCCCCTTACGCGGAACGAAGCCCACATGGAAAGTGCGAATGCAATAATAATGAGAAAATCCATCGGGTGAAAAAACATGTGCATTCCTCCAAATCAATTTATGAGAATGGATTTTTGCCCAGGAGGATCACAAGCGCCTCAATGCAGGCAGCGGTGGGCTGCGTAAGAATCTTATAAAGTTTTTTCATTTGACTGGGCTTAAGCTGCTGAATGATCGGATCCAATTCCTTGGCTTCTTTCACAACCTGCTCCAAGTGAAGTTGAATTGATGTCAGCTTATCTCTCACCGAGTCGTCTGGAGATACTTTATTTAACTGCTGCAGACTCGCTTTGATTTCCTCTAAGGTATACTTCTCGTTCTTCATGAGTTCAATACGCCTCAGCAAGCTCAAAGTTTCATCGCTGTACAATCGGTAATTGGTATCAGACCGTTTTTCCGGTTCAATCAATCCCAGCTTGGTGTAGTAATCAATCGTTCGAGGACTGACATCGCTAAGCTTGGCTAATTCTCCGATTTTATAGAGCTTTGCGTTCCCCATTAACAATCACCTCTACTCCATGTTTGGTTTGTTGCTTCTACTATACTTAATGATAACTGATTCCAAACCGTACAGTCAAACGTAATGCTTTTATTGGCAGGTGCGGGAATAGGCATTCTCGGCAGATTCCTTAACATTGACTTCTGTATATGAAGGGAAACACGAATTATGCATGTAACATGTTAGGTTTATTTTCGTTTTTTTCATTTTTTTCGTGAATATCCTATTGTCAAACTATACCTTCCTGTATATAATGACATTAAGAATTTCATTGCGTGTTATAAAAACTAACATTAAGGGAAGTGGTCGTATGGTGAAGAAGTTTGTGTTAGCTTTTGGTCTCATGTCATTATTGTTCCCGACTCTGGCGTTTGCAGATGATCCGACAACGCCGCAATTAGCGAGTGCAGTCAATGCCGTTTGGGTTATGCTGGCAGCTGTCTTAGTTATCTTCATGCAAGCCGGTTTCGCACTGCTGGAAGCAGGTTCTACTAGAATGAAAAATGCCGGACACGTAGCAGGTAAAACAATTCTAACTTTCGGTATTTGCGCGATTGCTTTCTGGGCCATCGGTTTTGGTTTAGCCTTTGGTGATGGCAACTCCTTCTTCGGTGAAACAGGATTCTTCGTTTCCGGACTTGAGGATCAAGCGAAGGCGGCATTTAGCTCCTTGGCTGCAGCGGATGTTCCTATTTCCATTAAGTTCTTGTTTCAATTGGCCTTTGCTGGCGTATCGCTTGCCATTGCTTGGGGCGGATTTGCTGAGAGAGCGAAGCTTTCTGTTTACTTTATCTTCAGTATTTTGTTCACAGTAGTCATTTATCCGATTGTTGCTCACTGGGTATGGGGCGGAGGTTGGCTGGCTCAGCTTGGAATGCAAGACTTTGCAGGCTCCACAGTTGTTCACTTGCAAGGCGCAACAGCGGCACTTGTGGCAACAATCTTGCTGAAGCCGCGTATTGGCAAATATAATAAAGACAAAACAGTAAACTTGATCCCTGGACATAACCAAGTCCTGTCCGTTCTGGGTGTTATCATTCTTTGGATTGGCTGGTTCGGATTCAACGCGGGTAGTACCGTAAGTGCTATGGGTGACGGATTCTTCGGTTATGTTGCTTTAACAACAAACATGGCAGCCGCGGCAGGCGGTGTTGCAGCGCTTGTTATCTCTTGGATTTACTTCGGTAAAGCGGATATTCCTAGCATGTTGAATGGTGTTCTCGCAGCACTTGTTGCAATCACTGCGGCTTGTGCGTTCGTAGATACTTGGGCGGCTATCGTAATCGGTGCGGTATCCGGTATCCTTACCTTCTTCACGGCTCAATGGTTTGAAAAGGCGGGTATTGACGATCCGATCTTCGCATTCTCCGTACACGGTATTGCAGGTATTTGGGGGACGTTATCCACTGGTTTGTTCGCAACGCCAGAATTGGCTGAGAAAGTAGCGATCGGCGGTCCTGGTTTATTCTATGGCGGCGGATTCCACCAACTTGGTATTCAAGCTCTGGGTGTATTCGGAGCATTCGCATTCGTTATTGTATTGTCCTTCATTATTCTAGGAATTGTGAAAGCAACGGTAGGCCTTCGTGTAACGGAAGAGGAAGAAATCATCGGTTTGGATTTGTCTGAACATGGTTCCTACGGCTATCCTGAACAAATGAAAAAAGCAAATCAAAGCGGAGTTTCTGTTTAAACAAAAAGTACTGATTATACTACTGTCGATTACTGACTAGAGCGAGGGGATGCAACATGAAACATCTCTCATTGGAACAGATCATGGAACGCATTCATTTATCTGAGCATTTTGATGAAATGCGAATAACCAGGGATCAGGTGCATGAGATGTTTCGGGAGCATCTCCTTTTTTCCCTATTCCGAAGAGACGAACTGTGAGATTAACTTGTTCCATGATACGTTGATCCGAAGAACAGTTGAGCTTTCTGAACAAATGTTGGAGGATCAAGGTTTTGGGAAGCCTCCGGTCCGATATGCGTTCATGTTGTTTGGCAGCGGGGGCAGGAGTGAACAAACGCTGTGGAGTGACCAAGACAACGGATTTATTTATGAAGAGTCACCTCACCATACCGAAGAAGAGCTGGAAGATTACTTTTCAGAATTGGTGGCTTGTATCTTACAGGGTCTTCATGTGCTTGGCTATCCGCCTTGTCAGGGGAATGTGGTCTCGAGTAATAAGCAATGGAGAAAATCTTGTTCAGCTTACAGCTTGATGTTAAGGGAATGGCTTGAGAATCCCAATTGGGAAAGCGTACGGTACTTGTTAATTGTTGCTGATATGCGCTGTGTGTATGGATCGAATGAGCTGGTAGAGCAACTAAGGGCAGAGCTTCTTGGGTATGTGAGGCAGCATCCGCTTATTCTCAAAAGCCTGCTGTCGAACACACTTCACCACAAGATTTCGTTAGGGGTATTTGGTCAATTAATTACGGAGCGATACGGGGAAGATGCAGGAGGATTTGATATCAAATATGGAGCGTATATTCCGATTGTGAATGGAATTAGGCTGCTTGCTATACAGTCCGGTATCACCGAATCATCGACAATAGGGCGAATGAATAAACTGCTTGAAGCATCGGCCGTGCCTGAGGGGCTCATTCAAAGCTGGCGCGAGGCGTTTGCCATTGCCGTGAAGCTGAGGGATCAGACTCCGTTTCAATTGGAAGGCGGATATTATACGACAAGAAGTAAAATTTCAGCCGAACAGCTGACGAAGGATTGCAAGCTGGAGTTGAAGTTCTGTCTTAAGATTGGCATGGATTTGCAAAAGTATGTTAGTAAATCCATAGATACGCGGGTAGATAGAGAAAAAGGTTAATTTGGACGGATCGGTGGAAGAGGTGAAAGGCTATGAAGGATATGCGTCCCGCCGGCAGGATGTGGCACTTGTATAAGATGGGAGGCATTACACCCGCTATTACTTCTATGTTCGACGCGCAAAACGCACAGCAGATGGCATTTATTCGTTCCATGTTGAAAGAACAGAGGAAGAATTCACTGTTTGATATGCCGCTCCATTCCATGGAGATAGCTGTCTTTGACCTGGAGACAACAGGTTTCTCTCCATATAATGGAGATGAAATTATTTCATTTGGGGCAGTTTCGGTAATTGGCGATAAGATTGAGCATGGGAACACCTTTTATAGTGTGGTAAATCCTAAGAGGAAAATTCCTGAAGATATCATTGAACTAACAGGGATAACCAATGAAATGGCACAGGATTCTCCAGACCTCATTCAGGTTTTGAGAGAGTTTTTGGAATTTGTCGGACAAAAGGTTCTAGTAGCACACGCAACCGGTCATGATAAAAATTTCTTGAATGCAGCTCTCTGGAAAACATCGAAGGTAAGTTTGTCACATCGTGTGCTTGATACCATGATGATCGCAAAGTGGCTCATGCCGAAGAGGAAAGATTTGAGCTTGGATGCATTGCTCGACACCTATCAAATACCTGTCACGAAGAGGCATCACGCGTTAGAGGATTCTCTGATGACAGCCCAATTATGGTCGAAATTTATGGAAGAAATTAAGTCTAGAAATGTGGACACACTAGGGGACTTATATGCGCTGTTAAGCCATTACTAATCACTCTCAAACGAAAGTTTGTTGAAGGAGATTGGGGCGGCTTTTTTTATTTCATAAAATTGCATATGGGGTCGATCTGCGTTTTGAAGTGAAATGATGCCATACAAAGGGAATGTGTGCCACAATGTGCTTGTATCTAAGCTTGAGGGTTCTGCTGCTGCTGTAGGATGGGAATGGTAAATGCCAAGGATACTGTGGGTAGCGTTTGTAAGAATTGGAATTGAAACAGCTGGATCCATGGTAAAATGAGTTTGGGATTGCTTGGATATGTTGGGAACCGGGATGAAAGAGAGAACCTCATAACATCGACTCTGTATGTTTCCCAGTAAGAATCCACACGATTCAGCGGGCAGTTTCTCGCAAGAGTTCTTTATCAAACTATTAAGCAATTCTTTCCGCATGAATACGTGTCTGCACATAGTGGGTCTCCTTCTTTTTATCTTAGAAGGTATTATATGTGATAAGAAGAGAAAAAGACAGACTCAGTTACATCTGCCTCTCTCTATGAAGAACTAGCTAATCTGGCCTTTAGGTTTGATCAAGAAGAAGACAAGTCCGAGTGTGATCAGTGATAGGGTGGAAACAGTAATAAAAACGGTTTGATGAGATATTTTCATTAACCATCCAAAAATTGGCGGACCAAAGGCAACGCCGATAAAACGAAGGCTGCTATATATGGAAGTGATCATGCCGCGCTGTTCTTTTTCTACAGAGCCTGTGATCATCGTATTCAGACAAGGAAGCAGCAAGCCGGTGCCAATAGCGCTTATAGTAAGAAGGCCAATGAAGATATAGAGATTTGTATTGAAGAAAATCGTTAATGCAAGCGAAACGGTCATCAAGGCTAAACCAATATTGATTAGCCACCGCATAAGCGTACCGTTCTTTTTGATCAGTGCTCCTGTTGTATAGGAGGTTATAACCATTCCAAGCAAAGGGATAGCTAACACTAGCCCTTTTTTCACTCCGTCGATATTATGAGGCGGCTCTTCCAGGATATCTGACAGATAAAAGAGTACGCCGAACAAAATAAATAAGGCCAGAGATCCGGCAAAGAATGAGGTGATGAGCCATCTTCCCTTTTTTTCAGAATGCTGCCGATCTGTCCGATATATTGTTTAAGAGGCTGCGGTTTTTTCTTTTGTTTAGGTTCTTTGATGATGAAAATAACGGCTAACAAAGATAACACGCAAAAAATCGGAAATGCGAAAAAAGGAGTGAACCACACGATTAAAGCTAGCAAGGAACCGATAATAGGGCTTAGTACCTTACCTGCGCCGTTAGAGGCTTCTGTGAGGCCTAGAGCTTTACTTTCTGTAGCTCCCTTGTACAAATCACCTACGAGTGCCATCGCGATTGGGGGCGGTTCCTGCGGCGCCTATGCCTTGTAAAGCCCTGGCCATAATAAGAATCGTATACGACTTCCATATCGCGCCAAAACCTGCAAGGACACCTGCTGCTCCATAGATGATAAGAGAAGGAATGATGACTGATTTCCGGGAAAATCGATCAGAAAGGTATCCGGATATCGGGATAATAAGACCTGCAGTGACGGAAAATAAAGAAATGACCAGGCTGCTTTGAAAGCGTGTGATTCCTAATTCATCTTGCAGTTGAGGTAGAATGGGCACAAGCATTGAGTTCCCTAAAACAAGCACTAACGGAATAGTAGCAATCGCAATAAACTGCCAAATTAATCCTTTAGCGGCATTCTTGTCTTCTTTCTCGTCGCTTTTCTTGACATTCGTTTTGTTGGTTTTATCAAAGAGTTCACTCTCAAATACGATGTCAAGCCGTCTGTTCTTTGTCTTCTCCATCGCTCGGCTCCTTTGTGGCTATAAAGTTGTACCCTTACTTTCTCCCTAACGATGTCTCTGCATTCTTAAAATTTTCTTCAGATGTTGGAATTGTCGAGCTTTTGGAGATAATATAGACAGAGTGGAGGTGCACTATGTGGAAGAAGAATGGCTTTATCTTAGCCATCGTTGTTATTTTAGCCGGATTAGCCGTATACCAAAGTGTAAGCAATTCCGACCGGCAGACAAGTCTCCCAGCGGAAGAAGCGCCACAGACGAACTATTTGGCGCCGACGTTCACGCTGACAGGACTAGACGGTAAAGAATATACCGTTGGCGGAGCCAGGGATAAGCCTATGCTTGTTAACTTTTGGGCGTCCTGGTGCGGGCCGTGTGAGGAAGAAGCTCCGGAATTAGTGGATGTATATAAAAAATACGAAGGGCAATTCGATCTATACGCTGTTAATGTAACACCGGGTGATAAAATCGAGAATATCAAGAAATTCGTTGAACAATATAAGTACCCGTTTCCAGTCTTGCTAGACAAGCAGGGGACCAATGCAGATACTTATAAGGTAATCGCGATTCCTACAAGCTTTTTAATTGATAAAAATGGTGTAGTGCGCGATGTCATTCATGTCGTTTCTCCGAAGGAATTGGATAAGAAAATTAGTCAATTGATTAAGAGCACATAGAAAAAAAGCTGCAGTCGAATTTCTGGCTTTTGTCCAGGTTCGATGCAGCTTTTGTTTTTGTATTAATGATTGACTAGACCAAGACGTTCTTGTTGGTCCTTGTTAGCAGGTTCTACTTTTGTTTTCCCGAGTAAAGCGTATCGTAAGCTGTCGGTCAGCGCATACCAGCTTGCTTCAATAATGTTGCTTGATACACCTAACGTGCTCCATGTGCTGTTGAAATCGGTGGATTCCATTAAGACCCTGACTTTCGCGGCAGTAGCATCTTTCTCATCCAAGACGCGCACCTTGTAATCCGACAAATGTACCTGCTGGATATCCGGGTAGTACTGAACGAGAGCTTTTCTTAAAGCGTTATCCAGTGCATTGACTGGTCCGTTGCCTTCTGCCGCGGTATAAATGGTCTCACCGTGTACTTTTACTTTCACGATCGCTTCCGACACGACAGAATGATTGGCGCTTTTCTCTACAAGCATTTTGAAGGATTCTAAAGTGAAAATCTCTTCAAGTCCCTCGAAAGCTTCGCGGAGCAGAAGCTCAAGTGAAGCGTCGGCACCTTCGAACTGATAGCCTTGATGCTCGAGGTCTTTGATTTTCTCAATGATTTCTTTCGTTTTTTGATGCTCTTTGTTGAAATCCAGGTTTAATTCTTGCGCCTTGACCAATACATTGCTTTGTCCTGCTAATTCAGAGACGAGCACGCGCTGCTTGTTGCCGACGAGCTCTGGCGTGATATGCTCGTAGGTGCTAGCGGCCTTCAGGATGGCCGACACATGAATGCCGCCTTTATGGGCGAATGCAGCGTTGCCGACATATGGCTGGTTAACCGGCATGTGCATATTGGCGATTTCACTGACATAGCGGGAAACTTGAGTTAAAGATTTTAATTGCTCCTCCGAAATGACCTCATAGTCCAGCTTCAGTTGAAGATTCGGGATGATGGAGCTTAAGTTGGCATTGCCGCAGCGCTCTCCATAGCCATTGATTGTCCCTTGAACTTGTCTGGCACCGGCTTGTACGGCAGCCAAACTATTAGCTACAGCTAGTTCGCAATCATTATGTGCGTGGATGCCCACTGGTGTATTGATGCTCGATTTGACAGCTGTTACAATCGAAGTGATTTCCTGCGGCAAGGATCCGCCATTCGTATCGCACAGTACAATCCAATCCGCACCGGCTTCCTGAGCTTTCTTGATGGTTTGCATGGCGTATTCGGAATTGTTCTTGTAGCCGTCGAAAAAATGCTCTGCGTCATAAATGACTTCGAGTCCCTTGCTTTTCAGATAATGTACCGAGTCATAGATCATGGCCAGGTTCTCTTCAAGTGTAGTTTGAATGGCTGTATGAACATGGAAATCCCATGATTTGCCGAAGATCGTAGCGACCTTGACACCTGATTCCACAAGCCTGTTCAAGTTGATGTCATCTTCAGGTTTGGAGTCTTTACGGCGCGTGCTTCCGAATGCTGTGATTTTGGCATTTTGAAATTGCATATCCCTAACGCGGTCGAAAAACTCAATATCCTTGCTGTTGCTTCCGGGCCATCCGCCTTCAATATAATGAACGCCCAGCTCATCGAGCTTCAAGGCGATTTTGATTTTGTCCTCTACGGAAAGGCTGATTCCTTCACCTTGAGTTCCGTCACGTAAGGTAGTATCGAAGATTTTGACTGATGTTGACATGGCTTCCTCCTTAAAAGCTAGCAGCTGACTGACGATACGCAGTATGTGTTGTAGAAAACGTTTGCTTTAAAGCGCTAATGTATAATTAGTAATTATAGCATAATTCCCATACTAAGGACACAACTTAGGATACAATTTAGCAAAATTACGTTTGAAGGGCAGAATGTTTTTTTGTATGCTGAGGATGAAGAGATCTCAGTAGACGCTGAAACATGCAGTCGGAAGGAGACAAGTATGAGCATCCAATCCACGCATGAGCATTATCCCAAAAAGGGCAGAGTCATCCTGCATATTGATATGAACGCGTTTTACTGCTCGGTTCACGAAGCTGTTGACCCGGCCTCTTATAAAGGTAAGCCTCTTGCAGTTGCGGGAAGCGTAGAGCTTCGCAAAGGCATCATTGTTACTTCTTCGTATGCTGCCAGGGCAAAAGGTGTCAGAACTGGTATGCAGGTTAGACAGGCTCTTGTGCTATGCCCTGACTTGATCCTTCTGCGTCCAGATTTTGAGCTTTACCGGAGTTTTTCCAGACGGTTTATGCAAATCGCTTACAGCTATTCGCCGATGGTGGAATCCATGTCCATTGATGAATGCTTTGTTGATATTACAGGCTCCAAGCAATTCGGGACTCCCATTGAAATTGCACAGCAGATTCAGTTTCGGATTATGGAGGAGCTTAGGCTCCCATGTTCGATCGGCATTGCTCCTAATAAGCTGCTTGCGAAAATGGGATCAGATATGAAAAAACCAAACGGCATCTCGATCATCCGTTTGCGAGACGTTCCTCAACTGTTTTGGAGCAAACCTTGCAATGAATTATATGGAATTGGCAAAAAAACAGCGGACAAGCTGAACAAGCTGGGCATTATGACGATTGGTCAGCTCGCCCAGGCAGATGAGTCCCGGCTGAGTAAGCATTTTGGCATTCTAGGTCCGCATTTAATCATGTCGGCTGGCGGCATCGATCACTCTCCGGTGAATCCGGAGCAGGAACAGAGCAAGTCAATCGGTCATACTACCACTTTGCCGCAGGATTGTACGGAATCTAAAGAAGCACACCGCATTTTCTTAAATGTGGCCGATCAGGTGGCAAGAAGGTTGAGGCGTCAGCAATTGGTGGCTTCCACTGTGCAGATCACGATCAGAGATCCCAATATGAGAACAATTACCCGTTCATTGACCTTGGAGACACCGACGGATAATATGGATGACGTGTACAAGACTGCTTGTAAGCTCTTCGATTACCATTGGGATGAAGGCAAGCCTATCCGCTTGTTAGGTATAACGCTTCAAAATTTATCCGGAAAAAAAGAGACTGCTATTCAACTGGATATGTTTGATTATGAGAAGCAGCCTCGTCGAGATGAGCTTAACCGAATTATGGACAAGCTGCGTGATAAATTTGGGGAAAATGCAATTCTAACGGCAGGTATGCTGGGAGAAGATCCTTCAACGATGATTAGAAATCATAAAGCGAGAGGAACCTCCTTGCAAATGGATCATTTAAAGAACAATCCTCTGCATGGAAAGGAGGAGTAAACGGGATGACTCATATCATCGGCTTTGCGGGTTATTCGAATAGCGGAAAGACTACACTAATCTCGAAGATTGTATGTGAGCTGCAAATACGTGGATACCGTGTTGCTGTATTGAAGCATGACGCTCATGGGCATTATAAAGAAGCGGAAGGTTCAGATTCGGATGTCTTCATGAAGTCAGGTGCAGATACGGTGGTAACTGTGTCACCCGATGCGTTCCACATGACCATGAAACAAACCGATTCATCATTAGGAGCGGCGATACAGAGCATTCCGAAATCGGATTATGTAGTCATTGAAGGCTTCAAATCAGAACAACATCCTAAGATCGCAGTGTTCAGAAATGAAATGCAGATGTCCATCATCGAGCAATTAGATCCAAAACCTATTGCGGCAGCCACAGATATGCAAGGGTTGGACTTGAATATTTCGGTGTTTCATCTAAACGCTGCAGCTGAGATCGTGAATTTCCTGGAATTGTATTTTACTAACAAATAGATATTAAAAGTTTGAACTTTATAAACTTTTATATTATATTTTATTCTGAGGATATATTGAGGAGGAGTTCAGAATGGCTAAGTATACTTGGGTAGAAAAAGAAACCTGCATCGCTTGCGGCGCATGTGGAGCAACTGCACCTGACATCTACGATTATGACGATGAAGGTTTGGCTGAAGTTATTTTCGAAAATGATGGCAACAAAGGTGTAACAGAAATTCCTGAAGATTTGTACGATGATCTGCAGGATGCACAAGATGGTTGCCCTACGGATTCCATCAAAGTTGCAGATTCACCTTTTAACTAATATTAACAAAGTCTACGTTTGCGGGCATGCTCGCAGATGTCGAAGAAGCTCGATTCCTGTTGAGGGATCGGGCTTTTTTTGTGATACATTTTGTAGATTGCTGGAACATTTGATTGCCAATTTGCAATCCCCATTTTACAATGAAGCTAGTACATATACAGGAGGAACATATGGGCAAGAAGAACTGGATTCAGCCGCTTGCAGCAACATTGGTGTTGATCGTTTTTTCGACATTTTTATACACCGCTGGATCTGTTGGCAGGTTGTCTTACATCGAAGAGCCGCTGCAAGATTTCTTGCGTAAAACGAAGTCGGTTGACGAAAGAGAACCTGAGGATCGCATTAAGATTGTAAAAATTGACGACAAATCCTTAAAGGCGATTGGGAAATTTCCGTGGGACCGTGCAATTTATGCGCAAATTATTGAAAAGCTGGAGCAATCCGGAGCGGCTGCAATCGGTATTGACGTCGTTATGGCAGAGCCTTCCAAAAACCCCCCGCAGATGATCAAGCATTGGCAGATGTTTTGGCCAAATATCATAATGTCATCTTACCAATTCAAATCAATTACCCCGCTACTCAGCAATCCGCTGGTGATCTGATCCCTGAAAAGATAGACTATCCTTCCAGCACGTTAACAACGGATAAAAACCAAATGGCGCATATTAATGTTTTTGTCGATAAAGATGGTAAGGCTCGCAAGCTGCCGGTAGGTTTGCCCGATGAAAATAATCAATACATACCTGCTTTCAGTGCTGCGCTCGCAAATCTAGTATTATCGGATCAAGAGAAAATTAAAAGAGACCCGGTATCCGGGATTTGGACGCGCGGCGATACAGTGATACCAACCAATGAGAAAAACCAGGTCACTACTGAGTTTTACTCCAAGCCCAGACAAAAGATAGGTACAGATACAGGGTACGAATCGCTCTCTTTCGTGGATGTACTTAACAGCAAGGACGGCATTCCTTTACCCGAAGGTGCTATTGTACTGGTAGGGCCGTTTGTGACAGCGATGCAGGATGAATATCCAACTCCAATAAGCTCGGTCAAAATGTTCGGGATTGAAATTCATGCGAATATGATTCAAACGCTGCTGGAAAGCAAATTTTACAAGGATTCCAGCAAAACAACAGGCGTTACAATCATTGTATTGATGGGGATTCTCGCTGCGTTCTTATTTGAAAGATATAAGGGCAAGGCAGCTTTGATCCTGTTCATAAGCTTGTTCGTCATCTACATACTCGTATGGTTTGTGATGTACACGGTTTGGAATACATTTTTTCCAATGATCTATCCGGTCTTCACATTAGTGACGATATATATATGGTCAATTGTCAGTCATTACTTATCTGAACGGAAAGAGAGAAATCGAGTTACGGGCATTTTCGGTCGATTTGTCTCTAAGTCTGTCGTAGATGAACTGCTCCAATCCGGGGAGGATGTCAAGCTCGGGGGAAGCAGAAAGGATATCTCACTTATCTTTGTGGATATCCGCGGATTCACGCCGATGTCCGAACGCTTGGAACCGGAGCAGGTTATTCAAGTGTTAAACGAATACCTTGATGTATGTACAAAGGCAATCTTCAAGTTTAACGGCACACTGGATAAATTTATCGGGGATGGCGTTATGGCGATGTTCGGAGCTCCTATCGAATATGATAACCACCCAGAAATGGCAGTAAGGGCTGCTATCGAAATGAAGAGTCAAGCGAACATTCTAGAACAGAAATTGATTGAAATGTACGGTATCGGCGTCAAGTTCGGTCTTGGCATCAACAGTGGTCCAGCCGTAGTAGGCAATATCGGATCTGAAGATTTAAGGCTGGATTATACGGCGATCGGCGACACGGTTAACTTGTCTGCACGATTAGAATCGAATGCCAAACCTGGGCAAATTTTGATCAGTGAAAATACGTATGCCAGAGTGAAGGACTTATTTCAGATTGAAGCGGTGGGCGAGATCAAAGTTAAGGGGAAAGAAAAACCTGTTATGGTGTATGAAGTGTTAGGACATTTGTAGGAAGAGGAGGAAGTCATGGTGGAATTTAAAATTAAAATCCCAAGCATCCATATGACTCAGAAATCATTTTTATCGTTATTTATAAGCTTTTGTATGGTATTTGCACTTGTATCATCCATTTGGGTTAAGCCTGTTCATGCGAAAACCGTTCGTATTGCCGTTGTGTCGTCCATATTTGGAGACGTAACAGTGAAGAAGGGCGGAGGTTCGAAGACTTATGAGGCGTATGAAGATATGAGCTTGAATGAGGGAGACACCATTTATACAGGCGATAGCTCTGGCGCTACATTAACACTCAGTGAGGGTGATGGTGAAGTGACTGTCGGTGCGAACGCCGAGATGAGTGTCTCTGATCTTAGCTCATCGGACAGCGGTAAGAAGTCTAAGTTGAAAATTTGGGCGGGATCTCTTTGGGTGAAAGTAAAATCCCTTGCCAGCTCTGATGATGAGTTTGAGGTAGAAACACCAACGGCTGTCATGGGTGTGCGCGGGACAGAGTTTTACGTAGGCGTAGATCCTTTGAAGGGGAAAACGACGATGTTCGTTGCAGCTGGTAAGGTTTCCGCAACCACAGTAACAAATGACGAGAATAATCAGCAGTTTAAGAAAGTGGCTTATTTGTATCCGACTCAGCAGATAAATCTCGATTCCAGGGATGAAGTGAGCGATCCGAATTTAAAAGTAGAGTTCGTTAACATCAACGACATTGTGGACCAGGCATCGGCAAATGTAATTGAAGCGATGATCAAGAATAAAGCGGAAATTGATAAAGAAAACGACGAATTCTTGAAAAAGAATAAGGAATTGCTTGAACAAGGAAAAGTCAATCAGACAGACGGTTCGTTTATCATCCGATCCATGGATGAGCTCGACAAGGTATCACGAAATTTTGATAACCTTATTGGAAACATTGCTAAACAAGCCGTTGCAACGAAGAAGATTGAACAAGCTACAATGAATAACATTATTGATGAGGCTAACAAAAAAATTGAAAAGCAAGAGCGCAAGCTTGACCTGGGTAATGTGAAGAAATTAGATAAAACAGCAGGCACAGATCCAGAGAAGGAAAAAGCCAAATTGGAAGCTTTGAAAAAAGAAGCAGCTAAAAAACTGTTAGAGAAGGCTGCGACAGCCAAAAAACGTGAAGAAGTTATCAAGCAATTAGAGAAATTTATTGAACAGGTTGCAAAGACGAACTCCTCCAATACGGAAGCAAATTCTCAAGCACAAGCAGATCAAGCAGAACAAGCGGAGGTTGTGTTTAAATCAAATAATCCTCCTGAGATTGTCGAGCAGTACGAGGAAGCCAAGAATAACTCAGCCCCAACAACTCCATCAACACCTTCGACCAGTGGAAGCAATAATAGTGGAAGCAACAATGGCGGAAACAACGGAAGTACGGATACAACGTCTCCTTCTGTAACTTTAGAGAAAATGGCGGACCCTGATCATCCATCAAATCCAAGTTATTTCAATTTAAATGTCAATATGAGTAACTTTACAGGAAATCAATCCATTTATGCGGTTGAGCTACATCTGATGTATTATAGTGGCTCCGCTGACGCAAGTGGAATCTATGTTACAGATTCTACTCCTGTAGCGAATCATCCAAACGGAAAAATTTTCGATGACTCATCAAGTGCTGAATCAATTAAAGAATATGAAGAATACGATCAAACTTCTAATTTATATAAGAAAGAACTGATCTACGCGGTAACGAACTTCGGGACAAGCTCTGACAACATCTCTGTATCCGGAACAAAAACGCTTGTAAGTATACCGTTCCGTGCGATCAATTATGACGATAACAATGACATTCCGGCACAAATTGAAGTAGGCTATATCAAAGTCATTAAAAAGGATGGCACCGTATCTTATGCTAATCTTCAAGTAGCACCTTTAACGATGACGATTGGACACGGCAGCAACTATAAATTTTCAGAGTAGACTGGAATTTAAATAAAGGGAGAAGCATATGAAACCATTGAAACATCTTGTAGTTTCGTCCATTACGGCTGCAGCACTTCTCACAGGGTCATCTGTCTGGGCAGCAGAACTATCCGGCGACGCTTTATATACAAGTCAGGGGCAGATCATGTCTGATGTGGGAACACATGCAGGTATCGGTGATTTCGATGATATAAATGGAAAGGCGGCCGCTGCCGCTTTCCGTTCACCCAGCAGCGTTGCGCAGCTTCCTGATGGAGGTATCATCGTAGCGGATACGAGAAACCACATGATTCGTAAAATTAAAGATGGGCAAGTAACGACCTTTGCCGGACCAGAGGTTACTGTAACCAAGGACGAGCAGGGATTTCCTACGGGCGGGTTCTTGAACGGAAAGGCTTCGGAATCATTTTTTAATGAGCCCTCAGCTATAGCTGTAGACGGTAACGGCAATGTGTATGTGGCGGACGCAGGTAATCATGCGATTCGCAAAATCGATACCAAAGGCCAAGTAACCACTTTGGCCGGTAATGGTGTCATGGGCAATAAAGACGGTAAAGGGACCGAGGCGCAGTTTGACCATCCTACGGACCTTGCTGTTACAACTGATGGCATCGTATATGTAGCCGATACGTTAAATCATGAAATTCGTAAAATTACGCCGGATGGAACAGTAAGCACTTTGAATGCAGCCTCTACTCGAGCGATTCAAATTCGGCCTGGCGCTGCGTCCTTTGCAGGGGAATACAAGGATGGTGCTCTATCTGTAGCCAAGTTTAATGAGCCGTCGGGTATTGCTTTGGATAGTAAAGGAAACTTGTATGTCAGTGATACGGGTAACCAACGGATCCGGTACGTGGATCTGTCGTCCGGTACGGTGAAGACGGTGGCGGGATTCTCATCGCAGCTTAGTGGCAATACATGGTACGATAAGGATGAGCTCTATGTAGACGGAGATTATGCAGACGGCCAAGCACTAAAAGCGAAATTTAATTTTCCTAAGGGATTAGCGGTTACATCTGAAGGTGGTTTGTTGATTGCGGACAGTCTTAATCACTCTATTCGCTATTTGCTGAATGATCGGGTCAGCACGATTGCAGGACAAGCCAAGACTGGTGAGAGTGATGGTGTAGAGAGTGCAGCTGCCTTTTACAACCCGACCGATGTTATCGTAACCGAGCAAGGGAATCTGGTTGTTGCTGATGCATTTAATAATAAGATTCGGAAAATCCTTCCGTATCATCTTCCTCAGGGGCTCCCTGACAATGGAGAAATCAAGGTCGTTAACGGGAATACCATCATTCAATTCGACGCGCAGCCTGAGCTGTCAGAGGGAAGAACGATGGTGCCTGTAAGAGCGATCAGCGAGGCGCTTGGTTATGAGGTGAAATATACCGAAGCCAATGGAACTTCAACAATTCAATTAATAAAAGGCGATGTTACGGTCGAGCTGTATATCGGCCGAACCGGAGTGAAGCGGATTACAGGCAACCAGCCTGCAGTACTTCAAAAGACCGATGCTGCTCCGTACATCTCACAAGATCGGACATATGTCCCTATTCGCTTCTTTGCCGAACAAATCGGATTAGATGTGGAGTGGGACGATGCGCATAAAACCGTCATTTTACGTACGAAATCTTATGATGTTGAATAGCTGATTGATTGAAAAAGAATGTGCAGGATTCACCTGCGCATTCTTTTTTATATGAGATAGGAATTAATTAATTTCTATCTTTCTACGCAATACGTGAGTCAGCTTCGACGTTAAGACTCCACTTCGATATGAAGACTAGGTTCGATGTTATGACACCGCTTAGTTGCAGGAATTTACGTGTGGATTCCCATTATATAGCTAAGTCTGCTTTGCAGTTATCGGGCTATAATGTGAAGCTGTTTTCATTCACTTTTTGGTAGAGTTTGCCGATAAAAGGGGAAGTAGCTATTTGGTGCAAAAGGAGGAGAATTCATTGAAAGGGAGTCAGCGGAACGATCAGCTGGAGCGCTTTTTTCAACATCATCCATTCGAAGATCCTCTCTACCTAAAACGATATGTCAAAGAGCATCCTGATCATAAAATGGCCTGGTATTTGCTGGGGAGGGAGTACGCAGCTCAGGGCAAAGAAGGAAAAGCGGCGTATTGCTTCGCACAGTCCGGGGAAATTTACGAGGCGTTCGAGCGGCAGAAGATAGTCGTCGAGGGTCCGCTGCCGCCATGGAATCCTGCAGTAAACCAACGCACGGCACCAGTGGTTAAGAGGAGGGTAACAAGTTCAATTAGGGCATGGTCTGTTTGGCTCCTCTTGTTGCTGCTACTTGCACTTCCCGCCTCAATGGACAGTGCAAAGGATGATGTTACGACTCAGCTTCCATCACTGCCAATGGAGGTTAGGGGAGGAGAGGCACTTGCAGAGACGCCTGTTTCTTCGAAGATGAAGATTTACTTGGCAGGAAACGATTGGTCGGACAAGCTTAAAGAAGTGCTAGCGCCGACAGGGGCGAGAAATAAGGAATCGATCCTAGTATCAGCTTCGCAGAGTGCGGATGGGAATTGGCTTCAGTGGAACGAGCCTTTGCAGCTATTGCTTGGTGTGGAGCAGACAAGTGGAAATGAGTATGGAGCTGTTGTTCGATATTATAGCCCTCAAGTATGCTCCTGCCAATTGGCTGACGGCAGCCGATTGACGCCGATCCTTCAGCGTTGGATGCGAGCTAACGAACAGGCTGTTGTTCTTCGAAGTGCCATTCAGGCTTACGAGAAGAAGCAGGGCCGCATGCCCGAGCAAGCAGAACAGTTAGCAGCGCCATATCCAGACAACATCCTGCCCGGAATTACGGAAGATATGAAGGATATGTTTGCTGAGATTAATCGTGAAGCAAACGGAGGAGCGACGCCTCAAGGAGATGCTGCAGAAAAGACAGAAGCAACTGAGGCCACTGAAGATAGCGGCTCAACAGGGAGTTCAACAGACCCGGCTGCAAGCAATCCGACTGGAAAGCCTGCTGAGATGGCCGCCAATTCTCCGCTGCAAGAGCCTGTTAGCATCGTGATTGATACGGTGAAACATCGTTTGGCCTTAGTCAGCGGCAACATCATTCTCAGAAGCTATCCGGTAGGTCTGGGAGGTACAAAGACGCCACAAGGCGAGTTTGTCATTACGGAGAAAGTCCGGAATCCGAATGGGAAATCGAATGGTGAATTTGGCAGTAGAGGAATGACACTCTCTGACACGCTGTATGCGATACATGGTACCAATAAACCTTCCAGTATCGGCAAGGACGAATCGCATGGATGCGTCAGAATGAAGCAGGAGGATATAGAGGAGCTGTACGATATGACTCCTCAGCAGACAAAGGTAACGATCGGCAAAGATGTGCTTCCCGACGATGGCGCGGGAAGTTCCAACCCTGATGAAGGAGTGGGGGCGGGGAGAGGGAATGCTAAGCAGTCTTTTGCATTGCCTTTACAAACCAACGATTCCAACCCGCACAAAACGTATAAATGGTTGGAGTAGTTGCGTCAAATACATGGTGAAAGGTCGTAAAAGAAGTCAAGAGCTCCTTGGAGGGAACTCTTGACTTTGGGTTGGTAAGCGGTTACAATAATCAATGTGATTGAAACGATCATTTCGCTGTGAACTAGCTGTTTAAAATGATCAAAACGGCCATCACAATGATGATGACAAGCAATACGGAGCCCGTCCATATAAGCGCTTTCTTATTGATTTCATCTTTAGCTTTGCGGGACACAGCTGCTGGTTTTCGTTTCGACATCGAACACCACTCCTATGAAATGATTAAGTAGATGTGCCTATTTTATCACAGATTGGGTTCAACTTAGAAGTTGAATATTCAGGCAATAAAATGATTGACGGCCATGTTATCTTGGTGTAATATTAAGTTACAAATTACCATGCAAACAATCTAATATGTTAGTTTTAATAACATGTTACCGAAAGGGCATTAGTTATTGAAGATTGCAAGTCGTCTTCTTTAACTGTGCTCTTTTTTTTGTTGTTTTTTTTCAGACTAATCTTGAAAGGGGGCGGTAGCTCCAACTACTGCTGCAGCTTCAAGGGATTCTTAGAAACAAAAAGCACCAACCGAATTTATATGAAAAGGGAGAAGATGGACACATGAAGTTAAAAAAATGGTCTACGATGAGCATGGCGGCAATAATGGCAATGGTAGCCGCAGGTTGCGGTAATTCCGCAGCTCCGGCAGAAACGACAAATGCCGCAGCAACAGCAGCACCGACAGCGGCTGCTGCAACAGCCGCAGCTGCAAGTCCTACGTCGGACGGCGGCAAAAAATTAACCGGTGACTTCGAAATTCAATATTTCGTCGGCGGCTATGGCGATGCTTGGTGGAAAAAGTCATCGCTGATTTCCAAGCGGCGAATCCGGATTTGAAAATTAAGCAGAGTGCGGGACCAAAAATCAACGAACAAATGAAACCGCGTTGGATCGCGGGCAACCCGCCTGATTTCGTATATATTGACGGCCCTGAGCTCTTTGACCGCCAAATGGTGACAGACGGTCAGCTCGAGGATTTGACGGACTGGATCAAAGACGCCAAAAACGTTGATGGCGAGAAGATCCTGGATCTACTTGCTCAGAAACCACAGGAATTTGATGGGAAAATCTATAATATTCCTTTTGTTTTAAGCGCATGGGGCATTTTTTATGACAAAGCCTTGTTCAAGGACAAAGGCTGGGCGGAGCCGAAAGATTTCGAAGACTTCTTGGCAACAAGCGAAACCATTAAAGCTGCCGGTATTAATCCTTTCATTCATACAGGTAAATATCCGTATTATATTAACGGAGCCGTACTCTACCCGGCTATCGTATCAGCAAACAACAATGATTACACCTTGCTGCAAAATATGGCAAAGAACGATCCGGAAGCTTGGAAAAATCCAGCCATCCTGAAAGCGTTAAACAGAATCGTACAAATTCGTGATAAGGGCTTTATTGATAAAGCTTCCGTACAAATCAATCACACCGATTCGCAGTCGTTATTCCTGCAGCACAAAGACGCCTTCATCCCGAACGGACTGTGGCTGCCAAATGAAATGGCCAAAGATGTTCCCGGCGGATTTGATTTCGGCTTCATCCCATCCATTACGCAGGACAAAGGCGGCAAGTTTGTAGCCAATACATCGACAGCAACTTTTGGTATTGCAAAAAAAGCAAAAAACAAGGATGCGGCCAAAGCGTTCATGCAGTTCGTCTTCTCTAAAGCACAAGCGACTCAATGGGCTGAGCTTAGCGGCGCTCCATCTAACGTCAAAGGTGACATCTCCTCCTCCAAGGCACCTAACTTTGTTAAGGATGCAGCTAGATTCTTGTCTTCCCCAGACACGGTAGTCGTACCGACCGTTTCGTTCTCGGCAGATGTGGATAAAGCGATGCAAGATGCAACAGTAGCGCTTACCATTGGCAAGATTACACCTGAAGAATGGGTGAAACGCGTGAGTGATGTCGTAGCCAAGCAAAAGAAATAACAGTTGAGTAGCAGCAACGGAGGATGAGAAAGGCAGCAGCCTCGCTCATTCTCCGCCACTTTAACGATTGGACGGTGGAGATAGAATGAAGACCAGCGCGAAAATGTGGAAACGGAACCTGTTTATCGCTTCATTCATCATTCCGACATTTCTGTTCTTCTGCGTGTTTACGGTGTATCCGGTTATCCAGGCGCTTCAGAAATCATTCTATGATTGGTCGGGAATGTCTGAAAACAGCGAATTTATCGGGTTTGACAATTTTATCGAGATGTTTAAAGATCCCATCATTTTAACAGCCATTGGCAATGATTATTTCTTAGTAGTTGGAAAAGTGATCGGTATTATGATGCTGGCGACCTTCTTTGCCGTTGCTTTAACAAGATTCAAATTGAGAAGCTCGGGATTTTTCAGAGCCATCTTCTTTATTCCGAACGTGATTTCGGTAGTCGTCATCGGAGTGCTATGGAATTTCATCTATAACCCTCAGATCGGGTTCCTCAATGCATTTTTATCCCTGTTCACCAAAGAAAAGGTTGACATCGCTTGGTTAGGCTTTCCCAAGCACACGATCTGGATGCTGCTGCCGCCTACGATTTGGGCAGGTATCGGATTTTACATGATTTTGATGATTGCCGCAATCGTGAATATTCCTGCTTCGTACTACGAGGCAGCTAATATAGACGGAGCGGGTCAATGGGGCCAGTTCCGCCATATCACCATGCCGCTCATCTGGGAGCAGATTAAAGTCTCCATTATTAACATTGTCATAACGACACTCAACGGATCTTTTGTTATCGTACAGCTGATGACAAATGGCGGACAGCCTGACAATACAACTCATGTGATGGGCTCCTATCTGTATCGGATGGCTTTTCAACAGTATCATTTCGGTTACGGCGCGGCTATCGGTGTCATGATCCTGGTCATTTCTATGATTACCACGCTGATTCTCCAGCGGATCCTGCGACAGGAAACCATTGAAATGAGCTAAACCGACCAAGAATATGATACTGAAGGAGGGACAAACGGAACCATGACTGTGAAAAATCCTATTGCAAAACTGAGTGTATGGCTTGTGCTCTTGATCTGGAGCATTGCGGTTCTTTATCCGCTGTTGTGGACCTTATTGGATGCCTTGAAAAATAACGAACAGTTCTTTCTAAATATGCCGTGGGCTCTTCCCAAAGCTCCGCTGCTCTGGTCTAATTTTACCTATGTGTGGAGCAAGTATAATTTCAGCACTTATTTTATCAACTCGATCGTAGTGACTATAGGAAGTACCCTCTTGGGTATGATTTTATCCGCCATGACGGCTTACATTTTAGCCAGATACGAGTTTAAAGGGGGTAAAATTCTCTACGGAATTTATATCTCCTCTATGATGATTCCGTTTGCGCTCGCGCTCATCCCGCTCTTTTTCCTGCTGAATGATTTGAATTTAATTAATACTTGGCTAGGGCTTATCCTCGTTTACGCTGCGCTTAATTTACCATTCGGTATTTTCTTGTTGGTGGGCTTCTATAAAACGCTCCCGAAAGAGATTGAAGAAGCGGCAATCATCGATGGAACCTCGCATTACGGAACGTTTTTTCGGGTTATGCTGCCACTTTCGCAGCCGGGGCTCATTACGGTTTTGATCACCAATATGCTCAATAACTGGAACGAGTATTTTCTAGGTGTCGTCTTGACGAATGATCCTGCGAAATACACACTCCCGATCGGACTTGCGGTCATGCAGGCGGAGATGCAGTATCGGGTCAGTGGGGGCCGCTATTCGCGGGACTGCTCATCACGACGATACCGACGCTCATCATCTATATGATCTTCCAAAGGCAGATCGCCAGTGGGATCACAGCCGGCGCTGTCAAATAAATCGGCATAGCAATATAGAAAAAACACCTTACCCTAGAGGAATTTATCCTTTCAGGGCAGGTGTTCTTTCTACTATAATGAGCTTATCAAAAGATGGAGCGGGAATCGGACCCCGTCAGCAGACGAACTAGGAGATCAAGATATGAAAATCATGTATTTGCTGCAAAAAATCGGCCGTTCCTTAATGATTCCAATCGCCGTGCTGCCGGCAGCATCCATTCTGCTGCGGATTGGCAAGATGGAGTTCAGCCATCCGGCGCTTGTACAGCTTGCGCAAATCTTTGAGTCAGGCGGCAGTGCCATCCTTGACCATCTTCCGCTGATATTCGCCGTAGGGATCGCCATCGGATTAACCTCGGGAGAAGGGATCGCTGCGCTTGCGGCAACCGTCGGCTATCTGGTATTTGATAACGTGCTGAAGCATTTTCAGGCAGGGACTTCCTCGATCGACAGGCTTGATATGGGCGTGTTGGGCGGCATAGCTGTAGGAATGCTTTCGGCGCTGTTTTTTGAGAAATTTCAACATGTGGAGCTTCCTGAAGCGCTTGGTTTTTTCGGAGGAAAAAGATTTGTCCCCATCGTGACTTCGCTGGCCATGGTCGTGCTCGGAGTTATCATGGGCTATGTATGGCCCCCGGTTCAACACGGGATTAGTGAGATAGGGCTGTGGGTCGTAGATAACGGTGAAATCGGCGTATTTATCTATGGAACTCTGAACAGACTGCTGATCCCAACTGGGCTGCATCATATCATTAACAACATTGCCTGGTTCCAGATCGGTGACTTTGTGACTCCAACGGGTAAAGTGGTTCATGGCGATATGTCCAGGTTCTACGCCGGTGATGCCGAGGCGGGCATATTTATGACAGGTTTCTATCCCATCTTCATGTTCGGTCTACCTGCTGCGGCGCTGGCCATAGCGAGGTCCGAACGTTCCGGTAATCGGAAAATGGTGGTATCAGTCATGCTGACGGCAGGTTTAACAAGCTTTTTAACCGGCATAACAGAGCCGATCGAATTCGCATTCATGTTTCTGGCACCTGGATTATATGTAGCGCATGCGGTCTTGACGGGATTATCCCTCATGCTGATGAAGCTCCTGCAGGTGCATATGGGCTTTACATTCTCGGCAGGCTTCATCGATTTTGCACTCAGCTGGAGTGCTTCTACCAAGCCGTATTGGATTTTGCTGCTGGCACCTGTTTATTTTATCGTTTATTACTTTACATTTCGTCTGGTTATCAACTTTTTTCCTTTTAAATTGCGGGAGCGCTCTGAGGATCAACATTCGGAGGCAAGCAATGATTTAGCAGATGCAGAGTTCGTCAATCCGGGCAAGGAAGACAGAGTGGGCAGCATTTTGAAGCATATTGGAGGAGCAGCTAATGTTGTCTCGGTGGAAGCATGCATCACGAGACTGCGGCTGCTTGTTAAGGAAGAACATCGGGTGCAGGATACGGAGCTCAAAGCGCTGGGAGCTATCGGGGTCATTAGGCTTGGTAAAGGCAATGTCCACGTTGTATTCGGTACGGAATCCGAGCAAATTCGTGAGGGTATCAAGCCCATGCTTGTTGCAGATCGGGATTCAAATCAGGACTAGCCTAAGTACATTCGGAGGTGTCTTATGATTGAACGGACCATTATTCATGTGCTGTCCCATAATGTTGTGATGGCGCACTTATCTTCTGGAAAGAATTCGATCGCCTTCGGGAAAGGAATCGGCTTCAAGAAAACGCCCGGTATGTCTCTTGATGGTGAAATTACGCAAGAATTTCTGCTGCATACTTCCGAAGTGCTAAAAAATTATGAGCAGATCCTAAACGCAGTCGATGTGAAGATTATCGGTATTACCGAAGAAGTCATTGCCTACGCGCAAGGCATGCTGGAAGGTGAATTCTCCGAAACGATTCATGCATCGCTCGTGGATCATATTAATTTTGCAGTGGAGCGTCAGAAGCGGGGAATCTTTATTACAAATCCGTTTGCCTATGAGATCCAATATATGTACCCGGAGGAGTATAAGGTCGCCAGCAAAGCCGTGCAATTTTTGAATGAACATCTGGATGTGATGCTGCCTGAAGATGAAATTGCCTTCTTGGCGATGCATTTCAAAGGGGCGCGCTCGCAGGAACGTCCAACGGAATCGCTGGCGGTTGTGAAGCTGGTATCGCAAACGATTGAGGCGGCCAAGGAGCTCGGCTTCGGCTTTGAGGATTCGTTTTCCACACTGCGTTTTATCAGCCATTTAAAAGGGTTGATTGAACGGGTCAAGCAGGGGAAAACCTTGCAAAATACACTGCTTGATAAAATAAAAGAAGAGTACGGCGACATATACTTGAAAGCAACGGTCTTATCCATGCAGCTTAGCGATGCTCTCAAGGTTGAAGTGCCCCCGGATGAGACCGGATATTTGACGATGCATCTGGAACGTGTCCTTCAGCGCAGCAGCGTCTAACGAATTCAGTTTTCTACATAAGCTTCAGACCGAGTTCCTTGCGCCGACAGGCTGCAGGGATTTTTGCTGTTAGGGACGATATATGGCAGGAAGATTCGATGTTTGTCGATTGCATAATTTGGTTTTGTCAGCTAAACTGACAGTTAGAGTAATTACAGAACGGAGTGTATGGACATGCTGTATAAAACGATTGGCAAACCGATTTTGTTTCGAATGGACCCTGAAAAAGCGCACCATCTTATCATAGACGGCCTCGGGGGTGTAGGCTCATTTCCCGGCGGGAAGCAAGTGCTGAAGGCAATCTGGGGGGTTGCCCGAGACACGAGCATGGCCCAGCAGCTATGGGGAATTGACTTTTCGAATCCGGTCGGACTTGCTGCGGGCTTGGATAAGAATGCGAAAGCGGTAAAGAGCTTTTCGCAGCTTGGATTTGGCTTTATGGAAGTGGGCACGATTACACCGCAGCCGCAGCCCGGCAACGAACAGCCCCGCCTGTTCCGTTTACCGCAGGATCATGCGCTCATTAATCGAATGGGCTTTAACAATGTTGGTGTGGAGGAAATGGCCTCCAATCTTCGTAAAGCAGGCAAGAGAGATATACCCGTAGCTATTAATATAGGTAAGAACAAGGTGACTCCGAATGAACGTGCGGAAGATGATTACCGTGCATGCATTCAGGCGTTGTATACATATGGGGACTTTTTTGTGGTAAACATCAGTTCACCAAACACGCCGGACTTGCGTAATTTACAACATGGCAACGATTTGGAGAGATTGCTGGATGCAGTTACAGATGAAATGAATGTGCAGCAGCGAAAGCACCAGGATTCCGGTAAGCCTGTCCTCGTGAAGATTGCTCCGGATCTTACCGACGCTGAATTGGAGTTGACGGTGAAGACTATCCAGAACAGCGGAGTCTCTGGCATCATAGCGACGAATACGACACTGAATCGGGCGGGGACGACTCACTCGAATAGGCTCGAAACAGGCGGTCTCAGCGGCAAACCTCTTACGGAGCGTTCGACGGAGGTAATTCGCCGCGTATACCAATTAACTGGTGGAAAGCTTCCTATTATCGGCTCCGGAGGCATTTTTTCTGCACAGGATGCATATGACAAAATACGGGCCGGGGCCAGCCTCGTAGAAGTATATACTTCATTAATATATGAAGGTCCTGGACTGCTAGGCCAATTAAACAAAGGTGTTAAAGCGTTGCTCGCTAAAGATGGATACACGCATATTTCCCAGGCAATAGGTGCCGATCATAAGTGACTTCATCAGTGAATGGAGGGCAGAAAAGATGGATGGACGAGACTGGAAGAAGTTTTTACTCCCTTATGAACAATCTGTAGAAGAGCTGAAAGTGAAATTTAAGACGCTCCGCGGCGAGCTGAAGAGCCGAGAAGAATACTCGCCGATCGAATTTGTAACCGGCAGGGTTAAGAAAATTTCAAGCATTTTGGATAAAGCCAAGCGGCTAAACGTTCCGGTAGATCAGCTGGAATCCGGAATTGAAGATATAGCGGGGATTCGCATCATGTGCCAATTCGTTGAAGACATCGAACGGCTTGCTGATCTCATTAGAGCCAGACAGGACATGTCTGTTGTGTATGAAAAGGACTATATTGCGAATAAGAAGCCAAGCGGCTACCGCAGCTATCATATAATTATTGAATACCCCGTTCAAACCGCATTGGGGATGAAAAGAGTTCTTGCGGAGATACAAATCAGAACGTTAGCGATGAATTTCTGGGCTACGATCGAGCATTCATTAAATTACAAGTATAAAGAGACACTACCAGAAGATGTGAGAGCGAGACTTAGCAAAGCGGCTGAAGCGGCTTATTTACTGGATCAGGAAATGTCGAGCATCCGGGATGAGATTGTTGAAGCGCAGCAAATGTTCGAGGACAACTCCAATCTGGTCAACAAAGTGCTTAACAACATACAGGTGCTCTATTTTTACCACCGGATTCGGGAAGCGGCCCAATTTCAGCTGCGATTTAATGAAATCTGGGAGAATGAAGATGTATGGAGCTTAAGTGATTTGTCGATGGAGATCGAAGCTGCGATCTCAAGAGCCAAAAAAGGAGATCAATCCTAACTCTATGAATCAGAATCAATATGATCGTCTATATGTCGAGTACCTGTATTATTTTAATGAAGCAAGAGATTATTTTGAATGTCATGAGGTGATGGAGGAGCTTTGGCTGGAAGAAGGACGAAGCCCTCTATATCAAGGTCTGCTGCAGATTGCAGTAGGCCTTTATCATCATGCAAATGGAAACGTAAGCGGTTCGATCAAGCTGTTCAGTGCCGGTATTCAAAAGCTGGAGAATTATCCGACTCCTACACTGGGTATTGATCTAAACAAACTCTTGAATGACAGTCGTGTATATTTGAACAAGCTTAGCGCGATCGAGGAAGCTTTCTTTCTCCCCTATGATCTGGATATTGTGATTGTCGATGAGCATCTGCAGCGATTGTTGGAGGAAGTGAAGGCAAATCCCCCTGTCCCAGGCGAGGAGGAATCGCTATGATTGAGGTTAGGCATCTGAGCAAACATTACCGGGTACATGAACGGGAGCCGGGGTTTGCAGCATCGATACGCAGCTTGTGGAATCGAAAATTTCGGACAGTGAAGGCTGTGGAGGATATCTCCTTTACCATTCCGGAAGGAAGCATAGTTGCATTTCTTGGGCCAAATGGAGCAGGGAAAACAACGACCATGAAGGTGCTGACAGGCTTGCTGTACCCTACTAGCGGTGAAGTAAGCGTTGGTGGGTTCAAGCCTTTTGAGCAGAAGAAAGAGTTCAAGAAACAGATTAGTCTAGTGATGGGGCAGAAGAGCCAATTGATATGGGACATACCTGCCGCCGAAACCTTTCTGGTTAATAAGGTGATCTATGAAATTCCCGAAAGGGAGTATCGAGAAACCCTTAATGATTTGATAGAGCTCCTTGAACTCGAAGAGGTGATCCGTAAGCCTGTGAGACAGCTTTCCCTCGGAGAGCGCATGAAATGTGAACTGGCGGCGGCTTTGCTGCATCGTCCGCGCATCGTCTTTTTGGATGAGCCTACCATTGGGCTGGACGTGAATATGCAGGAGGTTATGCGGCGGTTCATACAGGATTACAATCAAAAGTATCGAGCGACCATACTGCTAACGAGCCATTATATGGCGGATGTTACCGCGCTTTGTGAACGTGTGCTTGTCATCGGCAAGGGCAAGCTGCTTTATGATGGGGACATAGCCGCATTGGTAGATACCTACGCACCCAACAAGCACATCCGTCTGCAGTTGGCTCAGCGGATTAAGCAGCGAAGTGAGTTCGAGCGGATTGTTGCTGAGGGCGGGGGAAGCTTATTCATGATGCGTTCCCGGACCTAGAGCTTGAAGTGCCGCGGGATCAGGTATCAAGCCTCTCTGGCAAATTGCTGACGACCTTTAACATCATGGATTTGACGATTGAGGACCCTTCCATGGAATCCGTGATCTCAAGAGCATTTGAAGGGAAGCCGAAAGCGGCGGAAGGCAGGAATGATTCATGAGAGCCTGGCAGCTGTTTTGGAATAAATATAAGGCGCTATGCCGAGTGGAATGGGCGGTCCTATTAGCCTATCGGAGCGAAAGTGTCATCTGGATGGCAGGTGCTTTGATCCAACCATTGGTCAGCCTAGCTGTATGGCTATCCATCAGCTCAGGAGGCTCGGTGGCCGGCTTTAACGCGCATGATTATATCGTGTACTTTCTGGGCGTCCTTCTGGTAGACAGACTGACAAGCACTTGGGATGTGTGGGACTTGGATGCAAATATTCAGGACGGCTCCTTGTCCTCTAAGCTGGTGCGTCCCTTTCACCCGATTCATTGGAGCATTGCTCAAAATTTGGTATATAAAATGTTTTTTGCGGTTGTGCTGATTCCCGCTTGGTTGGTATTAGCCTGGATATTTCCCGCTTTGCGGCTTGAAGCTTCGCCTAGCCTCTACGTCCTGGCTGTTCTGGCGATTCTTCTTTCCTCGGCACAGCGGTTGCTTATTGGGTTCGAGTTCGGCCTGTTGGCGTTTTGGACCAATCGGGCTACAGCCATTTATGGCTTATACGAGGGGCTGCATTTATTTTTGGCTGGCCGGCTGGCACCGCTCACCATGTTTCCGGAATGGGTGGAAATGACGGCAAGATGGCTGCCCTTCTACGGCGCGGTTGGATTTCCTGTGGAGCTGCTGACAGGTAAGCTGCAGGGAGGAGCGGGAGCCATCCTTCCTAATTTTGCCGTTCAATTCGCTTGGCTGCTGCTCCTTTATGCCGTGTATCGCTGGGAATGGAGACAAGGGATTAAGAAGTTCGGGGCTGTTGGAGGTTAGCATTCAGAAGACACCGTAACAGCTTTCCAGCAAGGAGGAGCACGGACATGAAGTATGTGCGCTTATTTCGAGAATTTGTAAGGGCGTGCTTGGTCGAAGAATTTGAATACCGCGCCAATTTCGCCGCTAATCTGCTAAGCACCGTTTTCTGGCTGGCGATGGCTGTGCTGACGGTTCAGCTGTACTTCTACAGATCTGGCCAGGTCGGTGGCTGGGGATATTATGAGGTAATGGTTCTGCTTGGAATTTTCAATGCCGTTCACGGCTTTATCGAATTTTTCCTGCAGCCCAATATGTCGAGGCTCGTCAGTCATATCCGCAAAGGAACATTGGACTTTGTTCTCACCAAGCCGGTAGACAGCCAGTTTTATATCAGCTTTCGCCACCTTGTATTCTGGAGACTTGCCGATGTACTGCTCGGATTGGGGCTCGTTGTATACAGTTTGTGGAAATTGGATGCAATGCCGACCGTATCACAGGCCTTCATGTTCCTCATAGTATTTCTGGCGTCGCTTGTCGTCATCTACTCCTTATGGATGGGGATGATGATTCTCTCCTTCTGGGCGGTGAAAGTGGACAATTTGTCCTTCTTATTCAGCTCCGTATTTGAAACGGCCAGATTCCCGGTGACGGTGTATAAAGGCGTGCTGAAATTCGTGCTTACGTATTTGTTTCCGGTAGCATTTATAACGACTTATCCCGCTGCTGCGCTCATTGGCAAGCTGACCTTGTATCAGGCCGGGGTCAGCTTGGCTGCTGCTGCTATATTTTTCGCGCTGGTTCGATGGTTTTGGAAGTTTGCTCTAAGGCGTTATGCGAGTGCTAGTAGTTGACATGGAGGGGGAATGTGTCAGGGGAGATAGACGTAAGTAACTAAAGGAGATTTATACGTAATGAAAACGGATCGTATAAAAATTCCCCAGGGATTCTGGGCGGGATTGCAACAATTAGGAATGATACCGCACGAAGTAGTTCGTAATGCGGGGCTGCCTCTATCGGTTATTGCAGAATCAACGGCAGTCACTGCAGCCCAATATTTTAAAATCTGGCAAGCATACTCCGATCACGTTGGCGAAACTGCCAAGGCCATCACTAAGCTTGTAACTGTCTTTGAGACGACACAATACCCGCCGGCCGTCTTAGCGACCTACCATGCTCGTAACTATCGCGACGCTCTTAATCGAATGTCCCGGTACAAACAAATGTGCCCTCCGGAAAGATTACATGTAACCGAAGAAGGAGAGCGCTGTATCATCGACTTGGACTGGACGAGTATCGATCATCCCGAACCGCCCGTGTTGATTGGAACCACATTGGCCTTTCTTCTTGAGCTTGGGAGACGGGGAACAGGCCAGTCTATAACTGCAAAGTCTGTGGAATTTTCTCAATCGATGGGTGATATAAAGACCCTGAAACCTACTTTGGGTGCCCAATCCGTATGGGTACAACCTATAACCGAATGATTCTGCATCGAAACGATCTGGATCGTCCTTTTATTTCGTATAATAATGAGTTGCTGGAAATCCTGACTCCCGTATTGGATCGCTCATTGGAGGAACAGCGCAGCCCAACAATCACCGAGATGGTCAGATGGATCTTTAAGCGCAGTTTACCTGGAGGGCACTTTGACATATATGCTGTAGCGAGTGAATTAGGTATGAGCGATCGTACCCTACAGCGCCGCCTTAATGACGAAGGGATGACTTTCAAGCAGCTTTTGACACAGGTTCGGCATGAGCAGGCTCGAGAATACTTGGCAGACCCGAAGCTCGAAATAAAAGAAGTTGCTTTCTTAGTTGGATATAAAGATCAGAATTCGTTTTACCGCGCTTTTCGCCTATGGGAAGGGGACACACCATCAAATTGGCGTACCGCATACGAAAGGGAGTAACTGCCGTGTTCTTGAATTCTAATTTAATTAGGTCTATGAATGGCTAACAATTCCTACGGTTCATGATTTGGCGGGTTAAACAAGAAGTTTGGCGCTTTACGCTAGTTACTGATTGATCCATACAAAGTAATATACTCTCTATCGGCAGTGCTTGCCGTGAATGACATCAAAGGGAGATATATATGATGGATATGGGATTAAGGTACAAAACAGCTTTAGTGACCGGATCGACCAGAGGCATAGGAAAAGCAATTGCCATTGAGCTTGCCAGAGAAGGTGTTAATGTCCTTGTTAATGGACGGAGTCATGAAGAGGTAGAACGAGTGGTAAATGAACTGAAATCGGAGTTCCCGTCTACCAATCCTCTGAATGCATCAGGCGATATCGTGGATACGCTGCAAAGGGAAGCTTTGTTTGAGAAATATCCCTATGTCGATATTCTGGTTAACAATATGGGGATTTATGAAATCATGTCTTATGAAGATGTTGATGATGAAGTATGGGAAACCTATTTCCGAACGAACGTCCTTGCTGCAAATGGATTAACCAAATACTATTTGCCTAAAATGCTGAAGAATAATTATGGACGAATCATCTTTATTGCAAGTGAAGAAGCGATTATGCCCTCAGGGCAAATGCCTCAGTATTGTATAACCAAATCCATGTTATTGTCTCTGTCAAAAAGCTTATCTAAATTAACGATAGGAACGGAAGTTACATCCAACACGATCATGCCGGGACCAACGCTTACCGAAAATGTATATAAAATCATTGATAGTTTGTTTCCTAATGATATGGAATTTTCTGAGAAAGAGAAAACATTTATGACTGCAAATCTCCCTCAATCCGAGTTACAGCGATTTATTAAGCCCTTTGAAATAGGCAGACTGGCTTCATTCATATGTAGTCCGTATGCCTCCGCATTTAAGGGTTCTCCTATTCGCATGGATGGGGGGATGGTACCTACAATTTTTTAATTTTTTAATCATGGATTCGTTGTGTAACTGGTCCCGTAGATGTTTACGGAACCAGTTTTTTTTTGCGCAGAGAGCGATTATGCTTGCTCACCGGAAATCGAGGAAGAGGATGAGGAGGAGGAGGTTCGCGAAGAAGATTCGAAGGCGAGGGTCGCGCCGAACCAGATGTAGACGAGGTGGATGAGGGAAAACGAATAATCGAAGATTTGCAGCGGAATAAAGCGCCCGATGATGAGTAAAGCAAGAACAACGAGAGCTAGGATGCCGGGGCCTTTGGGCAGGATGCGCGCTTTGAGCGAGGAGAGGCCGGTTAGGAGTAGACCGATCAAAATACAGGGCAGGATGGGGATCAGTACCAGCAGCTGCAGCGGGTATTGGTCGACGCTCAAATTGTTGATTTGATCGGATACGAGTTTAAGCGCCGCATCATCGTGGATGGAGCCAAATAGAATAAGGTAGGCAAGAATTTGGACAGGACCGTGGAAAATTTCGAACATCATGCCGATGAAGAGCAGCGGCAGTCCGACCCAGCCCCACACTCGAAGACCTTGGGATTGCCGTAAAAAAAGTCCTGGCAGACCCATGAGAAGAAAAGTGGAGGAGAAGGCGAGCATAACGTGAATGCTAACGGCTTGCTTGAGAAACGAGGGAATGGCTGCGACTGATTCGGGCACATCGCCTGCATGAAGAATTTGCCCGATAACCCCGAGTATACCGCCAAGAAAGAGCGCCCAGCCCGAGAAACGCAAGAACCCTTTGGGTAATGTAAGATGCATAATGTCCTCCTTTTGCCGTTCCCTGCAGAACAGCGTGCTTTGTTATCATTATCATAGCAGGCAGACCACTCCCGGTAGGAAGAGGCAGCGCATCCCAAAGGCTGGGAAAAGGTTTGGGAAATTGACTCACGGCAGGGAAAATCCATTTACGCTGCTATAAGGCGGCTGTTATAATTTTTTCATTCATATTCACTATGCTGAGAAACGGAGCATCCAAACCGTGAACCTATTTCGTATCTTAACCGCAGTAATCGGACTATCTGCGTTAGCATTATTTGCCGCCAGTATTCCAACCTTTTATACCCAGTTAAGAGATTATTGCAGCTTGCAGCCTTGTCAATCTTTCTACGTGCCTCCTCCACCAGCAGGTTGGTTGGCCGCTCATCATGTTACTCCTGGTCAGTACGCATTCAGTTATGAAGTGATTTATGCGGTATTCGGCTTCGTCTACGTGCTAGCAGGCATGCTCATTTATTACAAAAAGCCGAACGAGTGGCTTGGCTTACTCGGTACGATGATGCTGATGTCTCTCGGGACGACGTTCACACCGATAACCTCAGCTCTGATGCAGTATCCGTGGTTGACCTATCCGTTTCGTATCATTGAAGGGTTGGGCTTTGCTGCATTTATTCTGTTTTTCTTCATGTTCCCAACTGGGAAGTTCGTTCCCAAATGGTCGATGATCGCAGCGTTCTTGGTCATTGGGGTAAGAGTTCCGGGCATGTTGGCTCCGGGTACGATCTTGGACATTCAATATTGGTCACAAATTCTCATGTTTGTGTGGCTGTTTGGGTGGGCTTCCTGTCTAATCGGCGTTCAAATCTACCGTTATAAAAGAGAGATGAAGCCCCTCGAGCGACAGCAGACCAAATGGGTCGTGTATGGACTTGTCGTTTCGTTGTCCGGCCTTCTCGGCTTCACGATCATCTATATCATTTGGCAATCGGCATTTGATTCGGACCCGTATTTAACCTATCTCATGGAAGTATGCATCCACTTCTCGATGCTGATTATTGCGGTAACGCTGATGATGGCGATCCTCAAGCACAGGCTGTGGGATATAGATCCTCTGATGAACCGAACTTTGGTGTACGGGATCCTGACTGCTTGTGTGGTCGGAGTGTATGCGCTTAGCATAGGCTACTTCAGCAAGCTGCTGAACGGACAGCATCATTGGTTTGCTTCAGTTGTCGCTACGGGCATTGTCGCTGTCATGTTCGCGCCCGTCAAAGCGAAGCTGCAGCGCTGGATCAACAGGCTGATGTACGGTGAGCAGGATGACCCGCAATCGGTGCTCGTAAAGCTTGGTAAAAAGCTGGAGGAGCCTATGCCTCCGGAAGAAGTCTTGAGACTGGTTGTTCGTACCATAAAAGAGGCGCTGCGACTGCCTTATGCAAGTCTGCTTTTGACGCAGGGCAACCGGGGGATTGTTCAGATTGAAGACGGATCGCCTCAACCGGATTGCCACGAATATGGGGTTGTTCATCAGGGCGAGCAAGTTGCGAAGCTCTTGTTAGCCCCTAGGGGACCTGGAGAGACATTCACGGCTTCCGACCGAAGCTTTTTGGAGACGCTCATGCATCAGGCGGCAACCATTGTAAACAGTGTGAAAATATCGCTGGATGTGAAGCTGCTGGCTGAGGATTTGCAGGAGTCGAGAGAAAGATTGGTGCTGGCCCGGGAAGAAGAAAGAAGAAGGCTCCGCAGCAACTTGCATGACGACTTGGCTCCCCGCCTGGCGGCGCTCGCTTTCACTACGGCAGCAGCTGAGGAACTGCTGGAATCCGATCCTGCTACTTCCAAAGGCATATTAGCTGAGCTTAGGACAACGATTAGAAGCACAGTATCTGAGGTTCGCAGCTTGGTGCATAATTTGAGACCGCCCGCTCTTGATGAGCTGGGACTGATTGGAGCGATTCGTGAACGGATCAACGATGTCATCTCTCCGTTTCAGCGCTTCCAGCAAGGGGGCCATTTGCAAGGGCTTCACATCGAATTAGATGCGCCTGACCGATTAGCGGAATTGCCTGCAGCCGTAGAGGTTGCGGCGTATCGGATCGCGACGGAAGGGATCGTGAATGTCGTTCGTCATTCTGGGGCTACTCATTGCCATGTCGTGGTACAGCATAATGAAGAACGAGCACAGCTTACCCTGGAAATCACAGATAACGGCAGGGGGCTTCGTCCGGCGGAGAATCGGGGTTCGACTGGTGGAATAGGGTTAGCTTCAATGAGAGAGCGCGCTGAGGAGCTCGGGGGAAGTTTTCATATCGAGAGCCTTCCGCAGGGCGGTACAAAGCTGATGGCTGCATTGCCAACGAATGAGTAATTGGAGGAGTAATGATGAAACAACTAAGGCTTGTGATCGCTGACGATCATCCGCTGTTTAGACACGGTGTGAGCACACTGTTCAGCACCATTCCCGATCTGGAGATTGTAGGAGAGGCTTCTAACGGAGAAGAAGCCGTTCGGATGGCGGCCGAGCTGCAGCCGGATGTCATCTTGATGGATATACGAATGCCGGGCATGAATGGAATTGAAGCAACCAAACGGATTGTCAGTGCCAATCTTGGCGTTCAAATTCTAATTTTAACGATGTTCCAGGACGATACCTCCGTATTCACAGCTATGCGTGCGGGAGCTAGGGGATATGTACTGAAGGATGCGGAAAAGGACGAGCTGCTCAGGGCCATCCGGGCAGTGGGAAGCGGGGAGGCCATATTCAGCAGCGGGATTGCTTCCCGTATGATTGAATACTTTGCGATGCCTCGCCCGGCGGCTCGGGAGGAGATGTTTCCGCAGCTTGCGCAAAGGGAGCGGGAGGTTCTTTATTTGATGGCGGATGGCGCCACGAATGCTCAAATTGCGCAGAAGCTGGAGCTGAGCGGGAAAACGGTCTCCAACTATGTAACCAACATTCTCAACAAGCTTCAAGTGGCTGACCGCAAGGAAGCGATTCGACTAGTCAAAGAGTCGCGTCCGGATCAAGGCGAATCGGATAGTTATTTATAAGAGGAAAATCCCCTATTCGAGCTGATGTTGTCAGCGCGCATCGGGGATTTTAACCGTTTACTTCGTCTTATATTTTTCGAAAAAGGCTTTATACTGTTCCGGTTTGTTGCCTACGGATGGGTCGCTCTCGGGAATGCCGCCTTCCATACGCTCAACCTCCACTCCGTCTTTGTAATAGACGAGCGTCGGTGTTACTTCAATGTTATACTTCTGCCAGCCGTCTTTATACTCCTGAAGATTGAATTCCTTCACGTCAATGCCCAACTCTTTTTCCATTGGAACGAGGACCGGCGTGGTCACCTTACAATGCGGACAGGTGGAGGAATAAAAATATTGGAAAAAGGATTCCTTATTTTTCAGTCTTTGATCCAAGTCTTTTGGAACAATGACGTTTTGATAATTCGGATCATTCAGCTGCTTGACGGTTTCGGGATGAAGCTGGCTGACGGATACACCGTATGGATTATAAGGATAATCTTTGTCGGCAGACTGGCTGGACTGCCTGTTAACGAAGTAGAGACCTCCGAACAGTACGACAACAATCCCCAAGTAAATAAGGAGCTTTTTCATCATACACCTCTTTTTATATATCTTTGTGGATAGATTCTATTAGTAGAATAGCATATCCTGTGCGATTTTTGAAAATAATTGGCTGTTTGGTGACAAGTCGGCTATAATACCGTTAGATTAGGGGAGAACGCCCGTAGCAAAGGAAAGATGAAATCATGAGCAGCAAGCTTCCTGCCGCATTTGTAGAGAAAATGAATGATCTGCTGGGCACGGATCAGATAGAGCCATTCATGGCTTCCTACGACCAGCCGAGAGCATTCGGCATTCGAGTCAATACGGCCAAGATCAGCATAGAGGATTTTAAGCAATGTGCCACGTTTGCCATCCAGCCCGTACCTTGGGCGCCGGAAGGCTTCTATTATGAAGAAGGTGTAAGACCCGGCAAGCATCCCTACTATCATGCGGGTCTTTACTATATACAAGAACCGAGTGCGATGGCGCCCGTTCAATTACTGGATGTGAAGCCTGGAGAGCGTGTGCTGGATCTGTGCGCTGCGCCGGGAGGAAAATCCACCCAAATTGCCGCGAAGCTTCAAGGAGAAGGTGTGCTTGTCGTCAATGACAACCATTCGGACCGGGTTAAAGCGCTTGTGAAAAATTTGGAGCTGTTCGGCGTCCGTAATGCCGTTGTACTGAATGAAAAGCCGGAACGAATGATTCCTGTGTTCCGCGGTTATTTTGATAAAATTTTGATTGACGGCCCTTGCTCCGGGGAAGGGATGTTCCGTAAGGAAGAAGACATGATGTCTTCTTGGGAGCGGCATTCGGTGGAGCAGTGCTCCCTGATGCAGCGGGAACTGCTTGTTCAGGCAGCTCAGATGCTGGCCCCGGGCGGCAGGATTGTCTACTCCACCTGCACCTTCTCTCCGGAGGAGAATGAGGCGCAGATTGCCGCCTTTTTGGACGGGCATGAGGAATTCGAGGTCGTGCCCGTCCGCGATTTTGAGCCGGGCCGTCCGGATTGGCTGCGGGCGCCCTGGGTCGACCCGTGCGCGTTCTCGCCGCGCGCCGTAGAAGCCGTCGCCGGCACGGCGCGGCTGTGGCCCCATCGCCTGAAGGGCGAGGGCCACTTCGCCGCGGTGCTGCGGCGCGCACCCGCATCCGCCGGCCGTGCCGCGGATGAAAGACCCGCCGCTGCGGCTGCGCAGCCGCCGGCGGCAGGCAAGCGCAGCGGCCGCGAGGCGCTGCGCCAGGGCAAGGGCCGCGCGGAGCCTCCGCGCGCGGCCGTGAGCCTCGAACCGCTGCGCGCGTTCGAGAAGGAGCTGCTGCGCGGCGAGCCTTACGGCGCCGCGCAGCTGGTTTGCTACGGCGAGCACGCGTACGCGTCGCCGGCGGGCTTGCCCGAGCTGCACGGACTGAAGGTCGTGCGGCCGGGCTGGTACATCGGCGCGCTGCACCGCGGCCGATTTGAGCCGTCCCATGCGCTAGCCATGGGACTGCGCATGAGCGAAGCGAAGCGGGCGCTGAGCTTCGCGATCCAGGACGGGCGCGCCCTTCGCTACTTGAAGGGCGAGACGCTGGAGGTCGCGGAGAGCGAGATTGTCCGCGACCCGGCAGGAAGCGGCTCGGCCAAGGGGTACTGCCTCGTTGGTATAGACGGTCATCCTGTCGGCTGGGGAAAATGGAACGACGGCATGCTCAAGAATGAGTACCCGCCGGGTTGGAGGTGGACGTAAGAAGCCATGAAGCAGACACAGCGATTGGATAAAATTTTATCCCATATGGGGATCGGAACCAGATCGGAGCTCAAACGTCTCGCCAAAAGCGGAGCGATTTATGTCAACGGCTCCAAGGTCAAGGACAGCGGCATGCAAGTCAATCCGCTGCAGGATGAGATTACGGTGAACGGTGAGCCGGTCACCTATAAGGAATTTATATATGTGATGATGAATAAGCCGCAAGGGGTTGTCTCTGCTACAGAGGATAACCGGGACCGGACAGTTGTAGATTTATTGGATGATGAGTACGCTGCTTTCGATGTTTTTCCGGTTGGCAGGCTGGACAAAGATACGGAGGGCTTGCTTTTGCTGACGAACGATGGCAAGCTTGCCCACAATTTGCTTTCCCCGCGCAAGCATGTTCCCAAAACTTATTTCGCCAAGGTCGAATGGGGCGTAGGACAGGCGGATATTGATGCATTTGCCCAGGGAGTAACGCTGGATGACGGCTACGAGACGCTGCCGGGGGAACTGCGTATCCTTCGGCAGGGAAGCGAGGCAGCAGGGGAGCCGTCGGAAATTGAGCTTACGATTATGGAAGGTAAGTTTCATCAGGTAAAGCGAATGTTTCAGGCCGTGGGCAAGACGGTCGTGTACCTAAAACGGATATCGATGGGGCCGCTTTTATTGGATGGCAATCTGAGATTAGGACAGTCTCGAGAGTTGACGGAAGAAGAGCTGCAAGCCCTACGATCCGTCCATGAATAACGAAATTTGACCGGCGGAAAGCATAGACGGCTTCTTTACCGGCCGGCTTCATTTATGCTTATATGGAATATTTTCTATAGTAGAGAACAAAGTTTTCGGGAAGGAGTCATTGCCAGATGACCTACAAGCTAATCGCATTAGACGTAGACGGAACCTTGCTGAATGATGAGCACCGGCTCACGGAGCAGACCATTCAGACGATCCGAGAAGTGCACGAAGCAGGAAGTCATATTGTGCTTTGCACCGGACGGGCTCCTGCAAGTACAGTGCCGATTCTTCAAGAGCTCGGACTGGAAGGAACCATGATTACGCATAACGGCGCTGTTACGGTTCAAGCTGATGAGCGTGGACAGGCGCTGCTGCATGAATTTTCATTTTCACTGGATGATATTCAGCCGATGCTCAATGATGTGAGAGAAAAGGGCATTCATTTCGATGTGTGCACCCCTTTCAACATGTACATTGAACGATTGGGTGAGTATGAGAAAGCGATGTATAAAAAATTTCTCATTAACCCCAAGCTTGTGACGGATGTGTCGGAGCTTGGCATGCCAATTGTGAAATTTACCTTGTTCAGCCAGCCTGAAGTTCTGGATTTGGTGGAAAAGGATTGGTCGGAACGCAAGTTGTATGGCGATCTTCGCATGATTCGTTCCGGCGAGCTGTTTATCGACGTCATGAGCGCGGAAGCGAACAAGGGCAATGCGCTGAAAGCATTGGCTGCATCGTGGGAGATTGATGCACATGAAGTCATGGCCATCGGCAACTACTATAACGATTTGGAAATGATGGCCTTTGCCGGGCTAGGCATTGCGGTGGACAATTCGCCTGAAGATGTCAAGCAGGCAGCCGACGCCGTTACAGCTTCTAATAATGAAGAAGGTGTGCATCATGCCCTTGTGCGTTATTGCTTGTAAAGACAACCTAGCCATTGGATGTCGGAACAGCCAACTGATCGCACTCTGTCCTCACATGTCGGAACAGCCTGCTGATCGCACTCTGTCCTCACATGTCGGAACAATCTGCTGATCGCACTCTGTCTACGCATGTCGGGACAGCCAGCTGATCCCACTCTGCCATCGCATGTCGAATCAGCCTATCCCTCTCACCTCCCATTCGAGGTTGGGATCCATTCATGCTCTCACCCCACCCTCGAATGGTGGGTTTTTTTGTCGTTTATGGGTTCTACAGTCATGGATAGCTATGGTAGAATGATAGAAAGAATCATGCTAGAAAGTAGGATGTGATGCCCGTGAACAAGAAACAGAAGCCCTTTTCCAAAAAAGAGAAGGCGGTTGCGGCTGTTGTGACCACTGCGCTGGTCTCAGCCCCGTTTTTCCTTAGCTCATCTTTTGATATGAACGTTCGTGCGCAGGACAGTGTCGGCACCACCAGGTATCCGGTGGATAAATTGACAACCATGGTAATGCCCACAACCGGAAGCTTTATCACGCTGGATCTGAATGCTGTTTACGGTCCGGCTCAAAGTACATTTTTTGTTACAAATATAGAAGGAGAGGCCGCTTCTGTCATTAGCAGCTATGCCGAGCAAGGAATTCTTAAGATATACCCGAACGAAGCAGGTTCGACTACTTTCTACGTAGAGTTCAAGCAAGACGGACTTTATTATGAGGATGAGTTCACGGTCATTACCGACGCCACGCTAAGTCCCTCCGATTCCTTCCATCGTTTTGATATTACGGATGTACTGCGACATGTTATCAATCTGCCCGATGACCCTGCAAGCGGAGAAACCGTCAAGCAGTTACTCTCTGACCTGGCTCCTGTTCGCACCTCCGGCATTGCTCCAGATAATCAGCCTCCCTATTTAATTTCCGAAGAATCGCCTCAAATGGAGCTTCATACAGACGAATCGACCGCACTTCCGCAGCTGGCCGCATTATTTGGCGATGCCGATGAGGATGAGATCGAAGTTACCTTATTGCCGCAATCCTATGAGCATATCGAGCTAACGCAGGATGAGGTTAGTGGTGAATGGTCGGTGAAAGGCATTTCGGCAGGAGTAGAGATGATCAGGCTTGTGGCGAGAGATGGCAGAGGGGGCATATTGGAAACGCAGCTGCAGGTGACCGTTCAGGGTTCTCCGCAAGCGAATCAAAAGCCTTTGCTGGTCGGCATCCAACCGGTCGTTAAGCATTTTACAGATTATCCTGCTGCGGACGGCGGCGTTATGATCCTGTCGAATGGAGCCGAAATCGACCTTACCCATCTATTCTCCGATCCGGACGGAGATACCTTGCATTATCAGTTCGTAGCGGATTATATGGCAACCTCATCTGATATCGTTTCGCGAACTTATGATCTAGATGCTACCTCTCCAGTCCTCTCATGGGAGACATGGCCCGATCAAGTTCAAGCGATAAAGAAGCTTATTGCTTATGATGATGCGCATCCATCCGAGCCTGTAGAGCTGGATGTTTATATTGATCAAGGGGACGAAGGTCCTTTTAGTAATGAAATGGACATGTATGAGTCCAATAGTGCGGGGACGAGCAGCTATATCTTTCATACTCATTATCAATTCGGCTCGGATATGGAAGTGTATGCAGACGATATTTCTACGAAGTCAGGATCGTCTGTAACTGCGTCCGTGTATGACGAAGAGCATATCAAGCTGGATGCGATAGGTTCAGCGGGAAGCACGCCGACGGAGTTTACCTTTTACTCGCACCTTAGAGAGACGGGTTATGTGTTATACCAAGACGACGTTAAGGTTAACCTTATTTCGCCGAACGATACGCCTAATCCGGATGATCATCTGCCGGCCATAAGTTTGGCTCGACTGTATCCGAATTATTGGAACTATTTGGGCAATTTGTTTCCTAGCGATCAAAATGATCCTGATAATTACATTACATTAAATCCACATGTTCCTATTACGTTCGAAACCGGAGATGCATTTACGATGCATCCGGATGGAAGCGGCATACAAACCGTGTTCACCATCGATCCGGATAAAGGCACAGACGACAGCGGAAGCCGCGTCTTTATAATTCCATTCATTAAGGAGTAAAGCGCTGCGATGAAAGCAAAATACCAAGCGATTGCGTCGCTGCTCAGAGACCGCCAATTCAAAAAGGCAGAAGATGAAGCGAAAGAAGCAGTCCGACGAATACCGTTAGATGGGCAATTCTGGATGATGCTGGGGGAAGCGCTGCTGCACCAGGGATACGGACTTGCTGCGAAGCGGGTATTCGAGCGGGCTTGGCTCTTGGATCCTCAAGCGGAATGGGTTCATCGTATGTATGACAGGATCGCTTCTACTCCCCGTGGGGACGAACGATATGATATTGAGGGCTTACTCCATGTACCTCGAGTGAAGGTTGCTGCTGCGATTTTGACTCGCAATGAGGCTTCCCGGATATCGAGATGTATCGAAGCACTTCAGGCTGCGGTTGATGAAATCATTGTAGTCGATTCCTCAACGGATGAGACTCCTGAGCTTGCAGCCCGCTATGCGAAAGTAAAAGTAATTCCGATAGAATGGAGGGATGACTTCGCTGCAGCACGTAATGCGGCGCTGCCGCATTTGCAATCCGATTGGGTCATATGGATTGACGCCGATGAAGAATTGCTCGCCGAAGATGTGGGTGCGATCCGTGAAGTCGCAGGGCTGTTTCACAATCTTGAGACGATCCCGGTTCTGCATGTTTGGCATTTAAACCTTGTACATGGGGACATCCATCATGATTTTTCCCAATCTAGGATGTTTCCGCTCCAGCGAGGGCTTCAATTCTGGGGGCGGATTCATGAACAAATTGGGACTGCCGAAGGCATTTATGGACAAGACACCTACAGACGCACGGTTCGAATCCGGCTGCGCCATAATGGATACGATCCTGAAGTGGTAAAGACCCGCGGTAAGCTGGAAAGAAATATTCGTCTTCTTCGTTTGATGATCGAGGAAGAGCCGGGTAATCCGGGCCATTATTTGTACTTGGGTAGGGAGTTGCTTGCTAGTGGTGAGCAGCAACAGGCTGCGGAGATGCTTAGGAGGGCGGAACAGCTTGCTCTTCAGACGCCTAGCTTTGGCAGACAGCTGGATATTTACAAGCTGCTTGTCCATCTAATGATCGAGCAGAGGAAGTATGCGGAAGCGGAGAGCTACTGCTTGAAAGCGCTGGAATATGAACCGAATTTTCCGGATGCGCATTATTTGCTTGCACAAGTCAGGATAAGGCAGGCGGACGAGCTGTACCGTTTGGCAGAGGAAGCGCTTCATGCGGCTGTTCGTTATCTGCCTAGCTATCGCGGAACTGTAAACCCCGACTATCAAATTGGGGAATGGAAGGCAGAGGCTGCTCTCGCAGAAGCTGCAATTCGGAGCGGTCGGTTGTCCGTGGCACGAAGTCTGCTTGATAAGCTTAAGCGCCATCAGCCATCATGGGTGGAGAAGAGACTTACATGGATCGAGCGGGAACGTGAACTGCTGAACGCATCAAAGCCTATGGATTGATAAAAGGGTAAATGAAGGGCTCCGCAGTTTATGAATAAAACAAAACCGAGGCGAACTTCGCCTCGGTTCTTAGTATGAGGCCCAGAAGGGCCGGAGGATATGAGGAATTAAAGTAGGAAAGAGCGGGAAATGATCACTAACAGAATGAACAGCACCAGGATCGCACCAGTCGAAGAGTAAGCTCCTACAGCAGACATTCGTAAAACCTCCCTTATGAATATGTTTTTCCAACAGCTTATTTGGATTTGTCGGAAGGATGTTTGTGTGTGTAAGGTTGTTGTCATGTGCATTGATGTTTGTTCCTTGCCGTTGGTTTACTTTAGAATATGGCTTTATGTCCATATGTGTATAGACATTTATCCCAGTTATTCATAATTTGGGCGCAACTGGGATACGCTACGGAGGAAGATGAATCCGTGAGGGGGCGAACCATGTCGTGAGCAGCATCCAGCTAAGACCTGATTTGAAGACAGCGGGCGGTGAGGTCTGCGATATCTTGTTGGGTGATCAATTTGTAGGTACATTAACACTTGTATACAGGGAGATGGACCGGATAGCCGGCTCCATCCAGCTTGAGCACAATTTGCTGACCAGTCAGGATAAGGAACATGTCTATTCATTTGTTCAATCTCATATTCAGCACATGATAGATGCCCTGTATATTCAGGATTGTGAGGTTGTAGTTACATGCAGCGATTATGATATGGTGATTGCAACCGAGCCTGCTCGGCAGTCGATGGAATCAGGAAGTCCCAGCATATCCCGCATGGATGACGATGAAGCTGACTACGAGTGGGTTAGGGATGAGTCCAGATTTGATGACGTCGATCCGGAGAGCTGGGATCAGATGGATATGGCTGCGGACCCAAAGAAGCAATTAGGCTATGAGCTTGTGATTGTTAATGAGAAGCGGAATCTTGTGGAATATCACGTGTATGACGGTGATTCGGAAATCGTGGCTGAGGCGATCTTACATGTTTATGGATCGGAAGTCGTCGGAGAGATTCATTGGAAATTCGATCCTTTCGACGAAGAGATGGATCATGTATCGGAGCTGATGGTCGAGGACTTTGATGACGAGGAGACGGATACTTTCGTCTTCCATATGATCTATAACGGTGAGACTATCGATACGATTGAGCTTACGCATATTGATTTACTGGATGACGGCGATGAGATGTGGTCAGAACTAGAGGAACCAGACCGGGATGATTACAGCGTTATTTTAGCTAGAGACGATGGAGATACATTAACGTATGAAATTTACCAGCAATCCTACGGCGGGCTGCCTATCGGGACGGCAACAGTGGATATCAGCCAACGTCAAATAACGGGATTTATTGATTTTCGTGAGCCTGGCAGCAGCGATGACCGTGAGCTGATCGCGTCTCTTCTTCTTGAAGAACTGGATAAGGAAAAAGAGTATGAGACGGTGAATTTGTCCATGCTGTTCCGCAATAAGCTGATCGATGAAATTTTGTTTGAGACGGAGCACATCCATTAATGAAAAGGCATGAAGCTCTTCATCTGAAGAAGCTGCATGCCTTTTATAGTTGAGCATTAAAGCCAAGACTCCACGTTGCAGTGGATTTTATATGATTCAATTAGAACGTATTCGCTACCGTTACTTGATCCAAAGAAAGGCGTCCGGATGGTCTTGCCGGTTTCGCCGGCAGGCCTACGCTGATGAGCATAACAGGTACATAACGCTCAGGTACGTTAAATTCTTTAACGAAACGAGCAGCGTCGTATCCGCCCATTGGGCAAGTTTCATAGCCAAGCGCTTTAGCAGCGATCATGAGCTGCATAGCAGCCAGGGAAGCATTGCGAACCGCTTCGTCACGGGCAACCTGAGGATATTTATAGGCGCCTTCGACTTGACCAGCCAGGTTATCATACAATTCTTTAGGCATGTGACCAGCTTCAAGCAAAGGACCGAAAACGAGCTCATAATTTTTATTCGCTTCGAGGTCGCCAAGGACAGCAATGACAACGGAGCTTTCTACGATTTGTTTTTGTCCATAAGCGATAGGAAGAAGCTTTTCTTTGTAAGCCTGGTCTTCAATGACGACGAATTTCCAGTGCTGCAGGTTCCAGGAAGATGGAGCTTGGGTAGTAGAAGTAAGAAGCTGCTCAAGGTGCTCCTTAGGCATTTTGTGGCCGGCTTGATATTCTTTTACACTGTGACGCTCAGCAAGTACTTTCAATACTTCGGATTGGATAGCTTGTTGACTCATTAGGAATCCCTCCAATTAATTTATCTTGGTTATTGTCATTCTTAGGTGTGAAAATATACAGCTCATGCTTTGGAAAATTATCTATGTTAATGAACTGTAAATACATAAGTAACTGTAAAAAGTATAATGCCTGAAATTACTGTAATCATAATTGTTATAGAATAGAATGTCAAGGGTGTCTTTCGTCCTATCGAAAAATGTTGGATAATGGTAACAAGAGAGGGGTTGTTCGGATGAACATAACGCAAAAGGAGTTAAGTCATCTTGTTTTCTTGTCGGAAGTTGTTTTAACGGCGAAAAAAAAGAGCCTCATGGAAGAGACTCTACAGTGCTTGCTCTATATTGTGAAATCTGTTGAGGAAGTAGAATTGCCCGACTCCGTCGTAGATCAAATTGAGGGCTTAATCGCCATGATTGAATCCGACTTGCGGGAAGAGAATACCCGTGTGCAAGAGATTCGCAGTCATTTGGACTGGCCTCAGAATCGGCGCAAGCCTTTGGGATAATGATTCTTGAGCTGACCTTCGCTTTCTTTGCCCCATCCCAGAGCCAAGCCGTCCACGATTACAATCGCCCAGCCCTGTGTGCTTCGATCGGTGAAAAGGGTCTCGCCGCGGAGATAAGCGTGAGCTTCTGCGGAATCCGGGCTCAAATCGTACGTCCTAGCAGAGCGCAGCACCTCATGTGACACCGCTAGAGCTAAAGCATGCGACGGTTCGAAGCGGTTCTTCTTTACCTCGCCCAGATGCAGACCGGCGCGAAGTACCTTCAATCCTTCCAATTGGGCTATCGTCAATGGACGTTCTTTCGCCGCAGGCAGCACATACAGATGCTCACCGAATAGAAGCGACTCTCCTGTTGGAAGCTGATAAGCAGGCATTGCTTCGTTACATAAGCTTTGAAACATCGTCATCGCTTCTTTAACGGCTTTTTGCAGCTGCTGTTTGGATGGCGTGTTCGACGTGATCTTGCTCTTCTTGCCTGGCATGCGCGATGATGCTTCCTCTGATTCATCGAGATCGGAATGTGTATGCTGCTTTCGCAGCAGCGCCACGAAATGTCCTTCCCCTTTATGCTTATGCGGCCATATCCGTTCAGTTCGCACTACTTCCAGCTCTGGAAATCTCCGCAACAACTCATCTATTGTAGCTTCGTTTTCTTCCTTATTAAACGTACAGGTGGAGTAGGCCATCTGGCCGCCGGGCTTTAGCATCGTTACGGCATCCGGCAAAATATCCATTTGTCTGGCAGCGCACATCGTGACATGCTGCGGCGACCACTCGGCAATGGCATCGTGATCCTTGCGGAACATCCCCTCTCCGGAGCAAGGAGCATCCAACATGATTTTATCAAAGAAGGCTGGGAATTTACTTGCCAGCCGATCTGGCGCGGCATTGGTGACGACCGCATTGCGGATGCCCATGCGTTCTACATTCTCAGAGAGAATCTTGGCTCTGCCCGGATGAATTTCATTGGCGATCAGAATGCCTTCGCCGAGCATTTTGCCTGCGATGTGCGAGGTCTTGCCTCCTGGCGCAGCGGCCAGGTCCAATACAATGTCGCCAGGCTCTGGTGCCAATAGCTCTACCGCAGACATGGCGGAAGGCTCCTGAATGTAATAAAGGCCGGCTTGATGAAACGGATGCTTCCCCGGTCGAAGCGGTTCCTCGTAATAAAACCCGGTAGAGCACCAGGGTACGGGCTCCAGTTGAAATTGCCGGATCAGCTCCCGGATGATCGGACTGCTCATGTCAGCCTTAAGGGGGTTGAAGCGAACCCCTTGTGTTCTTGGTTGTTCGTAGCTTTGGAGAAAAAGAGGAGTTTCTTCTCCCAGCATATCGTTCATTTGTTTGATATAGGAAGCGGGCAGCTGTACCATTCGTTACTAACTCCTTTGTTGCGATTGTCAAAAAGTTCAAGACTATTATACCCTCTATGAAGGATTGTGAGAAGTTGACTCTCCGTGATATAATGGGGAGTACTTGTTTTTTCATAGATGAGGTGAATGATATGACATATGAAATCCCAAAGGATGTACAACTGCTGGGGCGTGACATCACAGAGCAGCAACTCAAATATCATCACAAATCCGTATTGGTTTCCAAGGAGTTTACGTTTGACAGCGCGCATCATTTGCACTGTTATGAGGGAAAATGTAAAAATCTGCACGGCCACACCTACAAGCTGCAAGTGATTATGCGCGGTAAAGTAGACAGCCGGGGGATCGCTATAGATTTTGGGGATATCAAACGAATTGCCAAAGAGCGTGTTGTCGACCGCTTGGACCACAAATATTTGAACGTTGTACTGCCGCCGATGAACACAACCGCCGAGAATATGGTGGTGTGGATGTACGAGCAAATTCAAGAAGCTTTACAGGAAGAAGGGCTATACCCGGCCATCATGCTGGAGGAAATTCGACTCTGGGAGACTCCGACGAGCTACGCGGCAGTTACCCGCCAGATGATGGAGGAGGAAGCGTAATGCTAGATACTCGAATCCCGATGGTGGAAATATTCGAGACGGTTGAAGGCGAAGGAACCCGTGCCGGGTTTCCGACCGTCTTCGTCCGTCTTTTGGCTGTAATCTGCGCTGCAGCTGGTGTGACACGACCTACAGCTACCCGCCTGCAGAGGCGGAATTTGTCATGACGATCGGTGAAATCGTTCAAGAAGTGCAGAAGTACCGTTCCAGGCACATATGCCTTACGGGCGGCGAGCCGCTGCTCTATGGAGAGAGATCGCTAGCTTTGGTGCAAGCGCTGGCTGAGTTGGAGCAGGTGGAGGATCTTCACATTGAAACGAACGGAGCCATTGATTTAACGATGTTCATAGAGCGGATCGAATCACCGAAGGTTCGCTACGTCATGGACTTCAAGCTGCCCGACTCCGGCGAAATGGAACGTATGGTAACCGGCAACTTTGCGCTTCTTCGCAAGCAGGACGAGCTGAAATTCGTCATTGGCAGCGATTTGGACTTTCAAACGGCTGTGGAAGTGCTCGAGCAGCACCCAACGAAGGCCTTGCCTATGTTCAGTCCGGTGTGGGAGACGATGCCGCCGCGCAAGCTGGTGGAGCTTATGCTGGATAAGGGTTTATCTCATGTCAAGCTGAATATGCAGCTGCACAAGATCATTTGGGACCCGGCGATGCGCGGGGTCTAATGCTTTTGCTTTGAGAATGGTGGAAGAAGAATGGTGCAAGAAGAAGTATGGAAGAATGGAGCGAATACACATATGAGTGAAACTGTGAAAAAAGCGGTCGTCATCCTGAGCGGAGGCTTGGACAGCACGACCTGTATGGGAATCGCGAAAGCGGAAGGATATGAGCTGTACCCGATTACGTTTGACTACGGACAAAGACACCGCATTGAGATCGAAAATGCCAAGCAAGTCGCTGAGCATTACGGTGTAGGCGCGCGTCACAAAATCATCAAGCTGGACTTCCTCAGAGATTTCGGAGGAAGCGCGCTGACAGACGAAAGCATTGATGTGCCGAAGGTATCGATGGATGCGGAGGATTCTGCTGAGATTCCGGTCACGTATGTGCCGGGGCGTAATCTGCTATTCTTGTCCATCGCGACTTCCTATGCGGAGGTTACCGGGTCAGAGGCTATTTATATCGGTGTCAATGCTCTCGATTACAGCGGCTATCCCGATTGCCGTCCGGAATTTATTGCGAAGGTCGAAGAAGTCATTGAATTAGCAACCAAGGTCGGAGTAGAGGGTAAAGGGATCGCGATCCGCACGCCGCTCGGCGAATGGACGAAGGCAAGAATCATTCAAGAAGGCCTGAAGCTGGGCGTGCCGTATGAATTGTCCACTTCTTGCTATAACGGTAAGGCGGAGGCGTGCGGTGAGTGTGACAGCTGCAGACTTCGCTTGAAGGGCTTTGCTGAGGCGGGTTCTGAGGATCCTATCGCGTATATGCATCGCTAGATCAAGCATAAGGGCCAAAGATGGAAGGACGGTGAGCGCGTGGCAAAGATACTCGTCGTGGATGATGACCCGGATATTCGCGAGCTGATCAAGGTTTATTTGATTGGCGAGGGCCTGGAGGTCATTGAAGCTAGTAATGGACTTGATGCATTGGAAATTCTGGATCGTATTCAAACCGATTTGGTTGTACTGGATATTATGATGCCTCATATGGACGGCTGGGAGCTTTGCCGCGAGCTCAGAGCCAGATACAGGGATCTGCCTCTGCTAATGGTCACTGCGAAGGGGGAGTCGACGCATAAAGTGAAGGGATTTCAACTAGGGACCGACGATTATGTTGTGAAGCCTTTTGACCCTGTGGAGCTTGTTATGCGGGTGAAGGCCCTGCTTAAGCGATATCGGATCGCCTCGTCGCAAACCGTCCAAATCGGAGGCACACAGATTGACCGGAGCACCTATGAAGTTCGGCTGGACGGAAAGAGGTTCGTTTTACCGCCTAAGGAATTTGAGCTGCTGTATAAGCTAGCAAGCTATCCGGCGCAAATTTTTACAAGAGCCCAGCTTATCGAACAAATTTGGGGAATGGATTACGAAGGCGACGAACGAACGGTGGACGTGCATATTAAGAGATTGCGCGAGCGCTTTGAGCCTGTGACCGACGAGTTTCATATTGCTACCATTCGAGGGTTGGGTTATCGTCTTGAGGTTCAGTCATGATCAAAACCCTGTATTTACGAGTAGTCCTTACATTTACAGCCGTGGTGATTGTCAGTGTCTTACTTTCTTTTCCGATCTCGTTGTTCCTATACACGAATCAAATTACGACCGAAATTCAGAATAAACTGCTGAGTGTAGGCAAAAGCGTTGCCAAGATGAGCCAGGAAGTGAACTCGCTCCAATTGGAATCGCTATTAACGGGAAGCACGGAGCTTAATGACGGCTATATCCTAATCCTCTACGACAGCCTAGGCCATTCAGAGGCTTACGGCGTGCAAGTGGCTAATCCGGACCTGCACATCTCCGAACAAGATGTTAAGAGTGTCCTGCAAGGGAAGGCGTACAAAGGGATTGAAGTGAATTACCGCGATTTCAGATATCCGGCCACGTTAAGAATCGGAGTCCCTCTTACGGTGAGCGGCAAGCCCTATGCCCTGTTTGTTATGCCTCAATATACGGAAGCAGCACGGAAACAAATCAATATCGCCATTATTTCCGTTTTGTCTATCGTACTGGTTCTAGGCAGTATTTTTATTCTGGTGGCTTCCCGGTATATCGTCAATCCCATCAAGAAATTGACTTTGGCGACCAATCGATTAGCCAGAGGTAATTTTGATGTGAATGTAACGGTGAAGCAAAAGGATGAGCTTGGTCTTCTGGCTGACAGCTTCAATCACATGGCCGGTGAGCTGAAGCAGTTGGAGCAGATGAGACAGGACTTTGTGTCCAATGTCTCGCATGAGATACAGTCTCCTTTAACCTCGATCCGCGGATTTTCGAAAGCGCTGCGTCAGCCTGATCTGAAGGAAGAGTCGCGGCTTCATTATTTAGAGATCATTGAACGCGAGAGTGAGCGGCTCTCTCGGTTAAGCGAGAATCTTCTGAAGCTGGCTTCCTTGGAGTCCGAACACCATCCGTTTCAGCTAACGACCTTTGATCTCGACGAGCAGCTTCGCAGAGTGGTTGTGTTCTATGAACCTCAGTGGTCGGAAAAGAAGCTGGATATGGAGCTTAAGCTGCCCAAGGTGAAGATCAGTGCCGATGCGGATCAACTGAATCAGGTGTGGGTCAATCTACTAGGCAACGCGATTAAATTTACACCTGAGCATGGCAAAATTGAGGTTTCACTTATACCGTATACAGATCATGTGCAAGTATCCATTAAGGATACCGGCATCGGGATACGCAAAGAAGATCAGGAACAGATATTCACTCGCTTTTATAAAGGGGATACCTCCAGAGAGAGAAGCAAGGGCGGCAGCGGTTTGGGACTTGCCATCGTCCGCAAAATCATCGATGTCCATCAAGGAACAATTGAGGTGCAAAGCGAACTGGGACAAGGCGCAATATTTATCGTTTCGCTGCCGATTTTGACCAAGCATAGAAAAAAATGAAGAAGAGCTGTCGAAGCTCGCAATCAAATATGCGATTAAACATTGTGACCTTGGAGGCTTCTTCCAAGGTTTTTTTTACTTGTTCATATTGGGTTCATATTCAGCTAGTATCTTATTGTTACAAACGCTAGCCGGATATGCGCAGCGTGATGGTAAAGAGAGGAGTGCAGGAATGAACCGACTTACGAAGTTTTCTATGAAAAACGTCTCGGCCTTATTCATTATGATGATCATGCTGTTTGTGGGCGGATTTTATTCGTCTACACAGCTTAAAGTTGAGAACATGCCGGACGTTTCATTCCCTGTTGTAGTCGTAACGACAACCTACACAGGAGCTCCCAAGGATGTCATGGACGAAGTAACCGATCCGCTTGAGGAGAAGCTGGCCAACATTGAAGACTTGGATTCCATGACTTCAACATCCAGTGATAATTTCTCTTTGATTATCATGATGTTCAAACAAAATGTAGACACAGACAAGAAGAAACAAGATGTGCAAGACCTGCTGTCAGAGGTTAATTTGCCTGCCGCTGCGGGAACACCGAAAGCCTCTACCTTCGGTGCGGCCTCATCTCCTTCCAACTATCTGGTTGCTTACGCTCAGAACGGTATGAGCCAAACCGAGCTGGATAAGTTGTTTAAGGATACGATCAAGCCTGGATTGGAAGGAATAAAAGGCATTGACCATATGGACATTGTCGGTGCGCGTGATACATCACTTGATATTGAATTAGATGCCAGCGCGATGGATGTATATGGTCTATCTCCTGCTCAGCTAACGGGCGCAATTAATGCTGCTGTCGCGAAGAGCCCAATCGGCAGTGTAGAGATCAGCGGCAACGATAAGATGGCTCGGGTAACCGGTAATATTACCAGTGTATACGAATTGGAGCAGCTTGAAATTACAACGCCGAAAGGCGACATTGTCACCTTATCTCAAGTTGCGCATGTGAAATCCATTACGGAGTCCGACTTTAACGGACGACTTGACGGCAACCCTGCAATCGGCATGATTTTGTATAAAGCAAGCAGTGCCAATGCGGTTGACTTTTCCGGAGAGATTGGGAAGAAGATTCAGGAATGGAAGACGACGATGCCGAACGTTACGTTCAAAAACACGTACGACAGCGCCGACCAAATTAAAGATTCCATCTCCGGATTAATTCGCGAGGGTATTGTCGGAGCGATTCTGGCTTCGATTATGATTCTTGTATTCCTGCGTAATGTGCGGATGACGCTGATCGTGCTCGTGTCGATTCCGCTGTCCATTCTGATTACACTGCTTCTCATGTCTCAGCTTGGACTGACGCTTAATACCATGACCCTTGGCGGAATTTTTATTGCAGTGGGAAGGGTCGTCGATGACTCGATTGTTGTTATTGAAAATATTTACGCTTCATTAGAAAAAGCGCAGCAGCGCAATGAGTCGGTTATTGCCTTGGCGACCAGCCAAGTTTCGATGGCGATTACGTCCTCTACACTTGCAACAGTCGGAGTATTTGCTCCGCTTGCATTAGTTACAGGCGTGGTCGGGGGCTTCTTCCGTCCTTTCGCTTTGACGATCGGATGCGCGCTCTTGTCTTCTCTGATCGTTGCTTTGACGGTAATTCCGATGCTGGCGAAAATATTGGTGCTGCGAGGTAAACCTGGCAAAACTCACGATGAGAACCAGCCCAGCAAGCTTACCAACTTCTATGAATCTGTTCTTTCTTGGAGCTTGAAGCACCGGATCAAAACACTTCTGATTGCGGGCTTGCTGTTTGTTCTGACAATTGGGGCAACCATTCCGTTACTATCGGTATCGTTCATGCCGAGCTCCAAGGCGTCCAAGACGATGTATTTTCAATTGAAACTGCCTTATTCTACGTCGTTTGAAGCTACAGACGCCAAGACGAAGGAAATTGAGAAGGTACTGATGGACACCAAGGATTCTAACGGAAATAAAGTGTTCGACTTTGTTGAGGCGCTCGTCGGTTATGCCGGTGACGATGAAAGTCGTACCCCGTATGCTTCGCAAATTTTCGTTGAAGTCAACGATAAAGTTGATCCAGATGTAGTCAAGAAGCAAATGAAAGACTTCATTCTGTCTGAGCTTCCTGCGGGCTCCGAGGTTCAGCCGAAATCCATGGAAGGCGACTACGGAGTTTCGTCAACAGACTTTGAATATACGTTGCAGGGGGAAGATCAGCTTCAGCTGGAGAAAGCAGCCGCACTCGTAAAAGAGAAGCTGAATACATTCCCGGAGCTTAGTGAGGTTGAAGATAATCTTAGCGATGAGAAGACAGAAATCGAAATTGCCGTTGATCAGAAAAAAGCAAGAGCGTATGGTCTAAGTGCATCGACTGTCCGCGATACGGCAAGAGCTTGGATTCAAAAGCAGGATTTAGGCGATATGAAATTTGATAATATTGTGTACACCACAACGGTATCTTTGGACAAAACCGATAAAGATACACTTGAAAAGCTTGGCAACATTCCGCTCACCAGCACGAGCGGCTCGACCGTTTTGTTGAAGGAAGTTGCCAAAGTCAGTGAAATTCAGGGTGCAGCATCCTTGTCCAGAGAAGATGGCAAACAGCTTGTCAAGGTATCGGCTAAAATTAACTCCACCAACAAAACAGCGGTGAGTGCGAAGCTTGCCATGGCCTTGAAACAAGTAGAACTGCCGGAAGGCGTTTCGCCGAAAGTCGGCGGTGTCTCCGAGGATGTCAATGAAAGCTTTAAGCAATTATTCGTAGCGATGGCTGCAGCTATCTTCGTCGTGTACTTGATTATGGTTCTGGCATTCGGTAACGCAGGTGCCCCATTTGCGATCTTGTTCTCCCTGCCGCTGGCAGCGATTGGCGGACTGCTGGGTCTCGTAATTGCGAGGGAGCCGCTGACGGTTACCTCGATGATCGGGTTCCTCATGTTGATTGGTATCGTAGTGACGAATGCGATCGTACTTGTTGATAAAGCACAGCAGCTCAGACAGGAAGGCTACACGGTACGGCATGCCCTGATCGAAGCAGGTAAGGTTCGTCTTCGTCCGATTATCATGACGGCAGGTGCAACGATTATGGCGCTGATGCCGCTTGCGTTAGGAATATCCAGCGAAGGCGGATTGATCGGAAAAGGTCTCGGTGTTGTCGTAATCGGCGGTCTAACTACTTCTACGGTACTAACACTAGTAGTTGTACCGATCGTATATGAGCTTATCGAAAGCATGAAAAACCGAATCAGCCGGATGTTTGGGCGGAAAAAAGGCAGCGAGTCAGCAGCGCCGAACACCATGGAAGTGTAATCAAGATCTAATCAAGATCATGGATGTCCTTGGATGTATTATGGGATAACCAAGTCAATCTGTTAGGGGAGGCACATAGATGAATATGGGTAGTATGCGTCAACGGAAAGTCAAATATCGATCATTAGGTGTATTGGCCTTATTGAGCGCGGCCGCGATTATGGCGGCAGGTTGCGGGGTGCCGGGCGGAGCGGGTCCGGCCACTGCTCAGCTCGCACCGAGGGCTGTGAAGACGGAAGTGATCACGAAGCAGAAGATCAGTAGTCCCGTCGAGCAGGTTGCTGACGTTGCAGCGGGTACGACACTGGACGTCACCCCTAAGGCTAGCGGTGAAGTTACGGAAGTGCTGAAAAAACGAGGAGAATACGTGGAGAAAGGCGAAGTCCTTTTCGTCATCGATGATAAAGATGCAGTTTCGAACAAACGCAAGAGCGAGCTGCAGCTGCGAAGCGCACAGGAAGCTTTGCAGTCCGCAAGAGATAACAAAGTCAACAACCGCAAGGATTTGGTGGACAATGTGACGAAAGCGGAGACAGCAGCACACAATGCGCAGCAGGATTATAATAAAATCCGGAATGATTTCGACTCCGGTCTTGCGACCGAGCATCAAGTCGAGCAATCGAAGCAGGCGCTAGATAGCGCGCAAATGAATCTGGAATCTATGCAGAATAAGCTTTCTGCTTTTGACAATACCGATGCGATCGCTTCGGCTCAGACTCAGGCAGACAGCGCCAGCCTTGCACTTGAAGATGCGACTCGCGCTCTTGATAATTACGAGGTGAAAGCTCCTGGGAGCGGGATCCTTACTGACTTTAACGTCGTAGCTGGGCAAACTGTATCGGCGGCCGCAGGCAAAGTAGGCCAAGTCCAGGCCGTGGATCCGGTTAAAATCAAAACAGAGCTGGCTGAAACCAACTATGAGCTTGTAAAAGGGAAACAAGAGCTGGTGTATTACAATCCGGACACGCCGGATGTAAAACAATCAGCTAAAATCAGCTATTTGGCTCCTATTATGAGCGCAGCTACTAAGACTTATACGCTCGAGCTCGAGGTGCCGAATCCGGATCATACGATCCAACCGGGTACCCGTTACATGATCCAACTGACGACGGATGCCGAAGAACAAGTCGTAGCTGTTCCTACGCTGAGCATTATTCGTGAAGAGTCCGATACCTTTGTATTTGTTCAGCAAGGCGATCAGTACCAGAAGAGAAAGGTGAAGCTCGGACGAATTAACGGAGAAAATCAAGAGATATTGGAGGGCGTGAAGGAAGGCGAGCTGCTTGTAGTAACCGGTCAAAACACGCTTTCCGACGGACAAAAGGTAGATGCAGCGCCTAGCCCTGCAGCAACAACAGCTACAACTCCGGCAGCTAAGTAAAGCCGCATAACATATAGATAAAAGGAGTGTACGATATGAAAAGGCAATGGAAAACGGGATTAACATCCATCGTACTTGGTACGATGATCATTCAGGGAGGTATTCCGGTATTTGCCGCTGACTCAGTAGCTGCGGTAACGAGCGTTGTATCGGCGCCTTCCTCCAACTACGGATTAACAGACGAGATTCGAGCGGCAATTAAGAACGTTGCTGTGGAGTCTACGGCAAACGGTGTACAGATTTCGGCTACGATCCGAGTCTATAATGGCGGTAATACGGAAAATAGGCTGCCGGAACACGAGCTTCGCGTTCGCACGGCTGAAGGCCTGGTATATACACTGCAGCCGAGCGCAACGAATAAGGCTGCCTTACAGCCGAAGGAAATCGGTGAGCTGACCTACATGGCTGTCATCGACAGCAAGGAGCTTACCAAAATTGATTCCTTGTCCTTTGTTAACGTAGATGTCTACTCTTATCCCAAAGTAGAGACGACGCTGCTAACCATGCCGGCTGCTAACGTATGGTATGGAACCGGCAATGCCGAGCTGCAGAAGCTGGATGCGCTGAGCTGGGGGCAAGCCTTTACGCTGCCTGGTATAAATTCAGGTCTGGTGTACACGCCGGTAGAAGCCTCCATGCAAAATACCAGCACAAGCCGCGCGGCTGTTGTTACTCTGCTGGCGGAAAATCCGGGAGCAGGACGGGAAACTATGCCGGATTTCCGCATCGATGGACAGTCCGAGCTGAAAACCTATGAAGGTACACGTGCAGAGAAAGATGCCGTCACCCTCGAAGCAGGTGAAAAGAAGTATATCCATTTTTCAATTCCGGTAGAGAATGGTGTCAATTTGTCCAATCTGCTGGTCGTTTCTACCGATAGTTTTGTACCAAAATCCGGTGGGCAATCGACCGTCATTGACACAGGGAAGCTGGCTTTTGCATGGCCGGCGGCAAGCGAGGCGAACGCTTCCGCGACAGCTTATACCATTGGCGCACCGATTGCATTCGATGCCTTAACGAAGGTCATCGATAGCAAGACTCAGGTGTCTTTGATGGAAATGCATATGCATGAAAATCCAGGCGAAGGTTACCAAACAGTCGTTGCCAAGTTCAAGCTGACCAATACCAGTGATGTGCCGACCGCGTTCCCTGCTTTCCAAACGGAAATTGTGAGCGGCAGCGGCGTAACCTACCGCGGTGCAAGACAAGCGAATGTCACTTCCACCATGAATCCAGGCCTAAGCTATGTGGTGAGCTATTCCTATATCGTCCCGCAAACGGAAACGGGGGATGCTTTCACGGTGAAAGTATTGGATGCGCAAGCGGCAGCGCCGTTTACGACTACCATCGCTTCACTCAAAACGACAACGCAAGCTGAAGAGAAAGGCAGCACCTTCTCTCTGTATCCGTTTGATTTGACAGTGAACAACTGCAGTGTTTCCTATCAATATGCCGCACTTCAATATTCATACAAAATCAGTCTCGACTTGGATATCAAGCAGGCAGAGAATGTAGTCGTCGACAACAACTTCTCCACGCTAAGATTTGAGATCGTTGATGGACTTGGTCGTGTCATGGGCTCGAAGGACGCTTCCTTCACCGGAGCCAATAAACTCATAAGCGGCAAACAGATTATTGATGCAAGCAATGTCACCTCGGAGCAATTTGTTTCGCCGGTTTCGGTCAATGTCTATGAAGTGATCCAAACTGAAAATGGAACAGCGAAACGTTTGTTGGAAAATGTAAAATAATACACCTTGAGATGTCCTGTAAGCAGAAATGATGCGAGCAGGGCATCTTTTTTTGAAAATTGTGATCTATCAATCCGTTTCCTATGGTAGAATGAAGATGGATTTCTTGGAAGCGCTCTATTCGTACTCGGAATCATCCCTATCTTCAAGAAGCAGGGAGTGGAACGGTTGAATAAAAAGGTTTGGGCGAGCGGAGCGGCTGGCCTGTTCGCATGTCTTCTATTATTGATCGCTTACCTATCTTATGTGCGTCCTGAGCATTCTCTAAAAAGGGCTATGTTCTCCTCTGAACCGACCTCTACTCCACAATCGGAGGTTCATACTAAAGCCGCTGACGAGGAAGCGCAAAAACAACGGCTTGAGGAGATCGGCCGTTGGGAGGAAGCCGGGACCCATTTTATAACCGATACAAAAGAACCTGTTGTTTTGCTTCGTGGCAAAGATCAGGTTGTTTACATACAGAGCAATCAGCTTCGCTTTGAATGGGTGGGAGGCAGCGATTATGCCAATATCCCACTCAGCTTTCCTGTAACCCGATCCGGTTATATTTGGCGCAGCGGAGCCACTGCTTATGTGGGATTTGCACCTCTGCCAGGCAGTCAAACGACCAAAGGCGATTGGTATGTGATCCAGCTAAGCCCCGGCTCTGGAGGCAACCCGCTTCGCAGACTTGGCGATATGCCGCTCTCACCTTCCAAGGTTGAGAGGGTGACTTTTTCCAGTAAGCCGGAGGGCGTTCTTTTACTCGAGCAGGAAGAAGAATCCTATCAAGAGTACTGGATCAGCGGCCAAGGCAGGCAGCAGTTATATGTAAATGACTACTCCGCGGCTGCCCAACCGACGGTTAATGATAATTCCCCCCAACATCCCGCTAAACCAACACAATTCACTAAGACGATTGAACTGAACGACACCACGTATGTAATGGAAGACGACCTGGGAATGCTTGTGTATGTGAAAAGCAGCAAAGGTCCGCGTATATACCGGTTGTCCGGCTATGAGTATCAACAAACCGGTAACATCCAACTTGATCCTGCCTTGCGCATGAAAGCGCCATATTCCGAATCTGATGCAGAGCTCATCTACATAACGGATCGACGAAACCGTACGACCCAAGCCTTCCTTCTTCCTTCAACGCGCCCGTACACCTTCATCCCCGATCCTTCGCTCGTGCAATACGACTGGCAACTGCTGGAGGGCTTGAATTTTGTTCGAATGGATACCTCTCATATGTACACCATGAGCTACGAGTACGATGAAGAGTGGCATACGCTCCCTGTCTGGAAATCATTCATATCCATAGAAGGGCTCAGCGAAGTAAGCAGACAGTACAAGTGGATTACGGCTAAAAAGGGAAAAGAGAGCCTGAGTGCTCATCTGGATGATGTTATGAATATCAGGTTTGCTGAGAATATGCACGGATCCTTCTGGCTAAGGTCTCTACCGGAAGTCAGAAAAATGGAAGATCAGAAGAAAGAGAATACGGGATCGACTGTGGATGCGGCTATTCCGAAGCAGGAGGCCGAAGCTGAACAGAAATTGGTCTATAGTGAACAAGATCGAGATCAAGATCAGGAGCAGAAGCAAGGCGAAGAGCAGAAGCAAGAGCAGAAGCAAGAGCAGAAGCAAGAGCAGAAGCAAGAGCAGAAGCAAGAGCAGAAGCAAGAGCAGAAGCAAGAGCAGAAGCAAGAGCAGAAGCAAGAGCAGAAGCAAGAGCAGAAGCGGGACGAAGAGAAAAAGCAGAACCAAGAGAAAAAGCAGAACCAAGAGCAGAAGCAAGAGAAACCGCTTCTGTTACCTGTTCAAAAACAGATAGAGCTTCAACAAGTGACTGTCGATTCGGAAGCTGTCTATGATGATTCGCATGGAATGCGCTGGATCTATGCCGCGGGACACTTGTATGTGAAGCAGGGAGATCAATTCGTGAAGCATTACGATCTTCACTCGCAAGCTGACAGCTATGAGTCTGCGAAGCTCGTTCCTTACGGAAATCAGGTGCTGCTCCTGTTGAACAAGCACATTCACGTTTTTGACAGTAAAGGTGTCTGGGAGAAAGTCATTCAACTGGACTCAGAGCTTCAGGAAGCCGGGGATGAGCCGGACAGTTCTGTTGAAAATTCGTATGTGCTGGATGCCAAGGAAGACCGTTTATATGTGACGCATGGCACCAAGATACTTTCCATTGGGCTGCAGAAGGGGGACGTTCAAACAATGTTTTGGCAGCTGCATGCGCAGTTCGGCCGCTTGCTGCTGGACAATGGGATTCTATATGTAACCTTGCATTCTACGAGCGGAAGCATGGAGCTGTCTGCCTACGGCTCCGAATTGCTCAGCATACATACGGACACGGGGGAGCTAGTTAGGTATCGGCTTCCAGGGAACTATGATACGGAAGCCATAAGCGCAGCTAAGGAGCTTCAGCTTTGGTCACCGTCCGATTTGAATCGGTTAGGCTCCGAGGGTACCAGGCTGCTTATTCCGCTGAACGTGTTGTCTGATAATAAAGTCGTTTAAATTATAATAAAGTTATTTAATTCATAATAAAGTTGTTTAAAAATCAGCGGTCCGCATACAGCATAGAGGATAATGCTAATAACAGGTTTGAAATAGAAGCATTATTAAAAATATAAGCTTCTCGAAACGTAAAGGTAAGTCCTATCAAGGGGGAGTAAAAAATTCATGGAAATCAATGAAGTAAAAGAAGGAGTATTGTGTTGGATCATATTTAACGAAAATCAAATTAGCTTTGATAACACATTGAAATGGATGAATGATTTTCGTTTCTTTACTCCATCCAAAGTAAAATACCGTGGAAAGAAAAAAGCAACAGTAAAGTTTTCGGAAAAAAATCTGCATGAGGGAATTAAGCAGACAATTACTTATAAAGATCACTATTTGCTTGAGATTATGGACTCGAATAATTCCCTTAAGTTACACAGGGGTTCTAGAGCATTACTAACTCTAAATCTTGATATAGAGACATTTGATAAGAGTGCTAATAAAATTATGGACACGGTTAACAAGTTTTTCCTTGGTCATGAAGGGTTTGTGGGAATTGTTTGTTCATCAAAGGATAACTTTATTCAAAATATTTCGGATCCTGCCTGGATGCGTCTCTATGGATTACCAGTGAATGAATCTGCATTAATATCTGATCCTATGGTGACAAGTAGAATAATTTACGATATAGAGAATAATCCGGGGCATAGCCATCATTTACATGGCCTATGGTTTGGTTCATGTTGGGCGATGTGGTATGGGAACCAGTACTTCGATTTTGTATCTAAAGCTGCTCTTCTTGCCTTTAATAATTGCAGTGAAAATATTGAGTTAAGTGAAGATGCTATCAGGATAATATTACATGATAATATTTGGGATTATAATCTGCCACAAAACAGGGATAAGCAATGGGCATTTCGTAAAGCTGCATCTATCGATGAAGTGGCAGAAAGACTTAAGAACACCCCTTACTATTCGAATAACAGCAATCCGTCAATTGAGATAAATACAGGGTCTTTCGATCACGGTGGTGTAAGACAAATTATCTACTACTTGGATGAGAACGGTAAGAACGTTTCTAAAGCTATTGCCAAGAGGTATAGAATTAGTGAACTTGATAAAGATGGGGTTACACTTTGGGAGAAAGAAGTACCAGTACAGTAGGCGTATGCCCCAAATAAATATAAATATCCGATATACATTCTAATGGCATCAGGTTTTTGGGTAAGTCCTACGAAAAGGAAAATTTTATTTGTTTATTTACTGTTTCCATCATAAATACTCCTTGTGGAATGTAAATTCCGATCGATTGAACAAATATTTAATATTATGAAGGATGCACTATTATACATCAAGCTGCATCTATAAGGGACAGAATTTAAACAAATTTATTATTATCCTCTTTCATTCATTCATTCATTCATTCATTTGTGTCTTCTTACTTTATTTTTAAACAACTTTATTTTCAGAATTCAGTATAATATCCCTTATGGAATCAGTAGCTAGGAATATTGTTTTAAACAACTTTTTTATCAAGCAACAGAACGGGCACGGAGACATTCAGCCTTAAATAATGAAGGGACACAGCGTCTGAATTGCGCTGTGTCCCTTCTGCTGTGCGTAGGCTTATCAGGTATTTGGTGTTTCTTGGCTCTGACGTTCTTTCCAAAATAGGGCGGTCAGCATTCGCTCAATCCATTCTTTGTCGTCTTCCGACAAGATGATCCCGTCAAACATCAGCTCATTTTCACGGAGAAATCGGCGTAAATTAACTGGGCTTCGGCGGTAATCAGGCGGAATCGGCTGTGCCGATTCCAAATATCCAGCGATTTCCATGAGCTCAGAGTAGGAGGTATTCAGCCCCTCAGAGAGCTTCATCAATACATCGGGAGAAGGTATGCCGCGGTTTCCGTTCTCCAGTTGGGAGATGTACGCCGCGGAGACGCCGGAACGGTCGGCTAGTTCCCGGATCGTAAATCCTTTTAATTTGCGCATATCTTTTAGCTTGTCATAAAAATACACGGACGCTCACCCTCGCCAGTCAACGGTAAGTAAACATAAGTTAACAGTTTTATATTAGCAGTTAACTGTTGTAATTACAATTGAGGGGAGCGAATGTGTTTTATTCGTACCGCTTAAAGATAAGCACGGCATTATGTCCGCCAAAGCCGAAGGAATTGGATAAGCCAACACGAACGTCTGCCTTTCTTGCTTGAAGCGGGACATAATCCAGATCGCACTGTGGATCCGGATTGTCGAGATTGATCGTCGGCGGAATGACGCCCTCCTGCAGCGATTTGATCAGCCCTACGGCCTCCACGCCTCCGGCTGCCCCTAGCATATGGCCGATCATCGATTTGTTCGCTGTGATCGGCACTTGATCGCTCTTCTTGCCAAGCAGCCGCTTGATTGCCATCGTCTCGGACAGGTCGCCTGCCGGCGTGCTCGTCGCATGAGCGTTGATCGTGTCGATCTCCTCAGCGGCGAGACCGGCGTCCTCCAGCGCAATAGCCATGGCGCGGTACGCTCCCGCGCCTTCCGGGTCGGTCGCCACAATGTGGTAGGCGTCCGCAGTTGAGCCATAGCCGATGAGCTCGGCATGGATACGTGCACCGCGCCGCTCGGCATGCTCGAGCGACTCGAGCACGTGCACGCCCGCGCCTTCGGCGGAGACGAAGCCGCTGCGCTGCGCGTCGAACGGGCGGCTCGCCTTCTCCGGCGCGTCCGTGCGGCCGGCCAGCGCCGTCGCATTGCCGAAGCCGGCGAGCGCGAGGTCGGTGACCGACGCTTCGGCTCCGCCGGCAATGACAGCATCGGCGCCTCCGCGCTGGATCAGCTTGAACGCCTCGCCGATGGCGTTATTGCCGGTCGCGCAAGCAGTCACCGGCGCGAGGACCGGGCCCTTGGCGCCGTAGATGATGCTGACCTGGGCTGCAGCCATATTGGCGATCATCATCGGCACCACGGTAGGGCTCACCCGTCCTGGACCGCGCTGCAGAAGTGTCCGGTAGTTGTCCAGAATCGTCTGGATGCCGCCGACACCTGAGCCGATATAGACGCCGATGCGCTCCGCATTCGTATCGTCGATCACAAGTGAGGCGTCCTCCAGCGCCATTTTGGCAGCTGCGACGGCGAATTGACAGTAGCGGTCCATCCGCCGCACATCGCGTCGCCCTACAGTCGCTTCGGGATCAAAGTCTTTGATGCTGCCGGCAATATTGGATTTATAGTCGCTGCTGTCAAACGATTCAATGAAAGAGATGCCTGATTTTCCTTGAACCAGTTTGTCCCAGAATGTCTCCACATCATTGCCAAGAGGTGTCAGAACCCCCATGCCTGTAATTACAACTCGCTTCATCTCCATAACCTCCAACGATTTTTCTATAGATTGTCATATAATTTATCCTATTACAAGTTAGAGTTTATACTGGTATAATTAGTTCCATGATATAGCTGCGCCGCCTATGTAAGTCAACTTTCGTACCACGCGAAGCTCCCATCGAGAGGTGTGGCGTGGCTTGACGGTCGTCAGCCACACGCAAATGCCATAGGGTATTGGTGTAGGTGCAGGTACAATGACAGATACAGATGAAGCACATGCTGCAGCTAGGAGGAAAACCTTTGAATGCGAAAGAACGTTTAGAAGCCTTATCTCAATTTCTCATTGCCCATCGCGCTAGGCTTCAGCCGGGAGATGTGGGGCTGCCGGCCGGCTCGAGAAGGAGAACCCCGGGACTTCGCCGGGAAGAAGTAGCCCAAATTGCCAACGTAAGCACGACCTGGTATACATGGCTGGAGCAGGGCCGCGAGATCAAAATGTCCGTTCAAGTGCTCGAACGCATCGCTTATGCGCTAAAACTCAACGAAGACGAGCGGCAGTATATGTTTATGCTGGCTTTAGAACAGCCTGCTCCTGCAGCGGTAGTGGACAGCCCTCCGGCGATCAGCCCCGCCTTGCATCGGATTTTGAGCGAGCTACGCGAGTGTCCGGCCATTGTATTTGATAGAAGATGTCATATCGTAGGCTGGAACCAGGCTGCGGCAACAGTTTTTCTCGATTTCGAACGTATTCCCGCGGAAGAGCGCAATATGATCTGGCTGTTATTCACACGTAAAGAGCTCAAGGCATTGGCCGCCAACTGGAATGAATTCGTTCGGGGCTTCCTTGGCATGTTTCGAGCCTTCTACGGCCAGTATGCCGGGGATAACTGGTATAGTGACTTTATCCAGAAGATGCTGGATACGAATCCAGAGTTCAAAACCTTTTGGAATCACAATGATGTTAGCTCCGCCCCCAAAGTACTGGTTGAATTTCGGCATGCGAAGGTTGGAAAAATGCTGTTTGACTTGACTACGCTGCACGTACAAGGGCCGACGGATTTACGCTGCAGCGTATACACACCGGCTCCCGAAAGTGAAACGGAGCAAAAGCTGCGAGGCTTAATGCGCAGAATAACCGAAAGCAAGGAAAATATACTAAGGTAAACATATTTGGTTGCATTAGTAAAAAACCGTGTTATAATGAAAATATGAGAACAGGAGGAGAACGGAGGAAGCAGAAGGGCGATGAAGATCATGGCAAAGACCGATATATTCATCAGAGCAAGGATTATGAAGGGATATTCACAGAGGGATTTGGCCAAGCATTCCGGATTAAGTCATGCGTATATCAGCCTCTTGGAGCGCTCCGTGAAACCGGTCGGACCTGCTACAGCCAAGAAGCTCAGCGAATTGCTGGAGAAGAGCATGGAGGATTTGTTTCGGATTGAAATTATGTAACCAAGAATAATAGATTGCCAAGACGTCCGAATTGCATTATCATACGACAGAGTACGGATCTATTTTCGCTTGAAACGACTTAGAACGACCATAAATAAATGAAACGGTGGGATGCCCTTCTCATGAGGTGAAGGGCATTTGTTTTTGTCGACGTTTGGTCAAGGAAAGAGCAAATCCATTTCACTTCTTAGGAGTTGTTTGACGGACTATGAACAAGAAAGAACTTGCGCACATTCGCAAGCAGCTGAAGCTGGACCACGACATGCTTGAAATTTTTACGATTCTCAACGTGTATATCATGAAGGAAAGTAACGAAATCTATCATTTTGAACGTCAGCCGTTCGCCCTGTTGGACAGAGAGAAGCAGGAGCTTTATATGGCGAATTTCAAAAAGCTGATGACCGGTGAACTGGATCAAAAAATGTTCGAATTAAAGTTCCAGGAGGAAGCGGAGTCGCCTTCACAAGTGCTTCTCCATCAAGGCCTGGTGACGGGAAATCCGGAAGAATGGCAGGATCTGATGCTTCTGCTGGTGGACAAGATGCTGGCGGATACCAAATATGAAAAGGATATGGTCGTGACTTTCGTCCACGGACAGTATCTCAAACCGACTAGGGTCAGGACTGAGGAATCCGAGGAGAGCGAAAAGGACGAGATGTTCGCGAATCCGTTTATTTTGTGCAGCGTGAATTCTACAGAACAGCAGCGGAAAACGCTCATGTTTGATTACGTTGAACGGGAATTCAAGTATAATGTCTTTGTGGATCCGATCATTAAATTAAACACGCCGGAGCAAGGGTTCTTCTATCCGAGTGTGACGGATAACTATTCGGACGTGAATCGCGTTCTGTACTGCGCGGGCAAAGCCCATGAGCCGAATGTACCATTCATTGAGCAGGTCTTGAATGCTGAGATGATTGTGACGGCACTCGAGGAGAGAACCTATTTTGAGGATATTGTGAAGGAAGTAGCGGGGGATCAGCTTGATGCTGCAACGATCGCTCATGTCTATGAGGAAATTCATCGTGTCATCGAGACTAACGAAGAAGAAGAACCTCCCAAGCTCGATTATAAAGATGTGGAGCGTATGCTGACCGTGAGCGGCGTGGAGCACGTGACAGAGGAAAAAGTGGAACGAGCGTTTCAAAACGTCATCGACGATAAGAACTATGAAATCAAAGCGAGCAGCGTCATGCCGAAGTTTACTTCGAAATCGATTAAGATTGATACGAAAGTCGCCACCATTTCCGTCAGTCCGCAGGATTTAAAGTTCGTGAGACAGGTCAACTTTCAAGGAAAACGATGCATTCTCATCGAGGTTGATGAGGATGTCGTGATCGAAGGATTTACACTGAACACGGAAACGTTGTAGGAACATAACCCTATGTAACAGTCTAAGCCCTCCTTTCATAGGAAGGGCTTTTTTGGCTGTTTGTTGATCCTGTATTCTTTCGGTGTAAGCCCGTATCGCTGTTGAAAAAGCTCATAGTTCGGACGCAGTCGGACTTGGATTCTGATCGGTAACGTAATTGGTGCTCTAGAGCCGGACCAAGTTTGGCTTTCTCCGGTATTATCGGGGGCGTGCTCTCGGATCAGAGCGTACATGTTCTATATGGAGATCCCGAGCTCAGCGCGCGACAAAGGGTTGTATGGAAGGTCAAAAATTTGGAGCGTGGCAACTGCCCATGTGATAGGATTTTTAAAAGCACTGCGGAGAAATCTATATGTTTGATACACTTTGTATCTGTTTTTTAAACATTTATATCTGTTTTTTAAGTGGGATTATCTAGGGGGGAAAAGTAAGATAGGAATGAAAGCACTTACATGTGAGGGGGTATCGTACGGATTCCAGATCCATTTCTTTCTTTGGCTTTTCATTATAAAAGGGAAAGCGAGGTTTAGTAGATAATGACAAGAAGAAAAACTAAGCGTGCATTGACCGTATCCATTGGCGCCTTTATGCTGGCTTCCAGCGTATTGCCGCTCACTCCGCAGGGAGTAAATACAGTTCATGCCGAAACGCTGTCAGGCGTTATGAAGTTCGATTTTGGTACGCAATCAAGTCCGGTGATGAGTGGATATCATCAGGTGCATGACGGGCTGCTTTATACGCCGGAGCTGGGGTACGGGTTGGATAAGTCGGTTATTTCCAGACTTCGTACAGGATCGGATGATTTGTACAACGATTTTATTTTAGGTACGGATTATACCTTTATGGTGGATGTACCTGACGGAGAATATGATGTGACGGTCTATTCAGGCGATCTGCTGACGGGAACTTCAACGACCAAGACGACGGTTTCCCTGGAGGGTGAGACGAAAGGGACCATCCAAACGAAACAAGCGGTGGCTGAAGAGACATTTCATACCACAGTTACGGACGGTCAATTAACAGTTGGTATCACGGGGGTCGGCGCGGGCGGATATGTCAATGGTATGGTCATTGAACAGGTAACTCAGGAGCCGCCTGCTGCTCCGCAAGGACTTGCTGTAAGCTCCGTTTCTGCAAGCGAGAATGAATCCGCTGTAAGCTTGCAGTGGAGCAATGTGCCGGATGCTGCAAGCTACAATGTGTATCGGGCTACCTTCGGCAGCGAAGAGTATACCAAGCTCGGTTCGACTGACGCGGCCGCTTATACGGATGCTACAGCTGTGTTCAACAATCGTTACTCGTATCAGGTATCTGCGGTAAATGCCGCTGGTCTTGAATCCGCATTCAGCGACGCGGTTACGGTTGAGGTGAAGCCGCCAAGTGAGGCTCCCGCAGCACCTGCGGACGTGTCAATCATCCATATAGCAGAAGATGAAGTTAGTCTATCGTGGACGGCAGTGAACTATGCGGCGAGCTACACGATTTTCAGATCCGATGAGGAAAACGGTGACTACGTAGAAATCGGAACGACGGATTCGACGAATTACACGGACACCACGGCAGACACATCTACAGCTTGGTATTACAAAGTAAAAGCAGTGAATGTCAGCGGGCTGTCACTATTCTCCAGCGCTGCAAGGAGTACGCCTTACTCCGCACCGCAGCCGCTGCCGGAAGGCACCCCAATAAAGTTTGATTTTGGATCCGGTGCTGTGGCCGATGGATATATCGGGGTAGCTTCTACGACAGCATACAACGAGCAGTTACAATATGGATTTACTGATCCAAGCAAGGTCAGCGCTGAAGATAGGGGGGAGCGGACCCGCTGAAGAGCGATTTTGCCGCACCTGCCGATACATCCTTTGCTGTGGATCTTCCTAATGGCGATTACACCGTATCGCTAATTGCCGGGGATGAATCTGAAGCCACGGACGTTGCCATTAAAGCCGAAACGATTCAAAAAGTTCAGGAAACAAGTAAAGAAGCCGGCGAGTATCTCGAAACAAGCTTTGACATTGCGCTTATAGACGGACAGCTGAATCTCCAGTTCTCCGGTACAGCGCCGAAAATCAATGCGATTGTCATCACGAAGCTGCCGGAAAGGCAAGCGGGAGAGAAACCGGATGTCTACATCGCGGGAGATTCCACCGTTCAGACCTATGATCCATATTGGCGGCCGCAAGCCGGCTGGGGGCAAATGATTCCGAAATTTTTCACAGATGATGTCCATTTCTTGAATAAGGCAATCGGCGGCCGAAGCTCGAAGTCGTTTATCGTGGAAGGACGTTTGGACGAGATTCTTCGCGAGATCAAACCGGGGGATTATTTCCTTGTCCAGTTCGGTCATAATGATTCCACCATCAGCGTACCTGAGCGCTACGCTTCTGTTGCCGATTACAAAGTATATCTGAAAAGCTATGTGAACGGAGCGAGGCAGCGCGGAGCTACACCGATTCTGGTCACGCCGATGGGACGCCGCAGCTTCGACGAAGCCACAGGCAAGTTCAATGTAAGCTTCGCTGGTTATGTAGCGGGCATGAAAGAGGTCGCCCAAGAATTGAACGTGAAGTTGGTGGATTTAAGCACGCTGAGCGTGGCTTATTATGATTCAATTGGTCCCGCCGCATCACTATCCGTATTCCTGCATGTGGAGCCAGGTGTCTATGCCGCATTCCCTAACGGCGACGCAGACGATACGCATTTCCAGGAATATGGCGCGATCCAGCTAGCCCGCTTGCTCTCGGGAGGCATTAGAGAGTTAAGCTTGCCATTATCGGGGTATGTCAAGGATATTGAGGTTCCCGCTGAAGTGCCGGCGAAGCCGACAGGCTTAACTGCAAGCAGTATCAGCAATGCGGCTGCCGTGCTCAAATGGGATACAGTTACTGGCGCCGATATCTACAGAATTTACCGCAAGCTTGCCACTGATACAGATTATACGATGGTAGGATCGTCTACAATCCCAACCGCAAGCATAGGAAGTATGCAGGACAATACGACTTATGATGTTCGGATTTCAGCGGTGAACGGGCGTGGCGAATCGGATATGTCTGATAGGCTTTCCATTACAACGAAGTCAGCAACGTATAAATACGACATGGGAACAGTTACGAGTCCCGTCATGGAAGGATACACAGCGATTACTTTCGATTCGGTTTATACACCGGAGAAGGGCTACGGGATCACCTCTACGGAGGGCATGATCACTCGTGAGCGTACCGGCGGCAACGAATTGACAAACGACTGGCTGGGATATTTTTCAAACAACTGGGAGTTTAAGGTCGATGTTCCTAACGGAACTTACGCAGTGAAGTTATATGTGGGCGATTATCTGGGAACCGCCAAAACGGATGTTACAGTTGAAGGTCAAAGCTACGGTACGGTATCAGCGCCTAGCAAGTCTGTAACCGAAAAGGTGATTAACGAAGTAAATGTAACTGACGGTCAAATCAACTTTGTGTTCGGCGGTGCAACCGGTATTGTCAACGGTGTTGAGCTTACTCCACTGGATCAGTCACCTGTCTCTGATGAGACGTCAACGACATTAACTGGCTCATCCACTGTCGCATCCGGTCAACCTTTCTATTTGACATATGGACTAAGTGGCATCACAGAGAATGTGTATGCCCAGGACCTGACCATCACGTATGATCCTAACCAGGTGGAATTCGTTTCTGCGGAATCGCTCCAGGAAGGTTATCAAATGCTTGCTGTTTCCGACCCGGAAGCGACTCCGGGCAGCGTGCGCATCATTGCAGCCGCTCTGGGGCAGGACAGTGCGCTTCAAGCAGGAGGAGACTTGCTGAAGCTGAACTGGAAGGCGCTGTCCCAGTCGGGGGAAGCAGCCATCCTTGTGAGCAAGGCGATTCTTGCAAACGGCGAGGGTACGGAGAGTGCTGCGCTCGGTACTTCCAAAACCATACAGATTCAAGCAACAGCTGATAAAACGACTTTGCTTACAGCGATTGCCGACGCACAGGCGAAGCATGATTCGGCCATAGAAGGTGATCATGCCGGTCAATATCCTGCCGGAGCCAAAGCTGCACTCCAAACGGCTATCGATCAAGCGAAGACAATCGTGAATGATGCTTCGGCAACGCAGGAGCAGGTAGAGCAGGCCGTTCAAGAGCTGAATACGGCGGTTCAAGCTTTCCTGTCGTCCGTTCATACGGCATCTCCTGGCGATATGAACGGAGACGGAGCATTCACGGTCGGTGACCTGGCTATTGTGGCAGCCGCTTACGGCAAGACATCCGCAGATGCGGAGTGGTCCAGCTATCAAGAAGCCGATATTGTCCAAGACGGTATCATCGATATTCAGGATTTGGCGGCTGTTGCCAGCAAAATACTGGAGTAAGGAGTGGCGATTCTGACGCTTGTGGGCGCAGAATCGCTCTTCAAATGTTCAAGATGCGGAGGGTAACTATGAAACGAAAACAAAGCTCAATATCCATCATGATAATGGTGGCCGTTATGTTCACTCTTATTCTAGGCAGCTTCAATCCCAAATCAGCGTTTGCTGCCGAGCAGCAATTTCCTCTAAAATTTGATTTCGGCACGTCATCAAGTGTGGTGGCCGACGGCTATATAGGAGTTGGGCCTTCACTGATCTACACGGCGGAGAAAGGCTACGGGCTAAACCAAGCGATCGACTCTCGCGATCGTTCGACCAATTCGAATTCTCTGCTGAGAGATTTTGTGATCTCAAGCCAATCCTATACCTTTCAGGTTGATCTGCCAAATGATGTATATAATGTGAAGGTAATCGCAGGAGACGACATTGCGTCGAACAGAACGGCAGTTACTGCAGAAGGTATTGATCTTGGGTCGACAAGCACGCCAAAAGGACAGTTCGCAGAACTGAACGCTTCCGTTCCTGTTACGGAAGGCAAGATGGTGTTCACGATCACTGGGAACGACGGACGTCTGAACGGTATTGAGATCAGCAGGTCGGGGGACGGAGACAACACACCTCCGCAAGATGTTACACTCGTCGATAACGGCAGCACCGTTACGCTGAAGAACTCCAAAATTTCCTTCGATGTCAATAAAACAACGGCAAATATATCATCGATCTTTTTTACCGACAGTAAAAATCCTTATTTCAACTTAGTAGGAGGCCAAAACGGCAGAGGCTATTATCTGGCCAATTATAGTGTTGACGGCACATCCTATCAGAAAGGCATATCGGGAGCCGACTTCAAGGTGGTCTCTCAAACGCCTGAACGCGCAGAGATTTCCATGACGGTCAATGATCCGAGCACCCTTCAATTCTACCTGGAAGTTCATATGGTGCTGGAGAAAGACTCACCGGGCTTCTATTATTACACGGTTTATAAGTATCCCGATACGATGCCTGACGGCTTAAGCATCGGTCAATTAAGATATGCTTTTGCGCTCGGCGATCCTTCCTTTACTTACTTTGCCGTGGACGATCAGCGCGGTATTCAGCAAAGACCGACCATTGACGATTTGAGCAACGATACTACGCTTCAAGATACTACGTATCTGCTGCCAGGCGCCGACTTGCCTGAGGGCAGAATCTATTCAAAATATCAGAATATCTCGAATATGGAAGGCGACAATCATGTGTTTATGGCTTCCAACGGCAAGGTCGGCGTATCCATCATTCAAGCGAGTAAGGAATATGTGGACGGCGGACCAACCAAGCAGGATTTAACGGTTCATGATTACTATAACGGGGAAATTCTGCTGTGGCATGAGCATACCGGCCATTACGGAACTCCTGCAATCGAGCCTGCGAAAGGCTGGGAAAAGGTCTATGGCCCCTTCTACTTGTATGTAAATGAAGGCTCCGGTTCGGATGCATCTGTTGCCAATGTGCAGGAGATGTGGGAGGACGCCAAAGCGAAAGCAAGCGAGGAGCAAGCCAAATGGCCGTATACCTGGATTACCGATCCGACCTATGCGGCGTCCAGCCGATCTGATGTGAGCGGAAAGCTGGAAATTTCCGACGGCTCCTCCGCAAACGAGGCACATGTCATTCTATCGCGTCCTGGCATAGATTGGCAGCTGGATACAGAAAGCTATACATATTCGGCTCGCGCCGGTGCTGACGGTAAATTTACGATTCCTGCCGTACGTCCGGGCACCTATACGCTGACGGCCTTTGTAGATGGCGTAATGGGAGAATATAAACAAGAAAATATCACGGTGGGAAGCGCCACTCCGCTTGATCTTGGTACGATAAGATGGACACCTGCAAAATATGGAGACCTGGTCTGGCAGATCGGTACACCGGACCGCTCAGCCGAGGAATTCCATGTATACGGCGGAGAAGAGGGCTTTAGAAAGCATTTGACCTGGCTGGAGTATCCGTATGAATTCCCGAATGGTGTTGACTTTAAAATCGGAGAAAGCGATCCGAAAACAGACTGGAACTACTTCCAGCCGATGTTTAAGACACCAGGCACCCCAACTCAGCTGGATCTGCGAGGCACAACGGAAGACCAGTCGCTAACCGAATGGAAAATCCGCTTTGATTCGGATGGATATCAGGAAGGTACCGCAACCTTGAATATTGCCCTTGCAAGCTCTGTATTCGGTTCTCTCGATGTAAAGCTGAACGGTACCCCCGTCGGGAGCTTTGAAACACTGCCGGGGCCCCCTGGAGACAACGCCTTATACCGATTGGCTGTTCGCAGTGTGTACCGACAATTGGATCCCATTCAATTTGATGCAAATCTGATTCATGAGGGAGAGAACATCATAACGCTCTCGCCGCATCAAACTCCTACTGCCCCGACCTCCGACGATTGGATGAACCCTATGGCCAGCATCATGTATGATGCCATTCGGTTAGAGGTAGCGGATGATGCGGCTCCAGCAGGCCCAATCAGCGCAGTACTGAACGCCTCGGATCAAGTTACCGGCGGTGCGGAATTCGAAGTTGCTTATGGTCTAGAGAGTGTCACAGATAGCGTCTATGCTCAAGATCTGACCTTCACTTATGATCCGTCCGCAGTTGAATTTGACTCAGCGGAATCCGTCAAGGAAGGACTTCAGATCATCAGCAAGAAGGAAGCTTCCGGTCAGGTGCGGCTACTGCTCGCAAGCTTGGGCTCGGAGAATGCTGTGCAATCAGCAGGAGATCTCGTGAAGCTGAAATTCAAAGCAAAGTCAGATGCCGCTTCAGCCAGCACTGTCATTACTTTAACTCAAGCAGTTATTTCTAACGGAAACGGCGATGAAACGGAACTTGCAGCTGCTGCGAAATCGATCGCGATCATACCTGTTAATCCTTCGATACCGGGAGATATGAACGGAGAAGGTCATGTAACCGTTGGGGATCTGGCTATCGTGGCAAGCGGCTACGGCAAAACCAGCAGCGATGCGGACTGGGCTACCTACAAAGCAGCGGACCTGAGTGGCGATGGTAAGATTGGAATTGAAGATCTGGCTCAAATCGCACGATTGATTCTAGGGATGGAATAGAATAAGGGCATGCGGGTTTACCTAGCTTTGTGATCCTTGGCTTTCCCTGCAATCAATTCGCTGACCAGGAACCGGATGATAATGACAAAGCCGTTTTGAATCAACTACGGACCCTATTGAAATGAAACCGGCTTTTGAAGCTGCGCTTCAAGATTCATATGACATGCCAAACTGCAGTTCTCCAAGTGAGAGCCCAATGTCATTTAGTTAAGATGCAGTGCTAAATATCAACTGAAAGAGCAGGTTATCAAAATGATAGCCCGCTCTTTTTTTACGCCAAAATGAGAAATAGGACTTGACAATCAGTTGGAAGTATGTGGCGAAGCCCCTTGAAAAAACGAGGAGGTTACGCCTGTGAATGCCTACGCGAATTCGCTAAAAGAAACGCTGACATCCCTCATACGAGAAATGTCAGCGCTACCCGCACCCTATGTCAAAAACCCAGAAAGAGATTTTACCCGAAAGAAGAAGCTGCCCTTTGAAACGGTCATGCAGCTCCTGATCTCCATGGGCGGTAACAGTATCTATAAGGAACTCTTAGAATCCCAGGGTTATGATGTAAACACCGCAACCACTTCTGCTTTTGTTCAGCAGAGGAATAAAATCCTACCGTCTGCTGTGGAATTCCTGTTTCACAAATTTACACAATCACAAACGGATATCAAAAACTACCGTGGTTATCGATTGCTTGCGATTGACGGTTCGGATTTACATATCGCAACGGATCCTACGGACAAGGACACCTACTTTCAAAATCAACCGAACACGAAAGGCTACAATCTTTTGCATTTGAACGCAGCTTATGACCTCTGCAACAGACTTTACGTGGATGCCATTGTTCAGCCGCGAAGATTAAGTAACGAGGGAAGAGCACTGGCAGCTATGGTTGATCGTTCCCCTATAAAAGGCAAAATCATCGTTATTTCCGATCGAGGCTATGAAAGTTACAACAATTTCGCGCATATTGAGCGTAAAGGGTGGAACTACATCATTCGAGTAAAAGATTTGGATTCCAATGGTATTCTTTCGGGCTTGAGTTTGCCCTCTAGCGGAGAGTTTGATCAGGAGGTTCATTTGACACTCACCAAAAAACAAACGAAAGAGGTTAAGGCTCATCCCGAGATGTACAAGTTCATCCCGTCCAAGTCAACATTTGATTATTTGGATTTACATGAAAACTTGTATTATCCAATTTCCTTTCGGGTTGTTCGTTTCGTCCTGCCAAGTGGCGCTTATGAAACTGTTATCACGAATCTTTCAGCCGCAGACTTCCCACCCGATGAACTAAAGTCCATTTATAACATGCGCTGGGGCATTGGCGTGTCCAGTTAAGGACACAACATCTAGTCGGTGAAAGTCCGACCGGGAGAAAAGACTAGACTCCCGTAGCCTGAGAGGCGCCGTGGAGCGAAAGCGAGACGGTGAAGCCCTCTGACATCACGCTCAAAAGGAGCATGGGCAAAATTCCAGGTTGTAACGTACAGTGAACGCAGACGTAGCCTCGTTACACGCAATTCCGGTGGCTGAGACGGTCGATAACGCGCGAAAGCAGCAAGAACTGACCGAAAGAGTCTGAAACGGCAGTTCTCACCGGCGGGGTATCAGCGGCGACATGGAGTGAAAGATGTTATGGAAACTGGAGAAGCCCTCGGCATCCGGTGAAGAAAGCTCACCGAGGAGGCATTCCCTATAACCGTGATCGGGAAATGGGACATGCAGATGTCAGGGTGGCGGATCGGACCGTAGTACTTTAGATCCGCGTGCAGCAAAACGCGCGGGGAGGGAAGGGTCCGGACCGGTAAACAAATCCGTATAACCAAAGGAGGCAAGGGTGAAAATGACAAAAACACCCATCAGTCTGCAGGAACTGAGGCAACGGATATATCAAAAGGCGAAGTCTGAACCTACGCATCGGTTCTGGGGTCTATTTACCCACATAACCAGCATAACGACTCTCCATGAAGCGTACCGACATGCGAAGAAAAACGGCGGTGCCGCAGGCACAGACGGACAAAGCTTCGCAGACGTGGAAAAAGAGGGTGTTATCCCGTTTCTCGAAGGCATCCAAGAAGAACTCCAAACGGGAACGTACCAACCTCAAGCCAACCGGAAGTTAGATATACCGAAGGCGAACGGCAAAATGCGAACTTTACAAATTCCCGTAATCCGGGATCGCGTTGTACAAGGTGCTCTAAAATTGATTCTCGAAGCGATCTTTGAAGCTGACTTCTGCCCAAATTCGTATGGATTTCGACCGAAGCGCTCACCTCACCAAGCATTAGCCGAAGTGAGACGAAGTGTACTGCGACGCATGACCAATGTAATCGATGTCGATTTATCCCGATACTTTGATACAATCCGGCACTCGATTCTACTGGAGAAGATGTCGAAGCGCATCCAAGACCCACAAGTGATGCACCTGATCAAACAGGTGATAAAAGCGGCGGGAAAGATCGGCGTACCCCAAGGTGGGCCGTTTTCTCCATTAGCTTCGAATATCTACCTGAATGAGGTAGACTGGGCATTTGATGCCATTCGGCGTAAAACGGCAGAAGGCAGTTACGAAGCGGTCAATTACCATCGATTTGCCGATGATATGGTGATCACCGTAAGCGGACACTCCAGCAAACAAGGGTGGGCTGAACTAGCTCTTAAAAGACTTCAGGAACAGCTGAAACCGTTGGGTGTAGAACTAAATCTGGAGAAAACTCGGATGGTTAACGTCCTGAAAGGCGAGGCATTTGCTTTCCTTGGATTTGACTTAAGGCGAGTACCAAACCGTAGTGGAACTGGATACTTCATCCTCATGACACCGAAGAAGAAAGCACGCATTGCAGTCAAGGCGCGAATCCGCGAGCTAATCCAAAATGGCGGGGCAACCCCGGCAAAAGACATGGTGAAACGGATCAATGCCGTATTAGCTGGATGGGTGAATTATTTTCGGGTTGGCAATTCGAGTGATGCATTTAGCGAGGTGCGTGACTACACGGAGATGAAAATACGAACCTTGCTGACGAGAAGAAAACGGAGAAGAAAGCGTAGTGTCGGATGGCGAAGATGGAGTAATGAGTACCTCTACGGTGTATTGGGACTATATTGGGATTGGAAAGTCCATCCCCTCAAGAACGTAGAAGGATACCGATGAAAGTGATCGCCATTTGATAGGTCTCATAACCCTTTTGAAGAAGTTTACTGGGTGAGCTGCTTGAGGGAAAACCTCACGAGCAGTTCTTATGGGGAGGGGCTGGAAACGGGTCGCAAACGACACCGCGCCAATTCTTTACCCGACAAACCTCTTTCAGAGCGTTGAAGTACACCGTCGGATTGACGAGTTTTCACGCAAAGAAACAAGAGTCCATCATCCAAGAGATTTTCGCAAGAATGATCATGTACAATTTCGCTGAAATGATGACCTCGCACGTCGTCATTTCCCAAATGGATAAGCGGCACCACTACCAAGTCAATTTCACGGTTGCCGTTCATGTTTGTAGACATTACCTGCGCTCAAAAGATGATGAACCCCCGCCCGATGTTGAAGCGCTGATTCGCAAAAACATTTTGCCAATTCGACCCATCCGACCAGGACAGCAGAATATGCGCAAAATCCGCTACAAATCATCTGTTAGCTTCGTCTACAGAGTAGCATAATTCAGCTCATCTGAACATTTTTTTAAGTGGATATTCCATCCGCTTGTTTGCTGTTCACTTTTTTTCCTAGCTTGAACAGAAAACAAACGGCACAGAGATTTTTCCCGTGCCGTTCCAGATTCCATTTTTATATCTCAAAGCATAACTAAATGACATTGAGTGAGAGCCTGCAGTTTTTTAATGTTCTAAGCTGTGCAATTTTTGGTGCCATCTCCAAGCGTGTTCAATGATCGAGCGAATGGATGAGAATTGCGGTTTCCATGTGAGAGCACGTCGGGCTCTAGCCGTATCCGCTATCAATAGATCGGGATCCCGGGTCTCCTCTCTTGTATGTGGTATGGAATGGGTTTCCTGTAAGTCTTCGTGCTTCAGCGATAATATCTAGAATGGAATATCCGGTACCGCTGCCTAAATTAAAGCTATCCGTTGGGTGTCCGTCATTCAAGGCTTCTAAGGCCTGAACATGTGCTCTTGCAAGATCGGTAACATGGATAAAGTCCCGGACACAAGTACCGTCTTTCGTATTGTAATTGTTTCCGTAAATATGAACATGAGGTCTTATCTCTGCGGCAGTATCGAGTATAAGGGGGATAAGATGTGTCTCTGGGTTATGGTTCTCACCGATATCCAAATCAGGGTCTGCGCCTGCGGCATTGAAATAACGAAGTGATATACTCTTGATCCCATAGGCCGCATCTGCGTCTGCCAGAATGGTTTCAATCATAGACTTTGAACGGCCGTAGGGATTAATAGGGCGTTGCGGATGGGATTCTGTGATGGGAGTTTCAATAGGATTGCCATAAACTGCGCACGTTGAAGAAAAAACCAGCTTATTTACGCCGATATGTTTCATAGCTTCCAGTACATTCAAGGTGCCAACTACATTGTTACGATAATAGAGAAAGGGCTTCTTGATGGATTCTCCTACATAAGCGGATGCCGCAAAATGAAGCACAGCCAGAGGCTTATACTTGCCAACGATGAACTTTAGTTTATCCAAGTCCAAAAGCTCCCCGATCTCGAGCACACCCCACTTTACGAACTCTGCGTGTCCCATACTTAAATTATCATAAACAACAACGCTGTATCCGTTCTTAGATAATTCTTTACACGTATGGGAGCCGACGAAGCCCGCCCCTCCGGTGACCAGGACCGTTCTATTTACCATACAAACTCCCTCCATTTAATGCTTTAAGTAGCGCTCGGCAGATGTCTTGCAAGCACTCTTGAGAGCTGTAATGAGATCAGCCTGCTCTTGTGTATGACCATTATTTTGAAGTATACGCAATGTATTGTGATAGATTCGTATATCCCTAATAGGATCGAGGACACTCATCAGGGTTAGCTCTGGATCCTCAACACCGTACTTTTCATAAAGTCTAGTAAAAAAGGTCTTTCCGCCGTCGGCTACCTGTTTTTTTACGGCAGGATGATCCTGATGGTAGCCAATACTTCTATCAATGTGTGCGAAAGATAATCCGTATTTATACAAACGATACCCTAGCTCCTGGTCCTCTCCTCCGTATATAAGCTTTTCGTCAAATAAACCAACCTTAAGCAAATATGCTTTCTCAACCGAAGCACAGCGGCTAATAAACATCACCCAGGGAGCGACATCCAACCGGTTAAACTCGTTATTTTCGATTCCTTGAGGAAAAAATTCGTCCCATGACCATAGAAGCGAGTTTACGATGTTAAAGTTATTGCGAATATCTTCTTGCGTAATGATCGGCGTTACTTTCGATACATGCAGGAAGCTTTCTTTCCAGAGACCGGCTTTGGTTAACAAAGATTTAAGCATCTCTTTATTGCCAGCTGCTAAATTCCGGATAAAAATTAGTAAATACACTTTTCAAAAAGCTTAATGGGCTCCCAGAAACAGCTGTTTTCGGGTACAGTTAATGGTATTTGGCATGCGTTTCTACAAAGTCGGGGGTGACCAAGAAATCAAGATCACAAAAGATGATATAGGTTCCGCGGGCTAGTTCAATACCAACATTACGGGCATGGCATCGACCTCTTGTGCTGCGGATGGTTTTATAAATAAAAGGATAGGACGGGCGGTAATTCTTTAACAGTTGATCGGTGTGATCGGTAGATCCATCGTTAATGACGACAACTTCAAATCGGCTATGATCATAGGTTTGGAGCTCGAAGCTAGTTAAAGTGAGAATTAATTCTTCGATTCGGTTATGACTTGGAATGACCACGGAAAAATCAATACCCATACAATCACCTCGTCAAATGTACTCTTGTTCTAAGAGTATTCATTTCGAAGGGGAACGCAACGGTTGTTGACCTAGTTCGATGTGATAAGCGATTAGACTATAGGGCAACTGGTGACCTGCCGTGGATAAAAATCTCATAACGAATAAGATGTAAAGCATGAGGGGCTTTTGAGATATGTAAGGGAGGGTGAACGGATGAAGGTATCGGTCATTACAGCGGTATTCAATGGAGAAGCTTATATTCAAGAAGCAATTGATAGCATTCTAGGTCAGACTTACACCGATTTGGAATATATCATCGTGAATGATGGATCAACGGATAAGACGAGGGAAATCCTCGATCGAATTCAAGACCCAAGAGTTAAAGTCATTCATCTACCCGAAAATCAAGGCGCAGCACGTTGCATGAATCTGGCTGCTTCACATGCTACAGGGGAGTGGATAGCCGTACAGGATGCAGATGATATCAGCTTGCCTCGGCGTTTGGAGCTTCAAGTTGAACATATTCGAAAGAATCCGAAGCTGGTACTAGTAGGATCGAAGATTGATTGCATTTCGGGGGACGAAGGGGGAAATTAAAATCAAAAATTGAAGCGGTAAAAAAATACTGGAATAAAAATAGATTCTCACAGAGATCAATGCGGAGGGAGATTCTAAGAGGCTGTCCGCTTTGTCACGGTTCTGTTATGTACTCGAAAGAGCACTTTGAGCGGGCAGGGGGATACAATCCCAAAATCAAGATCGCGTATGATTGGGACTTGTGGATACGGATTTTTCAACTAGGCGAGGTGGAAAAGGTACCCGAAATCTTATATGTATATCGGCTGCACCCGAAATCATTATCACACATGAGTTGGAAGGAAACCTGTAATGAGATGATGAGTATATCGGTTCGATATATAAAGGAGCTGCGTTTTCCGAATCACACTCTTCCGGTTCGCTTCGTTGTCATTGGCAGAGAAGAAGGGTGCTACCGGTTTCAGAAGCATGTAGAACTAAGGAAAAAGGTGAAAATTATTACCTATATCACCGATAACCATTACGAATATGCTTATGAATTGTATAAGAACAATAAAGCAGATGGAATTTTACTCCTGGATCATCCCCGGAAAAAAGAAATAGTGCAATTTTTGAAAGACAACGGAATGAAATATAACCACAATTATTTCCGACTTCACAGTGGAAACTTTTGATTGCATGTGGTCCCTTCCTCTTTTCTAGATCTGCCTCATAAAATGATATCATCTGCTAGAACCTCCTGCTACTATAGTAGATATATCGGAAGAACGAATTTGTTCTCAACAGGAGGCGAAAGTTTTGAAAAGATGGATGTATAGAGCCCAGTTGCAGCAAGGACTAGAGCATGAAGGTTTGCATCGCATGAAAGAAAACCACACAGCCGCAGCCTTGGCAGCAGCGGGGCTGCTCATGACGGCTGCGGGCTATTCCTGGAATCAACAATTATTCATCTATTATGAGTGTGTGGAGAGGGATATTGCACCAGAAGAGCTGCTACCTGGAATGGAGGCGTATCTCGTGGATTGGCCGGGGGGCCAGGCTCCAGCACGGAAATGGGTGCCTATGGTGGATGTATTCCACTTTAATGCTCCGGCAAGCTTTGAACACTGGATGCGCAAGGAACCAGTGGAGCGCCGTGTCGGGAGGGTGGCTCATTTGAAGCCGGACATGATCAGCAGCTATATCTACTATCATTACCAGCTCCAGGAGGAGCGGGCGTTCTTGGGTGATAAGTATGAGATCATTGCGATCCATGAGAATCTGCTCTTTGGCTATCAGGAATTCCCGAAAGTGGTGGAGGAACCGCTCCTTCCCAAGAAGCTGCATACACAGGGAACACCGGCCAACTGGAACGATTCCCGCATGGATTTGCATTTTCAGCCTTGGGACGATGGTCATTTGTATTTTAAACCGATCGAAACGGTCTTTACCTACTACAGCGGGGAAAAACGACAGGAATAGTTACTTGGGAGTAAAAAAAGGCTGCGGTCACCCGCAGCCTATTCATATTTGACGACTTTGTTTTTACCGGTGGTTTTCGCCTTGTACATGGCTTCATCCGCCTGCTTGATCAGCTCTTCGGCACTAAGCCCCTTCTTGTACTTGCTGTATCCGATGCTCGCCGTAACGATGGTTTCGCTCTCGATCCGCTTGCGGACGCGTTCGGCGAAAGCATCCATCTTGATGCCGGGATCGGTCACCATGACCACCATCTCTTCTCCGCCGTACCGTCCGGCGATGCCGTATTCTTCCACCTCATCCTTTAAGATCTGCGCCACCTGCTTGAGTACTTCGTCACCTTTTTGATGCCCTTGCGTATCGTTCAGTTTCTTGAAATTGTCAATATCGCTGAATAAAACGGAAATCGGCAGGTGCCGCTGTACATGTTGAGTGACCCGGTTATAAAAATATTTGCGGTTGTACAGCCGGGTTAATCCGTCAGTGATGGAAGAATTGTAGATCGCCTGCATCAGCTCGACCACCCGCTCAAACAGTATGAGGAACAACAAGAAGTAGTACACGATCGGAAGTACATTGTCGGCAATGGACAGCCACGCCTTCGAATCCCCGTATAAATAAGTATTCAAGAGGTGGGCTACTTGTCTGAAAAAAGACGGTGAGCGCTACCTGATATTTGATTTGCTGCCCGATGTGAGGCGGTACCATGTAGAAGCATAAGAAAATAAGCACGAATATGTACAGTTCAAGTCCGATATTTTGCAAGAGAAGGACTTGGTCGGGGGCTCCTTGATAAATCCGGGGAACATAGAAGTGCAGCATGGAGACGACAAAGCCTAAAATAATAAGTCCGTAAAAAAATACATATTGTCTTCTGCTAGTCCGATTGTAAAGCTGATAAATTCCCATATTGACCAAAATAAAAGATATGATTTTGAGCATGAGCGATATGTAAGCCGTCATACTTGTATGTATAGGGGTTAGCAGTACATACAGCTGAAACATATCATGAATGCCGAGGATGACGAGCGAGATCGTCATGGATAAGTATCCTTTTTTCCTTCTGTCCAAGAAGAGCCGCAGTGAAACGACAAAGATGAGCACGAGGATCACAAGAGTAATCGTTTGGGACAGAATAGAGGCGCTGCTGCCTGAAACGAAGTCAGAATAGGTCATGTTGTGCTTTCCTCCAAGTGTCTGAAGCTGGGTAGGTTCTACCATGTTCTATTATAAAGGAAAATGACAGATTGGGATAGAATCCGTTACAATAAGAACGAAAGCTCAAGGATTGGGAGAGGGGCTCATGCAATGAACATCTTGCAAGCTTTATTTTTTCCCCGGAACAGCCGGGCGGAGTGTCATCCATGGTTCCCTATATTTTGGAACGTTTTAATAGAAAAGGCTGGGAAATGGATTTATTCTCGCTGCCGAAGCGGATTCGGGGCAAAGGTACGGAGGAAGTGGAGTTTGCTACCTTTGATTGGCGAGAATATGCCGGACATCCTATCGTAGATAGATACATACAAACTTATAAAGATTATGTATGGTGGACCAAACTCAGAATTAAAAAGCAATATGATTTGATTCATGCCCATCATCCGATCGCGGCGCTCGTCATGAAGCAGCTGTACCCGGATATTCCGGTTATTATGACCATCCACTCCAGCTTCGAGCGGGAGCTGATATTGAACGGGCGAATTCCGGAGAACGGACCGGAGCATCAATTTCTAACTCTGATTTACGGCGAGCTGGAAGCCAAGCTGGATCAGCTGATTACGGTCTCGAATTCATTCAAGCATTATGTGTCGGACTATGTGCAGGACCCAGAACGGGTGGGCGTCATTCCCAACGGCTATGATGAAAAGCGCTTTCGTCCCATTTCCCACGAAAATAAAGTAACGCAATTTATTACCGTATGCCGTCTGGTTCCGGCTAAAGGGCTTGGATACGCTGCTGCTCGCTTGCGGAGAATTGAAAAGACGAGGGCATCCGTTTGTCCTTCATATTATTGGCGACGGCCCAAGCCGAGAAGAGCTGGAAAAGCTCGCAATCGAGCAAAATATTTATGAAGATACCATTTTTTACGGCTATATGCTGCACCCGGAGGAATTCATGCCGTTCTTTGATGTGTTCGTTCTGCCATCCAGAGCGGAGGCGTTCGGCTCCGTGTTTGCGGAAGCGGCGCTATGCTGGCTCGCTTTGATCGGAACGAATGTTGGAGGGATCGCCGAGCAAATCGAACACGGTCATAACGGACTGCTCGTTCCTGTAGGTGATGCCCATGCGTTAAGCCAAGCGTTAGAGAAAGTCATCATTGATCCGACCTATCGCTACAATATGGCGCGTGCCGCTTGGGATAAAGCGAAGAAAACCTACTCGCTGAACCGAGTGCTCCAACAGTTGAAAGGCGTATATGAGCTGTACCGAGTGAAGAAATCATAGCAAACTGACATACAACCGGAAGAAAGGCGGTGCAATCATGAAGAGATTGCGGTTTCTGCATGCCGCCGATCTGCATCTGGATAGCCCGTTCAAAGGTATGAACCAGATTCCCGCAACCGTTCGCGAGCGTGTGCGGGAATCTACTTTTGAGGCTTTAAGCCTACTTGTGAACTTAGCTATTCAAGAGCGGGTCGATTTTATCGTAATAAGCGGGGATGTGTACGATCTGGCGGATCGTTCCCTTCGCGCTCAAATTCGATTTCAAAAAGCATTGCGTCATCTGGCGGAGGAAGGAATTCCCGCTTATATCGTTCATGGCAATCATGACCCCGAGGATGGACGCGCAGCGAAGCTACAATGGCCGGCTGCCGTCCATTTTTTTGCATGCGACCGGGTAGAAACCGCCGAGGTGGTAAAGCCGGGCCGCGGCGTCATTGCTCACATTCACGGCATCTCCTATGCAACTGCTGCGGTTACCGAGAATTTGGCGCAGCGCTTCCGTGCAAAGGCAGAGGACATCTGCCAGATTGGACTGCTTCATACCAATGTCGATGGCGATGCTTCACATGACAATTATGCGCCCTGCAGCAAATCCGATCTGCTCGCAGCCGGGATGCATTACTGGGCGCTTGGTCATGTACATACCCGCGAAGTGCTGAATGAAAGTCCGGCCATCGTATACCCGGGCAATCTTCAAGGGCGCAGCATTCGCGAAACCGGCCCTCGCGGCTGCTACATCGTGGACATACAGGAAGACGGTCGAGCGGAGCTCACCTTTCACGCGCTGGACCAAGTGCGTTGGTTCCGAGAGTCTTTGTCCGTCGCGGGTATGCAGACGGAGCAAGAACTTAAGGACCGGCTCGGGGAGCTCCTCGAGCGGGTAAGGGCGGAAGCGGACGGCCGTGACGCCGTCGTTCGCATCGTGCTGGAAGGCCGTGGTCCCGTGCACGGCCTGCTGCGAAGGGGGCGGGCGCTGGACGAGCTGACCGCCGAGCTGCGGGAGGACGAAGCGGAGCGCAGCCGCTTCGTCTGGATTGAATCAATCGAGGACCGCACAGGGCGGGGAGCTCGATCTACATGCGCTGAGGCAGCAGAAGAGCTTTCTTGGCGATCTGCTGCGCCTTTCTGAAGAGCTGCGCGCCGATAGCGCAGCGCTCAGCGGTTTCGCAGCCGAGGCGCTGGCTGCGCTGCAGGGCTTGCCGCAGACAGCCGGAGGCCCGGCTGCGCGAAGCCCCGAGCAGCTGCGCGAGTGGCTGCGCGCTGCGGAAGAGCTGGCCGCGGACCTGTTATCCGCGGATGGGGGGTGGGATGGATGAGAATCATCTCCATCCATGTGGAAGGCTTCGGTGTCCTCCGGGAGAGGACACTGTATACGAACGGCCCGCTTACGCTGTTCTACGGCGCCAACGAAGCGGGCAAAAGCACGCTCATGGGCTTCGTGCGTGCCGTGCTGTTCGGCTTCCCGGCGAGGTCGAGCCGGGCCGAGCGCTATGAGCCGCAGGGCGGAGGCGCCCACGGCGGCTGGCTGACCCTGGAGAACGAGCAGGGTCAGCAGATCCGCGTCGAACGGTACGACGCGCCGGCCGCAGGCGGCAGACGCGCCTCGTCCGGGCGCGTTCTAGTTACGCTCCCCGACGGTACGACCGGGGGAGAAGAGCTGCTCAGCACGCTGCTGGGCGGCCTCTCGGCCGACCTCTTCCGCAGCTTGTTCGCCTTCGGGCTGACGGAGCTGCAGGAGCTTCGCACTCTGCAGACGGAAGAGCTGAGCGGCTATCTGTACAGCGCCGGTCTTGGCGTAAGCGGCTCCGCGATCATGGACGCGCAGCGGAAGCTGGCGGCGCAGGCGGAGAGCCTGTACAAGCCCCGCGGTCGCAATCAGGAGATCAATGTTCTCCTGAGGGAGCTTGAGGGGCTGGAGCAGGCGCTGCGCCGCAGCCGGGACCAGGCAGCCGACTATGATCGGCTGCAGGAGGAACGCCGCTCGGCGGAGGAGCGCATCGCTGCCGCTGAGCGGCAGCTGGAGGCGCTGCGCGCCGAGCAGCGCTGGCTGGACCTGGCCGGGAAGGCTCGAAGCGGATGGATCCGCTTGAAGAGAATCGGCCAGGAGCTTGCGGCGCTGCCGCAGCCCGGCGGCTTCCCGGAGCAAGCGTCCGCGAGGCTGGATGCGCTCGAAGCGGAGCAGGAGCGCATCCAGAGCGAGCTGGCGCGCGCAGCCGTGAAGCAGCGCGCGCTGCAGGAAGAGCTGGCCGGCCTCGATATCCGGCCGGAGCTCTTGGCGCATGCGACAGCGCTGAATGCGCTGCTGGAGCAGCTCCCGGTCTATGATGAACAGCTGCGAACAGCTGCTCAATTGGACGTGGAGCTGGAGCATCTGCAAGAGAAAGTGGGCAGCATGCTGAAGCATATCGATGCGGAGTGGACGATGCAGATGTTGGAAGCATTTCCCGTTTCGATTTCACTTAGGAACAAATCCGTTCCTTTCAAGGAAGGCTGCAGCAGCTGTCCATGAAACGGCAGCAGAAGGCAGCTGAACTCGGTGGGCTGCAGCTGCAGATGCGAAGAGAGCAAGAGTTGATTCAGGCTCTGGAGATAGAATTGAAGAAAAAAGGAATTCCCTTGGTTTCAGCCGATTATGGTCTTGAGAACGATGAAATGGCCGTACTGCAGCATCTAGCAAAAGATTACTCCCGCTGGCGGATGTTGATGAAGGACGCCGAGCATCAGCAGGAACGGGAAGCGGACAGGCTGCAGCATCTTCGCATGGCGGAGGAGCTTTCAGTGCAGGGGAAAGTTAAACTTAGGCAAATGCTACTTCGATTGTCTTTCGCTGCTGCGGTGATGGCGGTGCTGCTGCCCTTATGGTTAATTCTGGAGGGGGATATTGCCGCAGGAGCTATTGCGTTCTTGCTTCTTGCTGGGGGTTCCGTCTATTTATGGATCGCCAGCCGCCCCGAAGCGAAGAAGAGGTCCTCCCGATCACTCGCTTTATCCAGCGTCGAGTCACGAGGGGGGCCCGGCTCGGAGCTTGGCAGGCTGAACGACCAGCTGACGGACTTGGAGGCAAGACTGCGCGAGCAAATTGAGAAGCAGCTGTCCGGCCAGGCAGATTCTTCAAGGCTGTCCAGACACTCAGGGTTACCTGAGTCTGAGCTGTCCGAACAGCCAGGACAGTCAAGATTGTCCGGCCAGGCAGATTCTTCAAGGTTGTCCAGACACTCAGGGCTACATGAGTCTGAACTGCCCGAACAGCCAGGACACACGGGGAGCTCATTGACGAACTCACGGCTCTCCAAGCTTTCCGTTCAGGAGGCAGCAGCAGCTGCTGAAGGCGCGAGTCCGTTAATTGGCATCGTTGATGCCGCCAGGAGCGGTTCAGCTACAAGCCGATACACAGGTAACGGCACGAGAAGCACTGACACCAGTACCAGCAGCAGCAGAGGTACCTCGACATCGCCATTCTCGGCCTTTCTTCGTGAGTTTGAGCCCCAGCTTGATGCTTGGATCAGAGAAGCGGAACAGAAGCAGCGATTAAGCGGAGAGCTGAAGCTCAAGGCGGAAAAGCTAGCGGATTCGCGTCATGAGTGGCACATTCTTGCCAAACAGGAGGAGCAGCTGCTCCATGATTTGCGAGAGTACGATTTGATGACCGATGCCGTGCAGGATCAGTGGAAGCAGTGGCTAAGAGGACGCGATTTGCATGAGGAGCTTTCTCCTGAAGCGGCGCTGGAAACCGTGCAAGCTGTTGAACAGGGACACGAGCTGCTCCGCCAGCTGCGTAAGGCAGAAGGAAAGCGCGAGCAGCTTGGAAAGCTTATTCAGCAGTTTGAAGATGATGTGATGTCCTGCTTGCAAGTACAGCCGCAACAGAAACGCGATTTCCCCCTTCTCCTTAAGCGGTGGAAAGAAGAAGAGCGAGAGCAGCGCAAGCTTCTCTCCCATAAAGAGCAGTTTTTGCTTTTGCTTTCGGAGAGCAGTGAGCAGTACAAGGTGCTGGAACGGCAGCTTGAACTCGTCCAGGCGCGTATCGATGCCCTGCTTCAGGAGGCGTCTTCTGAAAGCGGCGAGCAGCTGCGCTCTCTGCAGAGGAAGGTGGAGCGGTATGCCGCTCTGCTTCAGGAGCAAGCTGCTGCCGAAGAATTCCTTGAATCATTGGCAGGAGGCAGCCACGTAACAGAGCTCACGGGCATTCTTGAATCACAAGGCGAAGAGGAGCTGGAGACGAGCAGGCAGCAGCTGGAGACCCGAGCGGCTCTTCTGCATGAAGAATGCAATACCCTCAGAGAAAGTCTAGGCCAATTAGCAGCTGAAATCAGCGCCTTGGAACAAGGTACAGCGCAAGCCGACCGACGGCTGCAGGCGGAAACGGTGCGAAGCTCAATGGGGCGGCTTGTGGACCAATATGCCGCTGCCTCGTTCGCGTCGCTTTTGATCAAGAAGGCACGCGATGTGTACGAGCGGGAACGCCAGCCCGATGTGCTGCTCAGAGCCGGCGCTTATTTTGCCATCATGACGGATGGCAAATACCGCTGGATCAAAGCGCCTTTCGGCGAGCAGAGGCTGGTCGCTGTCAGAGAGAGCGGTCAAGCGGTAGATACGAGTCAGCTAAGCAGGGGAACGGCTGAACAGCTCTATCTCTCTATGAGATTCGCACTCGCAGAGGAATATGCGGGCAGGGTCGTGCTGCCTCTGGTCATGGACGACATTCTGGTTAATTTCGATGAGAAAAGGATGGAGAGCTGCTTGAAGGTGATTGAGGAGCTGAGCCGCCGTCACCAGATTCTCCTTTTCACTTGCCACAGTCATGTCCGGGATGCGGCGGCAAAGCTCATTGCTACTTGTCAACTCATTGATCTCTAAATGTATGAAACCTGATTGAGAAGCAGGAGCATCGAATTTGACACATAAGATTATGAATGAAATTTCGGAGAACCGAGGTGAAGGACGATGGAATCCGGTCCGGAAAAAAGAAAAGAACCAAGAGAGATTACGTATCAGGTAGGCTGGAAAAAGGGCAAGATCGCTTATCAAGAGGAATCTGTACGGGAGGACTCGAAGGAAGATAAGCAGCTAGATCAATCGCACGCCCAAGCTGCGCACATACGGCTGCTGACGTTATGGAAAGCGGCTCCTTCCTTGCCGGAAGGCATGCTGCTTCCACTGCTCTACGGGTTGCCTCTTGTCTTATTCATAGCTACACTAATTCTTGTATATGAGTTAAGGGGGCCATCTTAATGTATGGATTTCTGGCAGTTTTCGGAGGGATGCTGGGGTTGTTTATCACAGGTGTGGCGGTATACACGGCCTGGTTGATCCACCAGCTTTGGAAGCAGCAGGCCGCTGCTCCCAAGCCTTCCAGTCAAACGCAAATTGCTGCGCAATATTTATCCAGATGGACATTTCTCGATTTCGCTACCGTAGGTGTATTTATCATCGGTATGCTGCTGCTGCTTGCTGAATTAGTAGCCGTCCTTCGGGACAAGGCGGCGCTGGAGAATTTCCATTTTGCCTATTTATTATCCGGCATTCTTCTCTCTTTCATGGGTATGCTGCTTTTGGTTGTCCGTCTGCTTGTCGTTCTTGGTTTCAAACAGCCGTCCGTGTCAAGCAGTGCGGTTTCGCCAGACCATCATGACCAGCCAAACCATGCTGATTAGGCCGAAAATGGGATAGAGTGCAGAAAGCAGTGCTTTAAATCCGATCAGGCTCACACAGTAGCTGAGAGCGAGAATTCCCATGATCAGCACGTTAGGACGGATATTCATGCGCTGTTGAAGCTGCAGGGACAGCCCGTAGGCATCCGCGATGAAGGTTGTAAATATTTCACCGTAGATCACGAGGATATAGGCGACTTGCGGAACGGACCCCAGCTTCGTAATGATATGTCCCATGGGGATTTCATAGTGGGCGATTCCAGGCATTTGCGCCGCTAGGGAGTAGTGTGCGGCTAACAGAAGCAGACCGATGCCGGCTCCGCCTAGAAGTCCGCCCCATACCAGCACGGTTTTGTTGGCAACTGCGGCACCCATGGGGACAAGGACGGCTTGCGCCATTGCCAGATTAAATGCGGTATAGAGAATCGGCGCCGTCCATACCTTTAGAAGTGAATGCTGGGTAGGGGCCGTAATCCAATTGGATGAGTCCGGCGAGTGCGACGTATAAACAACGAGTACAAGGCTAAAGAAAAGCATGATAGGAACCACGATCGAATTGACGGTCATAATGGCTTGTATGCCTTTGGAGAGGATAATATAGGCTAGCACGAGCGTGATGAGCAGGCCGATTTGATAGGGCAGATGAAGCTGTTCCTGAAAAATCGTGCCTCCGCCAGCCAGCATGACCGTTGTAATTCCGAACAAGACAAGCATGGTAAAAAGACTGACCCATCTGCCTGCTTTTTTACCGAACAGCAGGTTATTCAAATCCTCATACGAGGCTGCTTTGACCTCATGCGCCATCAGCATCAGCTTAATGCCAAGACCTATGAAGAGAAGGGTAGACAATGCGATGGTCACGGAGGCCATCCATCCATACCGGGTGAAGAATTGCAGGATCTCCTGACCGGAAGCGAATCCTGCTCCAACGATCGTTCCGATATACGTAAAAGCAACCCGCATGATTGCAAGCCCTGTTCGCATTTGTTGCTCCACTCCCTGTCCTTTGATATAGTACAAGGTATGTTCTTGTTGACACAAGCATGACTGGAACTTGGGGTCAAGCCCTCAATTTGTAGGTCTAATATGAATACAGTTTCTTGGATTCTGTTCGGGAGTGTGTCTGCGTGCAGCAAACCATGTTTGAGTTTATTAATCATTACGGATACTTTGCGCTGTATATCCTGCTCTCTGCGGGTATCGTAGGAGTGCCTGTGCCTGATGAGACCCTAATGGCCATTGTTGGCTCCCTGACGGCGCCTGGAGGGCCTTTTCGATTCACTACTGCACTTATGGTCATTTATGCGGGCACCATGACAGGTATGATCGTCAGCTATACGCTGGGACACCGTGTCGGCAAGCCGCTGCTGTACCGCTATGGCAAATGGTTCAAGCTGACGCCGGGGCGTATTGAACGTGCGGAGGGCTGGTTCAAAAAGTACGGTTTGTGGACGGTGTTTTTCGGCTATTTCGTGCCGGGGGTGCGTCATTTTACCTGTTACTTGTCAGGCGTGAGCGGTGTGAAATTTTACAAGTATTTGCTTTATGCGGGCACAGGTGCCATGCTTTGGTGTACGACGTTTTTGACACTTGGGCACTTTATTGGGCGTAATTTGGAAGGGATCTTTCATTTGCTTCACCGCTACATGGGGATGAGCTTCCTGGTTCTTGCCGTTTTTGCCGGCATCGGTTGTTACATCTATCTACGATTACGTAAACGTCGGACGGTATAGTCTGTTCAACATAAAAGCCTTCAAATCCGCTTGCGTGGAAATGAAGGCTTTTTTTGCTAACGATCAGCAAACAGCTTAATCGATTGGATTGTGTTTTCCTTTGGGTCGATATCGAGTTTAAGAATCGTACCTTGTGCTTTATAAGAAAGAACGAACGTCGTGTTCGTGTCAGGCTTCCCTAATATAGCCACTGCATCTTCGATTTTTGTCCTAACCGCACGCCGCGGAGACCAGGATCAATATCTTCGGAATGAATATCGACAAACTCCAGCTCATTCTTCTGGTTGAAGCCTATCGAAAAGTCCTGATAATCATAGACATCTACAGGATCTTCATCCTCATCCATTACGAATTGTTTCTTCGCTTTTCCAAACCTATCCAAGACTTTATCTTTCGCAGCTCCCAGCTTAAGACCCATAAGTGTCGGCTTCTCCTGCTGGTAGGCATCTTCCTCGTCAATTTTCGGCTTAGGTGTAGGTTTAGCGGTTGGTGCTGCAGGCTTGCCTAGGGTCGGGTCGTCGCTTTTCACACTGTTGGCTACCTGAGCTTCATGCTGACTCTTATCCTCTACAGGTGTAGATGTCGGCTCCGGAGACGGGTTGCTAATGGTCGGGGGTGTCTGGATTGCTGCCATAGACTGACCTTGGGAGGTAGTCTGTACAGGCGATTGAACAATCGGAACAGATGACTTTTGGCAGCCGGATAACAGCATTGCAGAGAATGCGATTGGCATGCAGCTAAGAACTATAACCTTACATTGCTTGTTCATCGTCATCTTTCCTTTCTTTCTAAGTTCTACTTATAGAAGCACAACATTACTTATCATAATGTTTTGGTCTTTCAATCTCAATCGTCAAATGAGCGCAAAAAAGTAGGATTTTTACTTGAAAACGGACGATTTTCATTTTCACGATCGTGTTTTCATCGCAAAGGTAGTCCTTTTAGAGACTTATATCATTATAGACAGTTTGAAATGGGAAAAAGTTTCACTTCTATGGTCCTATTTCGGAAAATTGGGACTTGAAACCTAGTTGATCAATATGGTAATTTACTCATAATACACTGGTATGGAGGGTTACATATGGAATTACTGAAGCAGCGGATCTTAGAAGTAGGTGTCGTCGTATCGGATCAAGTATTAAAGCTGGACGCCATCTTGAATCATCAGGTGGATCCGGTGCTGATTATGGAGATGGGTAGAGAGTTCGCTAGGCTGTTCCGCGAGACAAGACCGGATAAGGTACTAACTGTAGAGTCCTCGGGGATTCCAATCGCCTTTGCAACAGCTCTTCATCTAGAGGTTCCAATGATATTTGCCAGACGCAAAAAGACGCTCACGATGGACCAGGATACCTACAGTGAACGCGTCCCTTCATTTACCAAAGGAATCGTAACGGATATTATGGTATCATCTCACTTGTTGCACAAAGGGGAACGAGTCCTGCTGATTGATGATTTTATCGCCAATGGTGATGCTGCTCGCGGTTTGATTCGAATTATTGAAAAAGCCGAGGCAGAGCTGGTAGGTGTAGGCATTGCTGTAGAGAAGCTGTTCCAGGCAGGCGGTAAATCGATTCGCGAGCGCGGTATTCGCGTGGAATCACTGGCTCGAATCTCATCGCTGGCTAACGGCCAGATCGCGTTTGACTAATTTTTCATAAGGATAATGCCTTCCCTGTAAGCGAATTTTCCTTTATAATGATTACATGGTATGAGAGGAGGCTGACATCTATGGGTATTGAAAATGGTTCCGCCGAATATTTTATGACCAAGTTGGCTGAGGCTAAGAATCACTTTGAACGTGCTCTCGATTGTAAGCATACAGAGTTCGATGATCTGTATCCCTATATGATTGAACACCCTCAATTTTTCTGGTACAAACGCTATGTAGCTTGGTCAGAGCTGCTGACAATCGTTAAGCTGTGTACGGAATTGTCTATGGAGTGGGAGCAGCAGTTCTCCGCTCAGCAAGTCGAGTACATTAAGAAACGAGTCATGTCCAGTAAGGTCCTTGATTTCTGGTTTGAAACCAATGATTCCAAGGAACATGTAAGCTAATTGATGAACGGATTTACCTTATAAAAAGACTTTGGTCCTTCTGGGATCAAAGTCTTTTGTTTTGCTTGCATCTGCAAGTTTGATCTGCGGAAAAATTCATGTATGCTAGTAATGGCAGCTTCTAGGCCCGAAAGCTTTGATGCTAGTTCATTTTTGGAGGTATGATTGGGAATGATTTCGGATGATCAATTGGATACATACAGAATCGAGAATATCGTATTGCGGGTGGTACGTGATGTGAATCCGGCCAACGATGTCAAGGGAATCGTAGTAGCTTGGGATGACGAAAGTGTGTTGATTCGCAAACAAAACAGGCGTGTAGTCAAGCTGGGACGCGGCTATGTCTATCAGCCTTTTACGGACCCAAGACCCCCTGAATACATGCTTCCCCAAGAGTCGGCCGTATTAGAGGATGAGGAGTAACGTGCATGCGCTCGGTCGGGAGCCCGCTGGAATGATGAAACATCATTTGCACATACCATTACCGGGCATAAATTTAAAAAGAATCAGTTCCTCTCGCGGAGAGTATCTCATAGCCCAAAGTGAAGCACCTTTGTACACGTTGAATTCCTCGCCTTGGGGGGCGGATTTGGCTATCACCGCACTTTAATTAACAGACAGGTGGACAAGCATTATCAAGCCGAGGATCCCGTGGGCGAGATGAACGAATTTCTTACGTTAGAGGGGTTCAATCCTCAGGACTGTGCAAGTATGTTAACCGCGGCCTATGTAAAACAAGCAGGTTGCTTTACTTTGAGCACCATTGATATTGAAACGGACCGAACTGTGCAGTCGGTTTCCGATGAGGATAACAGGCTTCAGGTAACTTCGTGTGTAACCTCCGGATTCAGCAATAAAGCACGGGCAGGCAGTAGGACTGGGAATGATTTGTACCCAGGAACGATTAATATTATGGTAATTGTGAATGGTTGTATGACCGACGCTTGTATGGCCAATGCCATCATAACCGCTACAGAAGCCAAAACAGCAGCGCTTCAGGATCTAGGCGTTACATTAGACAACGGAAAGTCGGCAACGGGCACTACTACGGATGCAGTTCTTATCGCAGCGACAGGGCGTGGCAGAGTGTTACATTATGCGGGCACAGCCACTCAGCTAGGTTACTTGCTAGGCAAAACGGTATACGATGGCCTGATAGCTTCTGGTCGGCTGTGTATATGACTATTGCCCTGGTCTTGTAAGGAGATAAGTGACCAGGGCGTCTTGGTCATATGAAGCTGATCAGTCTCACTCTATGTTCTTCTAAACAGACCATAAGCAGCTGCGGCAGCAGGTACATCTGCAGTTAAATCATCGTCAGAATCAATTTGGTTGGCGGGATCATGCACGATAGCTTGCGCCTCGCCTTCTGTTAGATCCCTTTGATTCCCCGTGAATTTTGGTTCTAGGGCGTCAATTTCTTTTTGATCCATGGGTTGTCTACCTCCTTTTTGTGTTAGGTTTTGCTGCTAGTGGGTGAAGTATGCAGCCATCGATCATTTGGATTTGACTTCATATAGGTTGCATGATATATTTGATTTTGTCACTACGACAAGCGGTCGTGGCGGAATTGGCAGACGCGCACGGTTCAGGTCCGTGTGGGCTAACCCCCGTGGAGGTTCGAGTCCTCTCGACCGCATACTCAAAATAGACCTTTCAGAACATCATTTCTGAAGGGTCTATTTTATTTTGAAACGCGTTAAAGCCGAATTTCGTATGGGATGAAGAGTTTACTCTATTCCGAGGTGATGCTCATGCTAGTACGCCGCAAGAACCCTTCGCAACGTAACCGTAGGTGGTTTAAACGTTTTCAAGACATTGAAATGGAAGCTATCGGAGAAATGATTTCGGAACTACTGGTTCGGGGAGGCTTCAGGCTCATTACTGCGATAGTCAAAGCACTCATGCATGGCTAACGGGATGTGATAGCTGCTAAGCCCCGCCAACCTGAATTCTGAATTCATGCTTTGGGTAGCTACTTACATGAATTCTGGATATAATGCATAGTATAGGTTGTACAAAATTTAACTAGTAGGAGTTGAAAGTCATGGAAAGAACGATAACAGCTTCTCATACAGGCAGTTTTGCTCATGTACTACAGACGTTTGCCATATCGCTGCTGGTTTCCTTCATCGGCATGCTCATAGGCGCTATGGTCGTGCCGCCGCAGATGATCATGCTGTTTGTAGTTGCTGAACTTGGGATGCTCGTGGCAGCATTCGTCATTCGAATTCGCGGCCGACATATCGGCTATGGCTTCCTCTATGCCTTCACCGCGATATCAGGCGTGACGCTGTATCCGGTCATTATGAACTATGGTAGTTTGCTGGGTGCTAACCTTGTATCTGGAGCTTTCTTAGCTACTGCCGCCATATTTGGGGGGCTTGCTCTCTACGCACACCGTTCTAAGAGAGATTTTAGCTTCTTAGGTGGCTTCCTATTTGCCGCTACAATCGGTCTAGTGATCATGAGCTTAGTAAACCTCTTTTTCACCTTCGGTTCGGCGATGAGCATAGTGTGGTCAATGATCGGCATTCTTATTTTTAGCGGATGGATCCTTTACGATGTATCTCAATATCGAGATGGGGTTGCAGCTGAGGAAGTTCCCCTTGCGGCGCTGAACATTTACCTGGATTTCATCAATTTGTTCTTGTATATTCTGCGCTTCATCGCTTCTATTGCAGGAGCAAGCAGAGATTAGTTCATCTGTAGAAGCACCTTCTTATTGTGCCATCGTGTACAACCAAGAAGGTGCTTTTTTTCATTCTATAAATGTGTGTCCGACTCGGGAGGACCGTTTAGTGGAGCCGGCTCAAAGTAAGCCTTGTCGCCTCGGAAGTTTCGGTTGATTTCCAGCATGGCCTGAATCATTTCTATCACTTCAGCATGATTGAGCTGAATCGACACGGGGGAGGAGGGATCTTGAGCAGCAAGCTTAATCTCCATAATTTGATTTTCCGTGTTCATCTGAATATCCATTCTATCCGTGTGCAGCATTGGTTTCCACATTCTAGCAAACACCTCTTCCAAATCTATTTGTTCTAGTATATGCAGGACAAAAAAGAATAGAAGCCGAAATTGGCTCCTATTCTTGTCTGCGGATTCAATGTTTACCTTCATTCATTTGCCTCTGTGCTTCGCCTTGGCTTTAAGCCGGGCCATTTCACGTTTCATCTCCTTGGCTGCTTCGCGCTGCTCGCGGGAGACAACTTTACGTTCCTTTTTCCGATGCTCAAGCTCAAGCTTTAGCGCCTCCTGGGCTGCCGAAGATACGCCTCTACGTTCCAGTTCCTTCGCGGCGAGGCGCGCGATCCGTTTGGGATTCAACTTGCGCTCCGAGAGCGGAGCAACCTCTGTTGACCTCTGGACGCGTTCCAGCCAAGCGGTCATTTTGGTATTCACGAAGTCTAGGACTTCAGCATCGTAAGGCTCTGAACCAAATACGTAGCGGACAGCCCGCAACCTGCCGTTTCGCTCTTCTTCGACGACGCCGACCCAGAATGGTTGTTCAAAAAATACCGTTAATTTCATAGGTATTCCCCTCCTGATTACATATCGCGATGGACATCCCGAGGGGGGAAGGATACGACATAGTGCGTCCGCTATGCATCCGGACTACCAACCGGACCGTGTTTTTTCGCTTGTTCTATTATACGGGACGGAGCGGAGGCCTGCCAACAGGCACAATATTCAATCCCGCGGCAACCCCCAAGAGGTGTCGAAGTGAATGTAGAGAAGGTGAGGATTGAAACTGGATTTCTTTTCTAGACAAGCACTTTTTTGGCTCCCAGTTTCATACAATTTATTGAGACTTCAGGGTGAAGGGGAGATGACCTATGGCGGCGTGCAGCACATGGACATATAAAGGTATTTCGTCTTCGGTATTTAAAGGACTTCAGAGTGTAGGAAGAAAGCAAGGCTTTTCCATCCCGAATGCGCCTTCAGGTAAATTCAACATATCGGTAGCAGGCTTGAATGTAGGCTTTCAATATGCGTGGGATATGAACAGCCAAACACTGCTGCTGCAGTGTGTCAACAAGCCCATGCTGCTTGGCTGCGGCACGATTAAATCGTTCGCCGATAAGATCGTAACCGAAAGCGGTGGCAAAATAGCTTAAGCATCCAGCCTCTGCCTGTCCGACCAGTTTAATCCTTTATTTCCTAGGTAATAATGAGAGGAAAAGGGAAGGACAGGTGGCGGAATGGCGAAAAGCGATGATCTTGTCAAATTTATTACGCAGCAGGTTATTACTTACATAGAAACGCCCAAAGATGTACGCAGACAGGTCAGAGCCAGCAGTAAAGAACAAAGGGAAGCCTGGCAGACTCGTTGGTTCGGAATGATCCCTTTATCAACAAAAATGCTTATAGACCAAACCAAATCTATTAAGCAAGCCCTACGAAGGCTAAAATCCTGATGATAGAATCACCTCCTGTCTATCTTGTACTTTTTGATAGATGTAGGAGGTTTTTTTTATTTAAGCCGCGAATGATAATACGATTCAATGATGGGAGGGGTATTGAAGCATGAAGCTGGAACGCGGGGACAAGCTCGTCATGATTGGCGATTCGGTTACGGATTGTGAGCGGGCAAGGCCTGTTGGACAAGGATTGTTTGGGGCATTGGGCAAAGGCTACGTCTCGTTAGTCGACGGTCAATTGAATGCACTTTATCCGGAATTAGGCCTGAAAGTGATCAATGTCGGCACAAGCGGAAATACTGTTCTGGATTTGAAAAAGCGGTGGCAGACGGATGTCGTTGATTTGAAGCCTGACTGGGTGTCCGTGATGATCGGGATCAATGATGTATGGCGGCAATTTGATTCACCGCATCAGCCCGAGTTAATGGTTGATCTGGAGACCTATGAATCTACACTGAGAGAATTGGTTCAAGCGACGAAGCCGCAGGTTAAGGGCATGGTCCTCATGACTCCGTTCTACATAGAGCCTAATCCGCAAGACGCTATGCGCAGCAGAATGGACCAATATGGTGAAGTCGTCAAAAGGATTGCCCATGAGACCGGGTCGGTCATGGTGGATACACAAGCGGCATTTGAGCCGGTGCTGAAATCTTACTATGCTGCTTATCTGGCATGGGACCGTGTCCATCCGAATCATGTGGGGCATACGGTGCTCGCGAATGCTTTCCTGCGTGGAATCGGTTTTCAGTGGAACTGAGCGAGATGAGAGCTGACTATACGGTCGTGACAAAACGTCGATCATGACTCCATAAAACCTCAAAAGCCCTTGAAGTCTGCGTGACGAACGCGCTTCAAGGGCTTTGCTTCTTTTCATGCTATTAGATTGAGCTAAGAGAAATGTGTCCTTGGCGGACGGCATTATGGAGCAGGATAAACCGCGGCCCCTCTTGATCAACAATGAGGTATGGCTCTTCGGAGTCCCACTGCCGGTAGCCTAGCACAGCAAGGGGTATGGTAACCTGATGATCATAGAGCTCTGCTACATAAGTAAGCTTAGACTGCTGATCCAGTTGGTTCTGGAGGTCTTTCAGCTCTGTTATCGCTAGAGGCTCTCCGACAATCCATGACATGTTTTCATAGGGATCAAAGCTCGGTACCCGTCTTTCTTGAATGGAGCCGTTCAGCGAGGTTCCCGTTCTTAGCTCTGCGGCGAGTGAGCTTGATGCGGGATCTTCATGTATAGGCAGCAGCTCGCCAGTCTTGGCATCTACATAATAGGTTTGGTCAGGAAGCTGTACTTTCCATACCGATGTGAAACCATCCATGTATAACCGTTCTTTAGTTATCATGCCGCTCTCACTGAACTGCATGAAGCTGATTGTGGGAGGTATAAGTTCTTGCTGTATCAACGTGCGATACAGCGTATTCAAGCTGAATAAGGGTTGATCTCCGCTGCCGTATTCGGTCAGTTGGAGAGAGCCGTTTTCCGCGGCGCTGATGACCATGTAACCGACTTCCTGTTGGCCGCTGTTTAAGATAACCACCCAGCCGTGTGTGCCTGGTCCAAGCGGATATTGTTTCCATGCAGCATCCTTCCAGCTCTCAAAGCCTTGCTCCTTCGACAGTTCCATTTGCCATTTGTTGACGGTGTTCGTAAACGCAGCTTCGCTCGACACAGCGGGATTGTTTTCTTGCATTCCTGCGGAATTCTGTTCGGGATCGGCTTCTGCGCGGTTTGCAGGATCACTGGGTATAGATGCCTCATTGATCTCATTTACAAGAACACGGGGTGCTTGTTCCTCAGTGTATTTGCTGCTTTGAATCAAGCTTGTCCGGCTTGCATCATCCGTTGCCGAGCTGCGGACAGGGGCTTGCAAGAGGCCGCCTATGCCAATCAGGCAGGCTGTCGTCCATATTAGCCATTTCATCTGGAATCGTTCACCTACCTATCTGTAACCTATCAAGATATGCTTTATTTTAATAGATATGCGTTAAAAAGAATGTTAGAACCTGTAGCGATGTATTTGAAAGGTTTTAGCGACTGGCGTCAATTTCTGGTTGCTCTGCCTGAGTTCAGGTGAAACAATCCGCAATTGATGACAGAAACGACGATTCTTGGCTTATATTGCCAATCAATTTCCTGCAGACGGTTGCGGCATTGAAGCTCGATCTCGGGGCGCTGCTCAGGTTCGGCACTGAGCAGTAGTCCATCATAGTACGATTCGACACGGTTAATTTCGCTGCGGTGCTGATCATTCGCTTCAGCGGCCCATGTATGGTCGTAGCGGCTGATTTTGCGTTCTAGAAGCATCTCGAGCGCATTGACGGCCTTAGGGATTGTGAGAGTATCGGGCAGCATTTGGCAGCCGATGGGCAGCTTGGGCGAGAGACTCTTGTTCAGCATCTGCTTATGAAAGTTTTCCCGGATTTCGCCGCTGTTGAGCTGAATGCCGAGCGAGTGAATCTCACTGCGTTTGCGGTCGCAGGCCAGCTCTACCTTGTAATTCACGCAAAACCAGCGGTCATAGATGAGCGCTTGCGACGAAGGAGCCTGCATCGGGAATGGCTCTTCAAATAAATGAACGAACCTTCCGCGTTGTCTGACAATGCCGAAGAGCTGCTCCAGTCTGCGGCTCCCGAACGTGAGTTCATCCTGCGGGACGCGGGCTGTAACAGCCGTCGGAACGAAGCCGAAATATCGGCCGAGGATGCTCTCGGAGCCTCCCCTGCGCAGCACCTTCTGCAGGCGGAGCGGGTGCAGCTGCAGGGGTGACCGCTTGCGGCTTAGGCTTTGCTTCCGCTTTCATCTGTTCCGGGTCGAAGATGAATTTGTAAGTCATCGTCTCCGCTTGAGCGCCTGTTCGTTCCACAAAGCTCCAATAATAAGGCCTGCCGGTCAATTCCTTATCTGCTTCAGGTGAAAGCTTTACGGTGACGTAAGCGGGTGTCTTTTCCATAATGGTGCAGTCGTAAGCTTCTAGAAATCTCATGACGAAAGTATGGATGTTTCGTTTGTTCATGGTCTGACCTCGATGTTGTGGCTGCCTACGGCATCCAGTATAGCGGCGAGAGGAGCGCCGTCGCTCTCAACTTCGCTTTGAATTTCGGAGAAGGAAGAGCCCAACTCATCTAGCTTTCTTCGAATATCCTCCTGAGAGCCGGACTCCATAACCATGCGGAATAAGGAGGACTCTAGAGAGCCTTTTTCTCAATCCGCTCCAGAATCGTATCCAATTGTCCAATCACCATTTCAAACATGTTGATCTTCTCATGCAGCAAAGACAAAATATGCTCTTCAATGGTATTGCGGGTTGATAGGTTGTAAATGTTGACATCATGTGTTTGCCCGAGCCTGTGGACGCGGCCGATCCGCTGCTCTACACGCATCGGATTCCATGGAAGATCGAAGTTGATCATGTTGTGGCAGAATTGCAGGTTGATACCCTCACCGCCTGCTTCCGTAGCGACAAGGACCTGGGCGCGGTTGCGGAACAAGTCCATCATCCAATCCTTTTTGCCGCGATTCATGCCGCCTCGATAAGGAACGGCTGTGATTTTCTTTTCCTTCAAATAATTCATTAAGTATTCCTGGGATGCGCGGTATTCGGTGAAAATGATGACCTTCTCCCCGATATCCTGAATGAGCTCGACCGTCTTCTCCGCTTTGGAATTCGCCTTGATGCTGCGTATGAGCTCCACAAGCTCCCAGATTTTCGCTCGTATCGGCGAATCTTCAGCTGTCTTTTTAAATAAATTCACGAGTGTTATAAAGACAGCATCCCGTGAGCTGCAGACCTCCCTCTGAAGCGTCAGCAAGGACAGCATGCTGGTCGCGTCCCCCTTGCTTTCTTGATAGCGGGAGCGAACGAACTCCGTTACACCGTCGTAGAGCGCCTGCTCGTCCGGAGAAAGGGTGAGCGGTATATTCTTAACCACACGCTTTGTATACTGCAGTCCGCCGTCACCGCGACGGTTGCGGATCATGACCTTAGACAGCTCCTGCTGCAGGAGACCTTCATTCTTCGGCATCCGTTTTCCGACGACAAAGTTGGATTTGAAGCTGCTTTGCCCCCCGAGCTGACCCGGCTTGAGGAGTGTAATAAGGTTGTAAAGCTCTTTCAGATCGTTCTGAACCGGTGTAGCGGTTAACAGCAGGCAGTATTTTTTTCGAAGACCGTTGACAAAGGTGTAGTTCGTCGTTTTCTTATTTTTGAGCTTGTGTGCTTCGTCGACAATGAGCATGTCATATTCAAGCCCCATGACGATATCACGGTGCGGATCTCGTTTGGCTGTTTCCATAGAAGCGACAACAATATCGCAGTTCTCCCACATGTAAGCTTTCTTTTGCGCGGCTGCCGGGATGCCGAATTTGGTGTTCAGCTCTCTGACCCACTGCAGGACGAGAGAAGCGGGGACGAGGATCAGCACCTTTCGCACCAAGCCGCGAATCATGTATTCCTTCAGAATCAAGCCAGCCTCGATTGTTTTACCCAGCCCGACCTCATCGGCCAAAATCGCGCGGCCTCTCATTTCGTTCAGAACTCTCTTGGCCGTTTGAAGCTGATGCGGCATCGGTTCGAGCTGTCCCAGATGGACAAGGCATTGAAGCTCGTCGAAGCTCGGAATTAAAGCGGATTCCTCCGACTCATACGCAAGCTGATATAGCGTCCAGTCGTCCCAGGGGCCGCCTCCCCGGATGCGACTCTCTAATTCCGTAGACCATTCCCGGTCAAAATGCATATGAAGATGATCATGAATGGGGCGAATGTTCTCTTGCTGTTCATTCTGACGCATAGGCGTGCCTCCTTATGATCGTGCGAATACGTGTTAGTATGTCCGCTTTTGACCCATTTCATAACTTTTCCACTGGCTCCGGGCTGGGGCTCAGGTATAAAAAAGCTGTCTTTGCGAGTTGTGAAATCTTACGTTCATAAGTTAATTTTAGATTAATGTTTGCAGGTAGGGCCTGTGCTAGAATGGCTGTTGAATGGATATTCGTGCCAAACGTACGGTCCTAATCAGACGACAAGAGGAATGACGATTATAATGAAACGATGGCGGATGAGAAGCTGGCAAACACTGCTCTTGATCTTGGTGCTGGGAGTGGCGGCAATTGGCGTTGCGCAGCATGTGATGACATGGAGTAAGCCTAGTACAATGGAATTTCAAGCGGAGAAGGTGCCGGCAGGCGCTTCGGATGCGGGCGGACAGCAGGGAGGAAGCGAACCGGCTGTCCAACCGTCGCAGCAAGGAGGAAGCGGATCGGCAGTTCTGCAGGAGCAGCAGGGAGGAAGTGGATCGGCAGTTCTGCAGGAGCAGCAGGGAGGAAGTGGATCGGCAGCTCTGCCAGTACAACAAGGCGGAAACGTAATAACTGTTCTAAAGCCTGCCTTGCCTTCAATCAATAAAGCACAGACGTTGTCTCTAACGAACGTCACCCCCAAAACGTATTACAAGAACAAGGTTGCTGTCTTAACGTACCATCATCTGGATAGCGAAGAGTCCTCCGTCACCATTACACCTGAACGGTTCAAAGCTCATATGGATGCACTGAAAGCCTACGGATTTCATGTGATTTCCATTGAGGATTTCATAGATTTCTTGCAGAAGAAAAAATCCGTGCCAGCTAACGCGGTCGTTCTCACCTTTGACGATGGTTACGAATCGGTCTACCGGTATGCATATCCGATTCTGAAGTCGGAAGGGATGCCGGCGACGGTCTTCTTAATCGTTGGCTATGTCGAGGACGGTACGGCTAGAAAACCCGCTATTTTAAATTGGTCGGAAATCACGGAGATGAAGCGTAACGGCTTTAGCTTCTACTCGCATACCTATAACTCCCACGACACGGTGGTGCAAAAGGGAAAAGAATATTCGCAGCTTACCGCCAAAATCGTGAGTTCGGCAACAAACAAGCTGGAAACGGATCAAGAATATAGGACGAGGGTTCGGACAGATCTTGAGAAAGCTGACCAGATTCTTGCAGACAAGCTCGGGAATAAGCTCAATCTGCTGTGCTTGCCTCATGGACAATCGAATTCGGAAGTGAACGAAATTGCGGCGCAGGTGCATATTCCTTACATTTTCACTGGGGACGATGGTTTTAACACCAATAAAGCGAAGCTGATCAAAAGAATTAATGCAGGATCACCCTATGTAACGGACAAGCTGTTGATTACGCGGTTAACTTCTGGCAGGTGAAGCCATTTGGTCGATGGTACAGGGGCTATTTGTTGGAGATTTCAAGGGATTGATGCTGCGTGTGCGGGATTTTTTCTCAGAGATTGTGGTATGATGGACGAGTTGTAGATATAGTTAGTGAAGCGAAATGGAGTTGCATGCTGATGGAAAAGTGGCGTTTCGTACATACGGGAGATCGTTCTCCCGCTGAAAATATGGCAATGGATGAGGCAATGCTGACCATGCACAGTCAAGGCAAGGTACCGCCTACAGTGCGTTTTTACGGATGGAACCCGGCTACGCTGTCGATCGGCTATTTCCAGAAGGCGTCGGAAGTGAACCAAGAGGCAGTCGCTGCAGAAGGAATTGGTTTTGTCAGGCGTCCGACAGGCGGCAGAGCCGTGCTGCACGACAAGGAACTGACTTACAGTATCATTGTCTCGGAGACCTATCCGGGCATACCGCGTAATGTAACGGAAGCTTACCGGGTGCTTAGTGAAGGGCTGCTGCAAGGGTTTCGCGGGTTAGGCTTAGATGCGGAAATGGTACAGCTCGCTTCGGAAGAAGAGAAGGAGAAATATGCGTCCGTAGGCTCGTCCGCTTGCTTCGATTCGCCTTCCTGGTACGAGCTTGTCGTGGAAGGACGCAAGGTGGCGGGCAGCGCCCAGGTCCGGCAGAAGGATGTCGTCCTGCAGCACGGCTCGATCCTTTTGGACATGGACATCGATCAGTTGTTTCGTCTTTTGACTTTCAGTAATGAGAAAGTGGCGGAACGGATGAAGGCGAGCTTTGTGAAAAAAGCGGTGGCGATCAACGATCTGCTGCGGGCGCAGGGCAAGGCAGCTGTTACGCTCAAGCAGGTGGAGGAGGCCTTCCGCAGCGGGATCGCAACTGGACTTGGCGTCGAGCTGGAACCATCTGCTCCCACGCCGGAGGAAGAGGAATTGGCAGCACAGCTGGTTCAGGAGAAATATGGCACGGATGCGTGGAATTTGCGCAGATAAGCTGGAATGTGGCGGACGACCATCTAGCGATGCTACACCGCGAGCTGGGAGCTTCGCGTGGGAGTTGAGTTAGAGGAAATAGAGAAAGGCGCTTGCCCGGGAAGGGGCAGGCGCCTTTTGCTAGTTCGCTTGGCAGCGCTCCGACTAAGGAGTGAGATCTTCTGCATACCGTAAGGAAGCCGAAGTGTATAGCTGAAGCATAGCATAAAAATTTGTAAGTGAAGATAGGTGAGGTTACGAGGACATATCCCAGGACAAGCGTCATCTTTGAGGTGAGAGTCCCGAACTTGGGCTAGTCGCCTTCTGGTTGAATGTTGCTAGGGACGGGCTTCACGATCACTTGCTAAAAGTACGTTCGAACTGCTGCTGCAATTGCTTGGTGATGGTTCCGGGAATACCGGAGCCTATCGGTTTATTGTCGATTTCTACAAGTGGTGTAATCTCGACTGTAGTTCCGGTAATGAACGCTTCATCAGCCTGGTACAAATCCTCAAGCGTGAACGGTTCTTCGCGCACCTCCAGCTTCAAAGCGTGAGCTAATCGCAGAACAACCATGCGGGTAATGCCATGCAGAATTAAGTGGTTCGCCGGGTGTGTGTGCAGAATTTGGTTCTTGACCATCATCAGGTTCGAAGCGCTGCATTCCGTAACGATGCCGCCTCGGTGCAGCACAACTTCTTGAACGCCGTGATCCACGGCCGCTTGTTTGGACAGCACATTAGGCAGCAGATTGAGTGTTTTGAGGTCGCAGCGCAGCCATCGGATATCGTCTTGGGAGATGGCGCGGATGCCATTATCCATGGCATCGGTCGGTCTCGGGACATCTGTGCAGTAGGCGGTCATGACAGGCTTGCCGTTCTGAGGGAACGAGTGTGCCCGCGGAGCCTCACCTCTGGTGATTTGCATGTATAGTGTGCCTTCGGAAATACGGCTTTTTTTGACAAGTGTGGTAATGATCTCTCTAATTTGCTCTAAGGAATATGGCAGCTCAATGCGTACGTCTTTAGCACTCCGGACTAACCTTACCAAATGTGCTTCCTGTTCATAAACCTTGCCATGGTATATACGAAACACCTCATAGATCCCATCTCCAAAGTAATACCCTCTATCATCTGGTGAAATCATTCGGTCCGTCTTCTCGACAAATGAATCCTTATAAAAATACATGCGGGCTGCCTCCTGCCGATAATGAATTCTCATATCAGATTTCCACAAACTAGGCGTAAATCCTTCAAGAAGGTTATATTCTAAAAATATACAAACGTATGTTCTATTTAGAGGCAGGTTATGATATACTACATGTAAGAAACATAGTCTTAGTGTCTGCGAAAATTGTCGAATTTCTTTATCGGATTATATTGAAATAACGAGCAATCCGTAGAAAATCGACGAAAACTGCATCTAGGCTTGGACTAATCGTAAAATTTGGTTGAAAACCTATTCGATACACAACATATAGTGCTGTATAATGAAAAACGCACACAATATATAGTGCTTTTACATAAACTTCATACACAGATTTTATCTATATTGTTGCAAATCATGGAGCTTATTGGGAGGGTGTTGTTGTTGGAAATGATGCAATCAAGCAGGAAGTTGGAAGGCTTAAGCGAGAAGATTTTTTGGATCGTTACGCGCTCAAGAACGCGGATACGAACCTGGCCAAGGTCGGCGATACTGTGCTTGTTCTTACGAAGGATGATCCCAAATTCCCAGCCAAGGAAGTCGGCGAAATCATCAGCCGTGAAGAAAAAATGGTCAAAGTGAGAACACGCAGCGGTCATGTTGTGGAATCCGCTGTGGAGAAGCTTACTTTAAATATAGAAAAAACACCTGAAGAAATGTGGGATCGGCTCGCAGGAGCAATGGCTTCTGTAGAGGCACCTGAGAAGAAACAGGAATGGACTGAGAAATTCCGTTATATTCTAAATGACTGGAAGCTCGTTCCGGGAGGACGGATTGCAGCGGGTGCTGATGCTAGTGATGAGTTAACGCTGTTTAACTGCTATGTCATTCCATCGCCTCACGACAGCCGTGGCGGAATTATGAATACATTGTCTGAAATGACAGAGATCATGTCACGCGGCGGGGGCGTAGGTATTAATTTATCCTCACTGCGACCAAGACGCTCTATCGTGAAAGGCGTGAACGGATCTTCAAGCGGCGCCGTATCGTGGGGCGGTCTATTCAGCTATACAACCGGCCTGATCGAGCAAGGAGGCAGCCGACGCGGCGCACTCATGCTGATGATCAATGATTGGCATCCGGATCTGGAAGACTTTATTACCGTGAAGTCCACCATGGGACAAATTACGAACGCTAATCTTTCGGTTTGCGTCAGCAATGGGTTTATGAAAGCAGTCAAAGAAGACTTAGAGTGGGATCTAGTATTCCCGGATACGACGGATCCTGATTACAACGATAAATGGGACGGCAATCTGGACGCGTGGAAGCAGCTCGGTAAGGGCGTGAAGCATTATCGTACGGTTCGCGCGCGTGATGTGTGGCACACCATTATCGAATCTGCATGGAAATCCGCAGAGCCTGGCGTTGTGTTTATGGAGTACTATAACCAGATGTCCAACAGTTGGTATTTTAACCCGATCATCTGTACGAATCCATGCGGTGAGCAAGGGCTGCCGGCTTGGGGGGTATGTAACTTATCCGCAATCAATCTTTCCAAATTCTACGATGCAGCCAAGCATGATGTGGATTGGGAGGATTTGGGCAGAGTCGTCCGCTACTCGACACGGTTTCTGGACAATGTCATTGATAAGACGCCGTACCATTTCGAAGAAAACCGGGAAAACCAGCAAAGTGAGCGCCGCGTAGGACTGGGGACGATGGGACTAGCCGAGCTGATGATTAAGCTGAGAATTCGTTACGGAAGTAAGGAATCCTTGGACTTCCTTGATCGAATCTATGGTTTTATGGCGAAAGAAGCCTACCTGGCATCCTCAGAAATTGCAGCGGAAAAAGGCTCTTTCAAGCAGTTTGATGCCGAAAAATTCCTGCAAAGCGGATTTATGAAAAACATGACCTCAGAATTTCCAGAGGTAGGTGTAGCTGTTCAAAAGAACGGAATGCGCAACGTTACCGTGATTACCCAGGCCCCTACAGGAAGTACGGGTACCATGGTGGGGACTTCAACGGGAATCGAGCCTTATTTCGCATTTGAATATTACCGCCAAAGCCGCCTTGGCTTTGATAAGCAGTACGTGCCAATCGCGCAGGAATGGAAGGACCAGCATCCGGATCAGGATCTGCCGGACTACTTCGTAACGGCGATGTCCTTGACTGCGGAAGACCATATTCGCGCGCAAGCCGCTATTCAGCGGTGGGTAGACAGCTCTATCTCCAAAACAGCGAACTGTCCGGCTGACTTCACAGTCGAAGAGACCAAGCGTCTCTACGAGCTGGCATTTGACCTGGGATGTAAAGGCGTAACGATCTATCGTGACGGAAGCCGTGACGTGCAGGTGTTGAGCACAAGCTCAGACAAGAAAGAAGAGAAGAAAGAGGAAGCTGCACAATCCTCGGCGGAAGCTGCTGCTTCTCCGGTGGCTGAGACAGCCCCGACTCCGGTCGCTGAGACTGCTGCAGCTTCGGCAGCGCAGGAGTCAGCGTCATTCTCAGCTATCTCGAATCAGCTAGCTGTCGACGTAGATGCGAAGACGGAGCAAGTCTTCGACAAGCAGTACAAGCGCCGCCCGCAAATCCTACGCGGGGCTACCTATAAAGTCAACACGCCGTTTGGCATGGCGTATATCACCATTAATGATATGAACGGCACACCAAGTGAAATTTTCTTAAACGTAGGGAAAGCAGGCTCTGACGTGTTCGCCATGTCCGAGGCGCTCGGTCGGGTATGCTCCTTGTTCCTGCGCTATGGTGACCACGGCGATAAAGTGAAGCTTCTCGTGAAGCACCTCAAAGGCATCGGCGGCTCCGGCGCCATCGGCTTCGGCAACAACCGTGTCGAGTCCATCGCCGACGCAGTTGCCAAAGCCTTGAGCAGCACGACGAAGTCATGAACGAGTCGGACGACGCTCGCAACTACGTCACCGCGACCAGCGAGGTGCTCGACGCACCGGTAGCTGTCGCAGCAGCTCCAGTAAGCAGCGGTGCTGGAAGCCAGGGCCAGGGCTACTCCAGCTCGGCGGCCAGTTCTTCGACGAAGGACCTGTGTCCATCGTGCGGCTCCGCTTCGCTGATCAACAGCGAAGGCTGCAAAAATTGCGCAAATTGCGGATATAGTAGATGTAGCTAAGGGGAAGACCAGGCGGGAGCCTGGTCTTTTTTTTTATTTTTATTTACTTTTACTTACGATTTTCTTTTCTTTTTTTTCATTTGTGCCACCTTTTGGGGTGGCATTTTATTTTTGTTTAGTGTGTCCTTGCAACAAACCATCATTTACTCGCGGAGTCCCTTGGATTCTAAATAACTCTGGAATATCACTGTTTTCTTTCATTGAAGCTGAGTTCTCACTTTATATATAAATGTTCTGTACGTTTCGAAGTATGTTCTTTACTTTCCAGACTAAAGTTTCTTGAATCTAGAAATATCTCATATTAGAATATAATCAATAATCAGGTATTGGGTTATTTGTATAATATTGCTTGTAGAAAGGATGATTTCTTATGGAATATATCGAAATTAATCCTCAAATTGAATTATTCATCAATAGACACTCCACACCCAATTGGATTATTGAAGATGCCACAACAGATTTTATCGACTTAACCTATATCTTCAAAGGTAGAGCTTATTATTCTATTAACGGCACCGTGTATGAAGTCAATCAAGGTGATCTCATATGTATTCCTAAAGGCAGCCGCCGAAGCGCAACCACCGACCCAACTAATTTGATGACCAGTTATGCACTGAACATTCATCTCTATGATTTGAAAGGCAGAGACATTCGCTTACCGTTTCCTTTCATTTCGCATATCGGTGAGCAGGAGGAATTGCAATCCTTATACAATGAATTAACATTTGAATGGTTAAAGAAAAACGAAGGTTATGAATTGAAAGCGCGTGCATTACTGCTTCTCATTCTTCATTATTATTTCAAGTCTCTCTATTACAAAGGCAACAATTTGAATATAGACAAACGTATTCAGAGAGCTATTAGATACGTATTAAGCAACTTGCAGAAACAAATTGAGGTTGAAGAGCTAGCATCTATTAGTGGTTTGACTACCGCATATTTTGGAACGCTATTCAAGAAAAACATGGGAACATCCGTCAAAGAATATATCAATAGAATGAAAATCAACAATGCTGAGAATATCCTCCTTAGCGGTGAGTTTACCGTTCAGGAGGCTGCCTATAAATGCGGTTTTGAAGACATTTATTATTTCAGCAAGTTATTCAAAAAAATAAAGGGATTTCCCCCCTCCAGACTTCTGCTGCATAATAGCAGGTCCGATCGGCAGGAGTTAAATATCATAAACAAGTAAGATAAAAGGACTTATCGAGGATAGCGATAGGTCCTTTTTCCATGCAAAAAATGTTATCCATAATTAGTACAAATGGGTAAAAGTTTGTCCATGGATTTTGTAAGCGCTTAACACTACAATGCAAATATAAAAAAATCTTCAGGAGCTCAGGATTGTTTGTATCTGACGCATCTGATGAAAGCAACAATACCAATAGTTACAAAGAGGTGAGTACACCAGATGGAGAGGAATGATGTAATGAAAACAGAAGCAAGAACTACAACCTCCATTCTTGCAGTTAAAGGAGGTGGCGTCGCCTACTTGAAAAGACAATGGCCACTTTACGCAATGATGACCATACCCATGGCATTCTTTATCATTTTTAGGTATATTCCGATGGCTGGCGTTATGGTTGCTTTCAAGGATTACAACATTTTTAAAGGGGTTTGGGCCAGTCCTTGGGTAGGCTTCGCGGTCTTTAAAGAAATTTTCACCATGCCCGAATTTTATAAGGCACTACGCAACACTCTGATGTTGAACGTGCTCGGATTGCTTACCTTTCCGGTTCCTATTCTATTAGCCCTTCTTCTGAATGAACTACGGGTGCAGTGGTACAAGAAAGTAAGCCAGACATTGATGTATTTGCCGCATTTTATTTCGTGGGTCATCGTTGGGGGAATGGCCATCGAGTTGCTTTCAACGAATAATGGTTCGATTAATCATATGCTGATGGCAATCGGCGCTCCCCCGTTCCATTCTTGGAAAAACCGGCTCTATGGATTGCTACTTATGTTGGGACAGGGGTTTGGCACAATGCCGGATGGGGAACGATTTTGTATTTGGCAGCGCTTACAGGAATTAATAAGGAGCTGTATGAAGCGGCAGAAGTGGATGGTGCAACCCGGATGCGCAAGATTTGGCATATTACTTTGCCAGGGATTAAGCCGACCATCGTCGTCCTGTTCATTCTTCAGATCGGGAATATGGCGAATATCAGCTTCGAACAGCCTTATGTTCTGAAGAACTCATATGTGATGGATTACGCTCAAGTAATCAGCACTTATGTATACTCTGTAGGGATTCAGTCGGCAAGATTCGCACTTGCAACTGCTGTCGGCTTGTTCCAATCCGTAGTAGGACTAATTCTTCTGCTGTCGGCAGAGTTCATTTCGAGAAAAATCAATAATCAGGGCATTTTCTAAATGGGGGTACATCTATGACTCAAAATCCGGCTGAGAAAATAGGCAATACAATTATTATGCTTTTGCTGGGTATCTTCTGTTTGTTTTGCGTGGTGCCCATGATCCATATGTTCGCGTTATCTCTAAGTGGTAATCGGGCAATCATGTCCGGCGAAGTGACATTATGGCCGATAGATTTAAATTTCGAACCGTATAAGAACGTATTTGGTGACCTGAGCATGATTCGCTCGTTGCTGTTTACGATTTGCCTTGTTGTCGGTTACACCTTTGTGAGCTTGATCGCTACGATCCTGGCTGCGTATCCGCTTAGCCGACGGAATTTTAAGGGAAGAAATATTCTGTTCGCAATGATCATCATAACCATGTTCTTTAATCCGGGCATTATCCCAAACTATTTATTGATTAAAGAGCTTCATCTATTGAATAGCGTAGGGTCGCTGGTCTTACCGCTGCTTATCAACGCCTTCCTCTTGATTATCCTGAAAACATCGTTCACGCAGCTCCCTGCTGAACTGGAAGATTCCGCTTGGATGGACGGCTGCGGTCATTTTCGTTATTTAATGCAAATCGTGCTGCCGCTGTCACTGCCGATTTTGGCTACATTGGCTCTGTATTCCGCTGTCGACCGATGGAACATGTTTCAGGATGCTCTGTTCTATATCAATGACTCACGCCTATACCCGATTCAACAGAAGCTCTATGAGATCGTGATCAACAGTCAGGTGAATGACGCCACGGCACAGGAGGGATTTGGAGGTTCTGCGCCGGTTCCGGAGAGCTTACAGGCCGCAAGCATTATGTTTGCAACTGTGCCCATTCTACTCGTATACCCTTGGCTTCAACGTTATTTTATATCTGGCATGCTTGTTGGTGCAGTTAAAGGTTGATAGCTGTCTCGACCGCTTCAAGCGGTTGAATTCACTATATACTCTAGAGGATGAAAGGGAGGTACGAAACATGCGAGTAAAATTTCGCAAGACATTGAACGCAGCTATGGCAGTATTAGCGACGACTGCTATCGCGCTTGCAGGATGCAGCAGCTCACCAAACAGCTCAAGTAACTCAGCTTCGCCGGGAAGTTCGGCAGGTGCGAGCGAGAATCCTAAGGGTCCGCCAATCACGTTAACAGTCGAGCTGTTTGATCGGAGTAATGCACCAGCGGGGGCTCCGCCCATCACTGACAATTTCATGACACAATACGTGCAGAAAAACTTCGGAGATCCGAATCATATCACAGTGAAGTTTGTCACGGTCCCTCGCTCCGAGGAAGTCAAGAAGCTCAATGTATTAATGGCGTCGGGAACCGCACCGGATCTCGTCTTTACGTATGACAAGCCAACCGTTCAAAGCTATGTGCAAAATGGCGGCATTGCGGATCTGGGGCAGGCGATTGAGAAATACGGACCGCAGTTGAAGAAAGTGCTTGCTCCAACACTGAAGGATGGCGTTTTTAACGGCAAGCAATATGCCATTCCGGCACTCCGGGTCATCCAATCCCAAACGACAAGTATTATCCGTAAAGATTGGCTGGATAAGTTGAACCTGCCTTTGCCGACGACAAGGGATGAATGGTATCAAGCATTGAAAGCTTTTAAGGAGAAGGATCCGGGGAATACTGGCGGTAAAGTCATTCCTTTTACATTGATCGATATGTTCCATATTAAACCGCTAACCAACTCCTTCTGGGACTGGAGTAAAATCTCCGAAGAAGACTTATTTGCTGATCCAGACGGATGGACGCTACCTGGCAACAAGGAAGCCTTCCAGTTTTTAAACAAACTGTACAATGAAGGCCTGATCGATAAAGACTTCCCGCTAGAGGCAGATTTCAGTCAGACTTTCAACAAGCAAGTCGTCAGTGGCCTAGCAGGGTCCGCTACCCCGAACACAAACGATCCTGTTTACAGCGGGTATTATGCAAACCTGAAGAAAAATAATCCTGAGGCTGTTCTAGCACCGATTGATCCATTCAAAGCATCGAACGGCAAGTATCCTAAACCGATGTATTCTCCTAGCGGTATTTATCTGATGGTTCCAGCAGCGAGTAAAAATGTTGATTCGGTTATCAAATATTTGAACTGGATGGCGGAACCGAAGAATCTGATCGCACTTCAATTCGGACAAGAAGACGTTTCTTACAAAACAGGTGATGATGGCATTCCATTTGCCTTGACAACGCCTGAAGCCAATCAGATTCTTTTTAATAATCAAGATTATGCCATGATTATGAATGGCAAATACGTGAGCACGGACAACCCGGAACAGAACATGGCGGCCAATGCAACCGACCCGCAATTTAAAGATTTTACCATTGACAGTATTAAGACTGGTGCCCGAGATGGCTACACAGGTCCACGTGTGGACATTCCCATTCAAGCGGAAATCAAGTATTCACAGATACTGACCGACAAGGTTAAGCAGATGCTCGCAAAGATTATTACGGCCAAGTCTTCGGATGTCGACAATATCTATGACCAGCAGGTCAAGGAATGGAAAGATGCAGGCGGCGAAGCCGTTATGAAAGAAAGAAGAGAGGCATATCAGCAAACCTACAAGAAATAATATCTTTACCAGCCTAGCGGACTCGGTTCTCTCCCCATGGGGAACCGAGTTTCATTATTCTATTTTTAAGGAAGTAAGGAAGATACAAAATATTTATAGTTTTTTAATAAAATATTCCATATAATTCCTATCCATGTTTGATTAAAATTTCATTAACAGCAAATTCGAGGGAACGTATGAAAAAAAGAAGGGAAATGGTGATAGACATTATTGGCAAGGAATAGCCTATTAACTACTCAAGGAGTTGAAATCAGTGAATTTACGTTTTAAAAAACATGTAGCATTCTCTTGGCATGTGTAACCGCACTGCCGTTATTCCTCGTCCCCTTATCGACGGAGGCATTAGCCGCTTCGGAAGCTAATGATGTAGTTGTTAATTTATCGGCAGAGAAGCAAGTGATTCGTGGATTTGGTGGGATTAACCACCCGGCGGATCGGGGATTTGACACCTGAGCAAAGAGAAACCGCTTTTGGTAACGGAGAGAATCAGTTGGGTTTTTCTGTTTTAAGGATTTTTATCGATCCAGATAAGAATAACTGGTATAAAGAACTGGAAACAGCTAAAAAAGCGATTGAGCGGGGAGCAATCGTGTTTGCATCTCCATGGAACCCTCCAAGTGAAATGCTCGAGACCTTCACCCTCGGGATGAGCTCAGGGAGCGGCACCACATATGAAGCGGAGACGGGAACAACTCTAACCAGTTCCACAACGGAAGCGACCCAGCCCGGTTATTCCGGCACAGGATATGTCAACTTTCAAGCAGCATCGGGTGCGGCCATTCAGTGGGGGAATATTGGAATTGGCAGTACAGGCACGAAAAACGTAAAGATTCGGTACGCTCAACAGGAAGAAACAAGCAATCTAGATGTTTATGTGAATGGGGCGAAAGTGCTCTCTAATGTAGCCTTTGCAACTACCGGCAGCCTGTCAACTTGGGGAGAACGATCCATTCAAGTTCCTATGAATAGCGGGAACAATACGTTAAAACTGGTAACTACCGGCGCAGATGGACCGAATATCGATAATATCAACCTAACTGCATATATTGAAGTTCCATCAGCGAAACGCCTTAAACATGATATGTACGATGAATATGCACAGTATTTGAATGAATTCGATTCATACATGAAGAGTCATGGTGTGGATCTGTATGCGATTTCTGTTCAAAATGAGCCTGATTATGCATACGATTGGACGTGGTGGAGTCCCGAAGAAATGCTGCGCTTTATGAAAGAAAATGCGGGAGCTATCCATAACAGGGTTATCGCACCGGAGTCATTTTCTTACGTGAAGCAAATGTCAGACCCGATATTGAACGATCCGGAAGCATTAGCAAATTTGGATATTCTAGGCGCTCACACGTATGGCACAAGTTATAAAGATTTCCCGTACCCGCTTTTTGAACAGAAAGGTTCGGGTAAAGAACTCTGGATGACGGAAGTGTACTATCCAAATAGTGAGAATAATTCAGCGGATCGTTGGCCCGAGGCATTAGGCGTTGCAGAGCATATGTATAATGCCATGGTAGAAGGGAACTTCCAAACATACGTATGGTGGTATATACGAAGACAATACGGTCCCATGAAAGAAGACGGAACGATAAGTAAGCGTGGATACATGATGGCCCAATACTCGAAATTTATCCGACCCGGCTATGTTAGGGTAGAAGCCACTAAAAATCCCGATCCGCAGGTATTTATATCTGCATATAAAGGCAGCAATAAAGCGGTTATTGTAGCAGTAAATAAGGGGAATTCAGCCGTGAGTCAAAAATTTGTTCTGCAAAACGAGACCGCAACGAGTGTAGCTTCATGGTTAACGGATGGCACTAGGAATCTTGTTGCCGGAGCGCCCCTCAATGTGTCGAATAATTCCTTTACGGCCGAGCTGCCTGCCCAAAGCGTTACGACTTTTGTTGCGGATTTGAATAACGGCACCCTAGTACCAACAGCAGCACTTTCAGCTGACAACAGTGTGACGCCTGGTAGCAGCTTTACAGTGGGAGTTAGCTTGAACAACTTGGGAGATCGTGTTTATGCCGAAGACCTTACATTGACCTATGATGCCGATAAATTTGACTATGTAAGTGCGGCAGGGGCAAATAGTAACATTGAAATTGTCGGAGAGGACAAAACAACGGCCGGCAAAGTCAGGCTTATTGCAGCTAACATTGGAGGTATAACTGGAGCAAGCATTCCGGCTTTGAATTTAAATTTTAAAGTAAAAGCGGGTGTTCAAGACACGATTGGCACGATTGAAGCTTCTAAGGCAGAACTTGCTAATTCTGATGGATCCGTGTTTCAGGCAGCGCTTGGCAGCAAGAGAATTTCGATTGGTAGTGTAGAAGAAAATGTAGATAAGTCCGCTCTGACAACGGCCATTATGAATGCACAAAGTCTTTATGAAGCTGCTGTCGTTGGCACAGAACCAGGCCAATACCCACAGGCGGCCAAAGATGCCTTCGGTACTGCGATTGATGCAGCAGAAGTGGTAAAAGACAGTGCAAATGCGACGCAATCTCAGGTGGACACTGCCTTAGCAGCATTGGGCAGCGCGGTAGAACTCTTTCAGGCAGCAGCTATTAAATCTCCTGATCTCAACAAAGATGGACACATAAGTGTAGGCGATCTAGCGATTGTGGCTTATCATTACGGCAAGGATTCTAACAGTGCAGATTGGGCAACGGCTAAGATAGCTGATCTAAATCGAGATCAAAAGATTGATATTAAGGATCTCACATTTGCAGCATCCAAGATACTTGGATAATTTGATACAGATCGACCGCCGAACTCGCGGTTGGTCTGTATTTTTTCTATATAATTAGACTCCGAACCCATGTAGCGGGCCGCTCCGCGCTTTTGTTCCTTACAATAAAAACTGTTGTCAAATTCTATACAGTTATGATATGGTGTAACAACAAATAGATCAGATTTCTGAAAATGGAATCAAACTTGGAGAAGGAGAACATCAAAGAATGAGTCACAAAAGCAATAACAATACCGTGAGGCTGGCGCTGCTGCTCGGTTTATTTTCGACACTCGGGCCTTTTACCATTGATATGTATTTACCGGCTTTTCCTCAGATCGTCAAGCAATTTGGGACAACAGCTTCCCTCGTTCAGCTCAGTTTGACTGCATGTCTGCTGGGACTTGGCGTTGGCCAGTTGGTCATGGGCTCGCTCAGCGACGTCCATGGCAGACGCAAGCCGCTGCTCATTTCCATGGCAATCTATGTTGCGGCATCAGTAGCTTGTGCGATCTCGCCAAGTATTTGGCTGCTGATTCTCTCGCGGCTCGTGCAGGGATTCGTGGCGTCGGCGGGCATTGTGATATCCCGTGCAATCGCACGCGATATGTTTAGCGGCCACGAGCTCACCAAATTTTTCTCAATGCTCCTGCTTGTCGGGAATCTGGGGCCTCTTGTAGCACCTGTAACGGGAAGCGGAGTGTTAGCGGTCTCTAGCTGGGTAGGTGTCTTTGTTGCCTTGTCGCTGCTGGGGATCTACCTTCTGGCCATGACGAAGTGGAAGCTCCAGGAGACGCTTCCTGTCGAGCGCCGTAGTCCTAGTAATTTTGTTCAGCAATTACGCAACTACGGATCTCTTTTGCGCGACCGCTCCTTTACGGGCTATATGCTTGCGCAGGGGATCATGATCGCGGGGGTATTCGCGTACGTCTCCGGGACCCCTTTTATTTATCAAAATATTTACGGCGTTTCTCCTACGGTATTTGCTCTGTTGTTCGGTTCCAACGGTATCAGCTTGATTATTGGCTCGCAGTTAGTCGGTCGTATGGCACACCGTGTGTCGGAGCAGACCTTCCTGCAGCTCGGACTATGGATTGCCGCTGCTGCCAGCGTTACCGTCTTATTGGTGGCCTATTTCCACGGACCACTGTATGCGCTCGTAATTCCGCTCGTTTTCTTTGTAGCCTCCATCGGGATTACATCCACGGCGGCATTTCCACTTGCGATGGAGAGCCAGGGGCATATGGCGGGAAGTGCGGCTGCGCTGATGGGCGTCATTCCCTTTTTGCTCGGCGCTGTCGTTTCTCCACTAGTCGGTATCGCTGGAGAAGACACGGCAGTTCCGTTGGGTGTCATTATTTTATGCACGAGTGCAATCGCAATGCTGTCCTACTTCCTTTTAGTGAAAAAAGGGGTTAAAAAGGCGGATAGCGGCGAAGAAAAGCAGGCGACGGTTTGAAGTTGGGCTTAAAAAGGTTGAATTAGGCAAGGGCATCACGATCAGATCCAGTTATGAATTCTTGCTGGAAAACGAAACATCTAACATGGAAAAAGCAGTCCATCCTCTACAGAGGAAGGGCTGCTTTTGTTCTAGAATCAGCTCTTTTCTAACAGAAAATGAATAAAACTTGCAGAATGTAACGACTTTCTTCAAAATAAGACATATCAATCACGCCATGAGAAGGGGAGTACACGGAATGAGAAGGAGAGCAGATGCAATGAAGCTATCAGTTAAACTTGTTATAGGGATCGTCGCTCTGATTGCCTTAGCTGGGGTAATAACAGGAGCAATGGCCTTGAAATCCATTCAGGACTCGAACAAAATCACGAATATTGAATTGGTGGATGGCCAATCCGTATATGGAATACCTGGCGCACAAATGATCGTTCGAATGGGGAAAACAATTGCCGTCAGTACAGACAACGAAGGGATTCCCGATCTAACTGCCGGAAAAGATTTGCTGCCGGGTACATCAGTCGCTGACAACCACTTGTTATTTTTCCCGAAGGACACTCGCGGGCTCAAAGCCGACCCGAACACAGACAATGAGATCTGGATCACAGTTCGTGGCGGTTTTACAGCTTATGACTCCAATGGGAAAAAGATTGCGCCGATTAGTGAGTAGGAGAGGTTGAATGAAAAGTTAAATGTAGAAAAGGGTAAGCAATTGAATCACTTGCTTACCCTTTTTGCATTGGCAGTGTTAAACCGAGTAATCTATTGCAAAAAAAATATTTTGTCGAATATTTGTGAAGGGATTTTCTAGTAAATAAAGAATAACTTTGTATATTCTTTTGTCATTCAGGAGGCCACAATGAAGAAATTTTTATTAGGTTTATCAGGATTAATAATTTTGAGCAGCATGCCAACAACGATGGCTTTTGCGAATACTGATGTGCCGGATCCGATTGTCCTACCGCTAAAGGATGATAGCGGACACAATTGGTCTCTTTTAAATGAGAATAACATGTACCGATTGAAGTGGTCATATACAAGTGATAGTCAATATGATCATTTTGATGCTAGGAAGGTAAACGAACATACAATCATTATACATAGCTTTAACGAGGTGTTTGCAGTTGATGAGAATGGCCATGTCTTATGGAAGCAAGATGGCTCTAGTCATGAGCTTGAAACAAGTGTGGATGGAAATCTTTTTACGGCTACCGACGATTTTGCTTTCCTAGATCCAGAGGCTAAAACATCGAAGGCAACGATTACCCGTTTTAATAACAACGGAACTATCCTTAACCAGTATAAAGATATTCCTTTAGCAATTGTTCGTCCTGGTAGTACTTTTACGGCAGCTCGGTTTTATACAATTGATTGGAAGGGCAACTTGATAGCGTTGTTGGAAAATGGACTAACGATGCTTCGACAGGATGGAAGTGTCAAATGGCAATTTAAAGAGTTGAAGGTCAACGATGTTTCATACAGTATGTCTCAGGTAAAAGCACTTCTCTCTGATTCCCAAGGCCATCTATTGGTTGCCAGTGATAAACAATTATTTTGCTTAAATGATGATGGAAAAGTGATATGGAATATCCCCTATCAAAATTCGAAAACCCAAATAAAAATAAATAAGGACTATCTTGTGATTGGGGAAAACATATACAAGGTTTCATCAACTGGCATTACAGAAGTGACAGACCCAGAAGTTACTGTTGAATTAAGCGGCAGAGCTAGTGACCATCATGGCGGTTATTACCAAGTTGATGAGAACACTTCTACTCTAATGGATAAAAGCTTTCAAGCCAACACAACTCTTTGGAGCTATAAGTTAAGCGATCCTGAACAATCGGCAGGATACAATATGGCAGGAAATTTCGATCAGAATTTGGTGGCAGATGATGAAGGGAACGTCTATGTATCAACAAATGGCGGAACAATTCATTCTCTAGATAATCAGGGAAATCCAAGATTTACTCTTCAAATTACGAATAAAATCATTGGGTACTCTCAAATCATTCCGCTCAATCCGAATAATATTGTCATCACGAACAATAGAAATGTTCTCTGTCTCGAAAGAGTAGACAATCAACAAAGCGATATCTCTTTATGGTTGAACGGAAAAGAACAATTCATGAAGAAGAAGCTCTTTATGAAAGATGGTCGAGTTATGATATCACTTCGTGAAATTTTTGAAATGCTTGGGGCGGAGGTTACGTGGAAAGCAGAAAATGAACAAATTTTGGCCAAGAGAAACGGGAAACAGATTGCATTTCAAATTGGCTCTAATGATGCATACGTAGATGACACTGCTATAGTACTCGATGCTGCGCCAGTACTCATAGATGAAGTGACCTATGTGCCGCTAAGATATGTTACCGAAGCACTCGGAAGCAATGTAGAGTGGGATGCTACAAATAAGGTAGTAAAAATTATCGATTCTGAATCGAATGATCCGAAATGAGAGAAAAAAGAAGATATCCGGCAATCGCCTCTCTATTATCTATCCTGGTACCTGGATTATGCCAGTTTTATAACGGACAAATTCGTAAAGCCAGCATGTTACTTTTTCTACGATTAGCGTTATTGTATGTTTTTCTTTTTACTGGAATGCTTGATCATTATTATGGCATGGTAAGTCTAATGCTAATCGAAATATGTATCTGCTTGTTTGCTATCATTGATGCTGTCGTCATATCCATAGTTAGAAAAAAAGTAGTGTTACGTAAATATCAACGGATATATATCTACCTACTTATTATTATGATAGCCTGTGGTTATTCATATTTTATTGACACTAGCATGGTAATAGGAAGGAAGGCAGAAATTAGTTCTGGTTCATCCATGGCTCCTACCCTCCAAGCAAATGAACGATTTGTTATTGATACTCGAACGAAACATTTCAAGCGAGGGGATATCATTGTATTTTGGCGACCAGGCGGGGGACAGCAACAATTTGTGAAACGAATTATAGCGATTGGGGGGGACACAATTGAAATGAAAGAAGGAAAGGTGTTTGTTAATGGTGAAGAGATATCAGAGTCCTATATCACTACGCCTAAAATGAACACGCACTGGGGACCTGCCCAAATACCTGAGGGACAATATTTTGTGTTGGGTGATAATCGGGACAATAGTTTAGACAGTCATATCTTCGGCCCAATATCTGAATCATTAATCATTGGAAAGGCCAAGTTTATTTATTGGGCAAGTGACACCGGTAGGCTGGGGAGACAGCTTTAATGTGTGTATGATTATTTGATTTCAATGAAATAACGAAATGGCAACAGCGATCGGAGAAAAGCTACTGATGCTCGAAATGGAACCTACGTTATCAACAAACAGAGGTTGAACAGTTATTCCCTGTTCAACCTTTTTCCACGTTCATCATTACTTTCCCTGAGCCAAAATCGATTCCCACAAAGCGCCTTTACCGTACAACTCTTTGTTTACCTGTGTCCAGCCGCCCAAGTAATTGATGTCGAATAAGCCTTCTGGTGTTTGGTAGTTCTTTTCGTACTGTTTGGCTATGGTTTCATCGACAGCCCGAAAGCCCTTTTCAGCAAAAACTTTCTGCGCTTCGGGACTCCACAGGTAGTTCAGGAATGCTTCAGCGACTTCCCGATTGCCGTGCTTGTCGACGTATTTATCCACGAGGGCTACTGGGTTTTGGATGGAGGTTGTGTACGTCGGGATGACTTCCTCATATTTTTTGCCGCTTTGCATGCGTGAAATCAATTCATTCTCATAAGTGACGATGGCATCGCCTACACCTTTGTCAAAGGTAGCCAGGGAGTCAGCACCGCTCTTATCCAGCACTTTAATATTTTTATAGACGCCTGTAAGCAATTGCTTTGCTTGTTCAGGGTCTTTTTTGCCTGAAGCTTCGGAGGCTTTAAGTCCTGCACCGTAAATGGCGTTAATATCCCATTTTGCGCCTCCGGAGGTACTAGGATTTGGGATCAAAACTTCAACACCTGGCTTCGCTAAATCGGCAAAATCTTTGATGCCCTTAGGATTACCTTCCCGCACCCCAATCGCTGCGATTGAGGCCGTCATCATGCCGCCATGCGGTTTGCTTTTCCAATCACTTGTGATCAAGCCTTTCTCCACGATTTTTTGAATATCCCCCTCCAATGAAAGAGGCGCGATATCCGCTTCAAAACCTTGAATGATGGCTGTTGCTTGAGAGCCTGAGGCCTGGTAGGATTCTTTGAATTCTACCGTTTGTCCGGTTTTCTTTTTCCATTCCTCTTTAAATGTAGGCAATAATTCATCGAAGGAGTCCTTCAAAATAGAGTAAGCGCCAATTGTGATGGTGACGGTTCCTCCTTCAGCAGCTTTCGGGGTTGAATTTGCTGGAGAGGCTGAAGAGGCTGAAGAGGCTTTTACCGATGAAGCAGACGAGGCCGATGATGAAGCCGCTTGGTTGGCGGTACCGCATGCCGTTAGTGCTAAGCTCGCAGTGAATAATGTTGCTGTAAGTAGGCTGAATGATCTTTTGTTTTTCATGAATTCCAACTCCCCTTTAATGGTAAGTGATTTTATATAAAAACAGGCATAGGATCTTGCTTGGCCTGATTGTCTAACAGCTTGTTATCTGTTTGTGTAAAAACGGAAATTTGGTGAATCAGCAGATTAACTTCATCTCCGACTTGAAAGGCGTTCTCTTTAAGAGACTGATAAGCAAAAAGCTTCTGAGTCCCTGCCTCGATCTCCAGATACCAGGAATCTCCGCGGAAATGAACGTGGGTAACCGTGCCAGTTTCACCGGCAGAAGGGAGATGTGTGGTGTTAGACGGACGCACCTCGATGGCTTCAGGTCTTACGAGTACATGCACATCTTTCTTCCAGCGCCCTTCTTGCTGAATCTCCTTCAGATAAGGGAAGCCCTTGAGCGGAACATACGATTCCACCCTATTGGATTCACCTATGAATGAAGCAACGAAGGGGGTTGCAGGCTTGGTATAGATCTCCCAAGGAGTGCCCTGTTGTTCGACTTTCCCCTGTTGCACGATAATGATCTCATCAGCAACTTCGATGGCTTCGTCCTGATCATGAGTAACAAAAATAGTAGTCACTTTAAACTCATCGATCAGATTTCGCAGCCAAACGCGCAGTTCTTTACGAATTTTTGCATCGATTGCCGCAAAGGGTTCATCAAGCAGCAACAGACCGGGCTCTGGTGCAAGAGCTCTAGCGAAAGCTACCCGCTGACGCTGCCCACCGGATAATTGATGAGGATACTTACGCTCACTTCCAGCTAAGCCCATTAGACGCAGGAGGTAGGTGACCCGATCGTGTATCACTTCTTTCGGTTTTTTCAAGACTCTTAAGCCGTAAGCTACATTGTCAAACACAGTCATATGTTTAAAGAGCGCATAGCTTTGGAACACAAATCCGATCCCTCTTTCCTGAACCGGAAGATTCGTAGCTACTTTGCCGTCAAAATAAATATCGCCGGTGCTCGGACGTTCCAGTCCGGAGAGCATTCTAAGAATGGATGTTTTCCCTCCTCCGCTCGGACCGATTAAGCCGACCAGGTGCCCCTTGGTAATACTGAAATTCACATCCTTGATTGCGTGAAAATCTCCAAAGTATTTATTGATATTCTTCGCTTCTATTTGCATGGGACAAGACCTCCAACTCATATTCACTATTTTCGCAAAAGCTCACTGCGGTGCTTCAACCATTCTAAGGATAATAAAGTGCCTATTGATACAATTCCGAGAACGAAAGCGACGCTGTTGGCGGCAACCATATTGAAATTCTCAGCATCCTGATAAACAAGTGTTGTTGCGGTTTGTGTCTCGTTGATAATATTGCCGGAAACGACAAGGATGGAACCGAATTCCCCCAACGATCTGGCTATAGTTAGGATGAGTCCGTACATAACTCCCCAACGAATGGCCGGCCAAGTAACCTGAGTAAAGGTTCGCCAAGATCCTGCACCTAGCGTAGCTGATGCTTCTTCCGATTGGGTGCCGATCTCCTGCAGAAGCGGGGCAACCTCCCGAACCATGAGCGGGAAAGTAATGAACGTTGTAGCCATGATCATGCCTGGCAATGCGTATACGATTTTCATATGGTGATCTTCGAAAAAAGTACCGAGTACTGTATTGGGACCGAACAACAGGATGACCATTAATCCGGCGATGATTGGCGAAACGGCGAAGGGCAAATCGATCAAAGCGTTGATGAAAGGCTTCATCCATCTGGAGATCCAACTGCCTCGAACAAGCTCTAATGAAAGATAAATACCCACAATCGTATTCAGCGCCGCAACGACAACGACAATGATGAGAGAAATCATAAATGCATGCACGGCTTCGGGCCGTACCAGTGAATCAAGGAAAGCGCCGAATCCATCTTGAAAAGCACCGAACGTGATACCTAGGAACGGTAACACAATGAGAAGTATAATGACTGCAAATGAGATACCGATTAAAAGACGTCTCATGCCAACCGCCCCTTTCCACGTGTGAGTATGTGAATGACCCACAGGATGATGAGTGAAAGTGTGAGTAAGACAATGGAAATGGCGGCAGCGCCTTCCGGATTGTAGTTTTGTGTTTCGCCATAAATATAGACAGAGGCAACCATTGTTTTACCGGGCAAATTACCGGATATCAGAGAAATGGCGCCAAATTCGGCAAGAGATCGGGAGAAAGTCAGCATACTGCCTGCAAGAATTCCTGGGATCATGGCGGGAAGGATAATTCTTCGAAACGTGTACCATTTGCCTGCACCAAGGGTGAAGCTCGCTTGCTCTTCACTAAGGTCAATCTGTTCAAGAAGCGGTTGAACCGTTCTAATGACGAAGGGGAAGGTAACGAAAACAAGTCCGATGACAATAGCGGTTTGATTATATAGAAGAGAAATCCCTATATGGTTGAGCCACGTACCGATAGGACTTTGAGGACCCAGTAAGGTCAAAAACATAAGACCGGCTACTGAGGTGGGCAGAGAGAAAGGGAGGTCTACCATACTGTTTAAAAGATGTTTCCCCTTGAAGGAGTACCTCACCAGTACATATGCGATGATCGTACCGATTACAGCTTCGATAGCTGTAGAAACAATACTTAGCTTCACCGTAAGTAAAATAGACTTCCAGGCTAGAGGACCTGTGATCTCCTGCAGGAATGCTTCCCATCCTAACGAAAAGCCTTTTACATAAATAGAGGCAATCGGCAGCAGAAGAAGTACGATTAAATAGCCTATAAGCACAGAACGAACTGTAGCTCTAAAAACTGGGTTACCCATAGTGCACCGCCTAAAATATATTATTCACATTGTTTTACTCGGATTTAAAATTGAATATAACAGCGGTAAAACATGTTTGTCAATAATTAAATTTTATGCATCGAATAAATTTTGTTGATAGTTGCAGCGGTATATGAACATAAAATTCGTCATTGACAGTAAATCAAGCACAGTGATAACATTTGCCTTATTAAACCAAGTAACCGCATCGGAATATAAAATTCGATGAGCTTTTACTTTGATCCATGATTACATAATAGAGCGGAGGGATGATGAAATGGCAAAACCTTTGGAGTTGGATGAATTATGGCTGGATCGTATTAAACAAAGCTTGAATGGCCTAGAGTATGGATCTGTGCAAATCGTTGTTCACGATGGTAAAATTGCGCAAATTGATAAAACAGAACGCAAACGATTTGAAGCGGTGTCTCCTGGTAGAGAAAAGCTGCAAGTGGTAAAAGCCGAAAAAAAACAAAAATGATGCAGCAGAATGTCTTGACGACCTGCCAGGCAGGTTGTATATTGAATTCATCGTAAATAATACTAAGTAAACTCATCGGAATAATGCATTTGTCTACCGGACCACCGGAGACTTCCTATATTTCCAGAAGAAGGTTCTGTCTATTTGTATGGGACACCCTTATCTTCCGGAGATACATGGAGGTCTCTTTTTATTTTCTCTTCTGAGAGGAAAGACGTGAAACGTTCGATGTACGACTGGATGTAAACGACGAGAAGGAAATGGGGAGGACTCACATGTTAGGGAAAAAGTTAATTCTTGTATCTATCAGTACGATTTTGTTATTAGCAGGCTGCGGTAAGCCAGCTCCAGCCAGCAATTCGGTTTCAGCATCTGCTGTACCATCAAGTAAGGTGAAAAATAATGAAGTGATCCATATCGGCTATCAGCTTTATGGCTCTTCGGTCATTTTAAAAGCTAAGGGGACACTGGATAAGAAGCTGACGGATCTCGGTTATAAAATTGAGTGGACGCAGTTCCCTGGCGGGCCTCAGCTCTTGGAAGCACTAAACGCAGGCAGCATTGACCTTGGTGAAACGGGGGATGCCCCACCGATCTTCGCACAATCTGCTGGTGCGCCCCTAGTCTATTTGGCACATGAACCTGCTAGTCCCAAAGGAGAAGCGATTCTTGTGCCTGAGAATTCTCCGCTGAAAACAGTGGAGGATTTGAAAGGAAAAAAGTAGCCCTTAACAAAGGATCAAATGTGCACTATTTGTTGGTGAGCACTTTACAAAAAGCCGGTATCCAATATTCCGAAATCGAGCCGCGTTACTTAGCACCAGCAGATGCCAGAGCAGCCTTCGAGCAGGGAAGTGTGGATGCGTGGGCGATATGGGACCCTTATCTGGCAGCAGCACAAACAGCCACACATGCAAGAATCTTATCCAATGGAACCGGCATTGTGAATAATTATCAGTTTTACTTTGCCGCGAGACCATTTACTGAGAAGCATGAGGATGTCATTAAAGCTTATCTAGAAGAGCTTCAAAAGATAGATGATGAGGTAAAAGCCGATATTCGCAAGAGTGCGGAATTCCTTTCTCCAAGTATCGGTATTGATGTGGAATCGTTAGTCAACGCGCTTAGCCGAAGAGAATACGGCATTCAGCCAATCGATGATCAAGTTGTGAAGGGGCAGCAGGACATGGCAGAAGCATTTCAGAGATTGGGATTAATTCCCAAGCCTATACAAGTGAAAGACACTGTCATAAAAGCCGATTGGCGTTAATTTTGAGAGGAGATAGAGAGATGAAAGTTTTCTGGTTTATTCCGACACACGGTGATGGCAAATATTTAGGAAGTCAGGTAGGGGCTCGCGCCGTCAATCATCATTATGTCAAACAGATTGCACAGGCAGCTGATGAGCTTGGTTTCGAAGGAGTGCTGCTGCCGACAGGCCGTTCCTGCGAGGACGCATGGGTTGTGGCATCGACCTTGATTCCTGTTACAGAAAGACTGAAATTTCTTATAGCGGTGCGCCCGGGTTTAATGTCACCTACTCTGTCTGCTAGGATGGCAGCGACGTTTGATCGGATGTCGGGCGGCAGATTGTTAATCAATGTCGTGACAGGTGGAGACCCTATTGAGAATGAGGCGGATGGATTATTCCTGAGTCATCAGGAGCGATACGAGGTAACCGATGAATTTTTGCGTATATGGCGTCAGGAGCTGTCCGGGCAGGAAGTCAATTACAACGGCAAGCACCTGCAGGTCAAAGGCGGGAAGGTTTTGTATCCAACCATTCAGAAGCCTTATCCACCGCTATACTTTGGAGGCTCGTCCAGCAGTGCTCAAGATGTGGCTGCCAATCATGTTGATGTGTATCTGACTTGGGGGGAGCCGCCTCAGCAGGTGAAGGAGAAGATCGACGCCGTTCGTAAACTCGCTACCGCTCAGGGAAGAATGGTCCGCTTCGGAATTCGTCTGCATGTCATCGTTCGCGAAACGAATGAGCTGGCGTGGAAAGCAGCGGAGGAGTTAATCCAGTACGTAGACGATAAGTCGATACAAGAAGCTCAGAAGGTATTCGCGAGAATGGATTCCGTGGGCCAGAAGAGAATGTCGCAGCTGCATAACGGCAGCAGGGGGAATCTGGAAATTAGTCCGAATCTTTGGGCTGGAGTGGGGCTTGTTAGAGGAGGGGCTGGAACGGCCTTGGTCGGGGACCCTGATACCGTAGCGCAGAGAATGCGTGAATATGCAGATTTGGGTATTGAAACGTTCATATTCTCCGGGTATCCGCATCTTGAGGAAGCCTATCGGGTAGCGGAATTGCTTTTTCCAAAGCTGCCGCTGGAAGACAAGCGCGAACGGGAGAAAACTTCGTTTATCAGTCCTTTCGGGGAGATGGTGGGTAATGAATACGTTCCTGCGGCAAAATAAACCGCTGCTTCCCTGGGTTGTTCCGTTCGTGATCGTGATCCTATGGCAGATTTTGGGGCAGTATGGCTTGATTTCCACTCGAGTCCTGCCTACTCCGATTCAGGTTACTCGTGCCCTGTTTTCTTTGATGGATCAAGGAACCATTTGGACCTATATCGGAACCAGTACGAAGAGAGCATTCTTAGGGTTTGTCATTGGCGGAGGAGTTGGATTCTTGATTGGGTTAAGCAACGGAATTTCCTCCATATCAGAAAAGCTGACTGACACTACTTTACAAATGATCCGGAACATTCCCCATTTAGCTTTAATTCCGCTAGTGATTCTGTGGTTCGGGATTGGGGAGGAGGCGAAAGTGTTTCTTGTCGCATTGGGCGTACTGTTCCCCATCTACCTGAACACGTATCACGGGATACGATCTGTAGATCCAGGTTTGATCGAGATGGGACGCGTGTATGGACTAAAGGGAGCATCCCTCTTTCGCCAAATTATCCTTCCCGGAGCACTTCCATCCATTCTGGTTGGTGTTCGGTTCGCGCTTGGCATTATGTGGGTAACTCTCATTGTCGCCGAGACAATCTCCGCTGATTCAGGTATTGGCTATATGGCGATGAATGCTAGAGAATTCATGCAGATGGACGTGGTGGTGCTAGGCATTATTCTGTATGCGCTGTTGGGCAAAATATCCGATTGGGTAACGGTGATGATCGAAAGCCGACTTTTGCGTTGGCATCACAATTATACGAAAAATCTTTAAGTAGGTGGGGCTGATGGTACAAACCGGACTACGTATACGTCTCGACGGAGTCAGTAAAACATACGGATCGACAGAGGTCTTAAAGGGAATAGAGCTGGAGATGAAAGCAGGCGAATTTATCGCTGTAGTGGGCCGAAGCGGATGCGGCAAGAGTACCTTGTTGAGGTTAATCGCCGGTTTAGAGCAGCCTTCGAGCGGGAGCATTCATGCGGATGCTGCACGGATCAACGGGATTCATCCCGAAATCCGTGTTATGTTTCAAGAATCACGGCTGCTTCCCTGGAAAAAGGTACTGAACAATGTTCGCATTGGACTAGGTGACAAAAGTGAAGCACTCGCGGAGGAAGCGCTGCGGTTGGTCGGATTGGGCGACAGGAAAAACGAGTATCCGAGCGTACTGTCCGGGGGGCAGAAGCAGCGCGTCGCTCTAGCAAGAGCTTTGGCCTCTCATCCGCGTGTATTACTGCTCGATGAGCCTCTCGGGGCACTCGATGCATTAACCCGAATTGAAATGCAGGATTTAATCGGTACCATTTGGGAAGATCAACGATTTACCGCCCTTCTTGTCACTCATGACGTAAGCGAAGCCATAGCGTTAGCCGATCGTGTCATTGTGATCGAAGAAGGGAAAACTGCTGTAGATCAACCCATTCCGTTAGCTCGTCCTCGTGAGCGGGATGCCGATTTTATGTACTACGAAAAACTGATCTTGGATAGGCTCATGCAGAGGACTCGTTCAGGCGCAGCTCCAAGCAGGAAAATTATCTAAACATCATAATAAAGGTAAGGGAGTGTTCGTCTCATGCCCAACATCGTTATTGTTACAGGCAGCCCATCCAAAATATCCCGATTGAACGGGCTAACCGAATATGCAGACAATTCACTGCGATCCTTCGGCATACAAACCGAATGGATTTATGCTGCAGACCTGCCGGCAGAAGCTTTAGTTAAAGCTAAATTTGATGACCCACAAATCATCGAAGCCAATCAAAGGGTGGAGCAAGCAGACGCTGTTATTATAGCAAGTCCGGTATATAAAGCAGCGTATACAGGAGTTTTAAAGACATATTTAGATTTGCTGCCGCAGAAGGGGCTTCTTGGTAAAAGCGTGCTTCCCTTATTCATCGGGGGCTCACTGGCTCATTATCTAACGATAGATTATGCGTTAAAGCCTGTACTAGCTTCGCTTGGAGCAAGACATATACTGGCGGGAGTATACGCTGTGGACAGTTGGGTAACCCGCCAAGAACCTGGTGTTTTCGAATTAACGGAAGAGCTGACAGAGCGTTTAAATGAATCCATCCATGATCTGGTTAGAGAGTTGGGCGGGCGTAAGGTTAGGGCAGTATAAGAGGATGGATTTATATAGTGCCTTTCACTTGGAAATATCTAAGTGTGAGGCCTTTTTTATTGGAGATAATATTTTTCTAAAGTGGACCCTGGGCAATTTTGGGAACTTTATACAGAGAAGAATCGTCTTTTTCAAGATAGATCGCATGAATCTACGTTACGGGAGTGAAAGAATGGAGACGTATTGGAATCACAATACTGCATTTCATCAAGAATTAGTGAATGACGCGAAAGTGAGAGGTGGAAGAGTGCTCGATATCGGATGTGGCGACGGGCTACTCCTTGAGCGACTAGCACCGTTTGCTAAGCAGGTGGTCGGTATAGACCCCGATCCAAAAAGTATCGTGCGCGCACAAACGCGCCTTGCATCATTATCAAATGTCTCCCTGTTGAACGATGATTTTTTGACCATGCCAATTCCTTCTGAAGAAGAGCGTTATTCTACTATAATCTGTGTGGCATCCTTGCATCATATGGAATTGAGAAGGGCTCTGCATAAGATGAGTCAATGTCTCGTAACAGGAGGAAAGCTTCTAGTCATTGGTTTAGCAGCGGATAAATCTATCATGGATAAAATCATCTCAGGACTACTCATTCTTCCAATTCGTATCATGGATCGACTGCATGGAGGAATGCAAGAGATAGGGGTGACGATTGCAGAGCCGCAAGAATCCATAAGTGAGATTCGACGTGCGGCACATGACGTTATGCCAGGAGCAATCGTGCAACGCCGCTTCTACTTCCGTTATTTAATGGCTTGGAATAAACCGATGATAGAATCGTAATAGTTATCATAACAAGGATCATTAGAGTTCACCGACAACGGAGGAAAAGGAGCAGTTGCAGCGGCAGCAGCTGTTCCTATTTGGGTTGCCAAAACTAGAAATGTTGAATTTTGAAAACCGGACGACAGCTATTAGCGGGCTGTTTTATTTTTTTTTAAGGAAGAGATAAACCCGAAAACACCAGCAAGCAAACTGCCAGCCACCATGCCAAATGCTATGTACATATACGAACTTCCTTTGATTAGATTTAAGTAGCAATCATAATATTCCCATAAACTAAAAAAATAACACAGGGGCTGACATGGAAATTAAGTATTCACCAAAGCATTAGTAAAAAGAGCTGAGAGGATATTGCGCTAGAAAATTGAAGCCTCTATCACATCCTTACAAAGAAGGATACAATAGAGGCCTTTCTATGTTTTACTTTTGTGGGCCGAGCTCTTTCAGGGCTTGGTCTACATATTGACTGTCTAGTACTTGAGAGGTATCGAGCTTCTTATTAATAGCTTTTACCGAATACAGGAAGTCGGCTTGCTCTTGATGAGCTTTCGCGAATTCAGGCGTTATGGATGACAAAATAGGTACACTATTTTTTAACACATCCACGATAATCGGTTTATCGAGCTTCTGGGATTTCACCAGTTCATCGGCAATTTCATCTTGATGCTCTACGTAATATCTTCGAGCTTCCTCATAGGTTTTCAAAAAGAGAACCGTCAGGTCCGGATGCTGCTTGGTAAAGTCCGTTCGTGCGATGAGGAAGATCGGCGCGTTAATGTTCAAATCTTCACCGGAAACAAGAATTTTGGCTCCTGTTTGGTACACGGCTGTAGTCGCATAAGGGTCCCAAATGGACCAAGCGTCGATCGCTCCGCTATCCAACGCAGGTCTAGCTTCATCAGGTTGAAGCTGTATGACTTTGACATCGTCACCTTTTAACCCTGCCTTATCGATCGCCATGTATAAGAAGTTGTAGGCGCTGCTTCCTTTGGCTACGGCCACTTTTTTACCTTTTAAGTCTTTGATATCTTGGATCGGACTATTCTTCGGAATGACGATCATATTTCCTTTTTTACCATCACTGGTCACGCCGATCGCCTTAAAATCCACACCTCCGACTTGACCGGAGATCACCGGAGTTCCCCCTGTGCTGCCAAAATCGAGACGGCCTGCCGCGAGAGCTTCAAAGTGCGGAGGACCGCTTGCGAACTCGCTCCAAGCTACATCTGCGCCTACAGCGGCGAAGGCTTTTTCGAAGTAGCCTTTTTCTCGGGCAAATACAAGTACGCCGGTTTTTCCTTGGACTCCAATATTTACCGTAACTTTCTCTTTCTCTTTCGGTTTAGAATCTGAAGCAGCTTGAGCACTTTGAGCAGTTGGGGTTGTAGTCGAAGCCGCCCCGTTAGCAGGTGATGAAGCATCTTTGCCGCATCCTGCCAGAAGTACAATGGAAAGTATGGAAAATATCGAAATGAATCTGAAATGCCATCGTTTATTTGTCATCTTCAGTTCCCCTTATCATGAAAATCGAATTAATGAATAGCAAGCTTGTTAAATCGGTTTGCAGGCTTGGCAAGCCCTAGATGCTCGCGCAGTGTTGAGCCACTGTATTCGGTTCGAAACAATCCCCGGCGCTGAAGCTCCGGAATAACGAGATCTACGAATTCCTCCAGACCTCCGGGTAAGTAAGGAGGCATGATATTGAACCCATCGCAAGCTCCATCCGTGAACCAGTCTTCTAATTGATCTGCGATGGTTGCCGCTGTTCCGGCGATAGTTCGGTGCCCGCGCGCACCTGTAACTCTGGCGATCAATTGACGAATGGTCAGATTCTCTCTTCTTGCCATATCCAAGATAAGCTGGTATCGGCTTTTGCCTCCATTAATATCCGTTGAATCAGGAAGATCTGGGAGCGGTCCATCTAACGGGTATGAGGAGAGGTCCACACGTAGCATATTTGAAACCATCGAAAGGCCGACAGCGGGATGGACGAGTTCCTGGAATTCCGCTTCTTTTTCACGTGCTTCTTCTTCTGTACGTCCGATGATGGGCAGGATGCCTGGAAGAATTTTTAAATCATCAGACGTTCTGCCGTAGGTGGGAAGTTTGCTTTTCAAACTATTGTAAAAAGCTTTGGCTTCCTCTTTAGTTTGCCAGGCTGTAAATACCGCCTCTGCCGTCTGGGCAGCGAAATCCTGCCCTGCCTCTGAAGAGCCGGCCTGCACAATAACCGGGCGTCCTTGCGGGGTTCTGTTCACGTTTAATGGTCCATGTACGGAAAAATGTGCCCCTTCGTGCTGGATCGCATGTACTTTTGATGGATCGGCAAATATACCTGTCGTTTTATCTGCGATGACCGCGCTTTCCTCCCAACTGTCCCAAAGCCCGGTAACCACATCGACAAATTCTTTGGCCCGCTCATATCGCACTGAATGCTCCAAGTGGTGATCGCGACCGAAGTTCTGAGCAGCGATTTCCATACTTGTTGTCACTGCGTTCCATCCTGCACGGCCTCCACTCAAATGGTCCAAGGAGGCGAACTTCCTCGCTACATGGAAGGGTTCGCTGTAAGTGGTGGACACCGTGCCTACTAGGCCGATTTTCCTGGTTACGGATGCAAGCGCCGATAAGAGTGTCAATGGTTCAGCTCGAACAGGAACTGTGTATCGGATAGCCGTCTCCAGTCGTTCGGGCAGTGTGGGAATGTCCTCGATGAAGACCATGTCGAACTTCCCTCGCTCAGCTGTCTGCGCGAATTTTCGATAAAAATCTAGTGTTAGTAAACCGAGGGTATCAGTATGAGGATAACGCCAGGCTGCAACATGATGGCCGACACCGAAAATAAATGCGCCTAGGTGGAGCTTCTTTTTATTACTTGGTGTACTCATAGGGATCGATCCTCTCTATGCGAAATGTTCCGCTTGTGTGGCGGCTGGTGCATGGTATTTGCTTGCGGGCCGATGAAGGCCTAGATGCTCCCGCAGCGTTGAGCCGCTGTATTCGGTTCGAAACAAACCCCGGCGCTGAAGCTCCGGAATGACGAGGTCAACGAATTCCTCCAGCCCTCCCGGGAGGTAAGGAGGCATAATATTGAAGCCGTCGCAAGCTCCGTTTACGAACCATTCTTCCAGCTGATCGGCAATTTGAGCTGGTGTGCCGTATATGGTTCGATGCCCGCGGGCGCCGGTTACGCGATAAATCAGTTCGCGAATGGTTAGTCCCTCGCGGTGCGCCATATCAGCGACGAGCTGGAAGCGGCTTTTGCCACCATTAATTTGTGCGAGCTCTGGCAGCTCGGGGAGAGGACCGTCAAGCGGATACCCACTCAGATCCACACCGAGTGAGGAGCTAAGCATGGACAGGCCGACTTCGGGCACGACCAACTGTTGAAGAAATGCTTCTTTTTTTTGGGCTTTTTCTTCTGTAGCAGCGATGACAGGGAAGATGCCAGGCATGATCTTGATATCCTCCGGCGAACGTCCATATTGAATAGCTAGAGACTTGACACTCGAGTAAAACCTCTGTGCTTCTTCAAGCGTTTGCCATGCCGTAAAGATGACCTCAGCTGTTTGAGCGGCCAGATGTTGACCTGTCAGGGAAGCGCCGGCTTGAATGATTACGGGTCTGCCTTGTGGAGAGCGGGGAAGATTAAGCGGTCCTCGAACCGAGAATTCATCACCTTTATGATGAAGTTCATGAACTTTGCCAGGGTCAGCGAACAAGCCGGACTCCTTGTCGGCGATAATGGCTTCATCTTCCCAGCTGTCCCAAAGCGAAGTGACGACATCGACGAATTCCTTGGCACGTGCATAGCGCTTATCATGCTCTGGGTGTTTCGATTTGCTAAAATTGCGTGCCTCTTCATCTCTGCCGGAGGTGACGACATTCCATGCAGCGCGCCCACCGCTAAGATGGTCCAATGTAGAAAATTCGCGGGCAAGATTATAGGGCTCGTGATAGGTGGTGGATACCGTACCGGCTAAGCCGATTTTGTCTGTTACACCAGATAGATAGGACAAGAGAGTGAGCGGCTCTGGACGTATTGTAACCGTATGTTTGATTCCGGTTCCCGATCGGTCGATAACCGCGAGTGTATCCGCTAGGAACACCATATCGAATTTTCCCCGTTCGGCTGTTTGGGCAAAGTGCTCATAGAACTCATGCTGCAGCAGTCCGCGAGTTTCCGTGTCGGGATAGCGCCATGCCGCAATATGATGACCAACTTGGAAGAGAAAGGCGCCTAGATGGAGTTGCTTCTTTGGGTTTTCAGACAATGCATATTCCTCCTTTGTTCGATAAGACGCAAAAAAGACTCCGCAACGCTGTTCATGACACGAACAGGAAGGGAGCCTTTGGCGATCCAATCGGCTGTAATTTGAATGATGAGAGTCATATTAGCATGATAATTCCGATTAATCAAGTGGGGAAAATAAGAATTTGTTTTTCGATAAGTATTGTATTGACGAGGGGAATGTGACAATGCTAAGCTAAACTCACAATTAATTCCGAGTAAACAAGTGCGAATTGATGAATGAAATAGGGTCTACCGGTCAACTGGAGACTTCCTACCGTTCCTTGATGTAAGTATGGAACGAAGCGGAAGTCTCCTTTTGTTTTGTACCAAGTAAAATGCTGAAGGAGGAGTTTCTAAATGAGTGTACTGTCATTAGACATCGATTTGCCGCACAAATGGTTTCATACGCCACAAGGTACCAAGGTTGAGGCACTGCACAATATTAAGCTAACCGTGAAACAAGGCGAATTTATCACAATCATAGGCCCGAGCGGATGCGGCAAAAGCACGCTGCTAAAAATCATAGCAGGATTGGATACGGACCACACTGGCAAAGTACATCTGGATCATAAGCAGGTCGATAAACCTGGAATCGACAAAGGCTTTATTTTTCAGGAGCATCGATTATTCCCTTGGCTGACAGTTGAAAAGAATATTGCAGCGGACCTCAATTTGAAAGACCCGGAAGTTCGGGCCAGAGTTGATGAACTGATCGATCTGGTTAAGTTAAAAGGATTCGAAAAGTCATATCCCCGCGAGCTGTCGGGCGGTATGTCACAGCGAGTAGCAATCGCACGCGCTTTATTGCGAAAACCGAAGGTGCTGCTGTTGGATGAACCTTTCGGAGCGCTCGACGCTTTCACCCGATCCCATCTCCAAGAGGTGACCTTAGACATTTGGGAGAAAAATCGGACTACGATGATACTTGTCACGCATGATATTGATGAAGCCGTATACCTTGCAACTCGCGTAGTTGTCATGAATGCAAGACCGGGCACGATCCGCAAATTCATTCCGATTGATCTTCCTTATCCGAGGAAAAAAGCAACTTCGTCATTTTTAGAGCTGCGCAAAATGGTCCTTAGTGAATTTGAACGTGTGGATGAATTGGAACTGATCGACAGTTCGGGTATCTAATCAGAGTATTCTTACTATTAAGGAAAAGAGAGGGATCAGATGATGAGCCAAGTGGAAATTGTACGAAAAGCAAGCAGCCAGTCCATAACGAGAGCAAATCTAGATAACAGCTCAGCTCGGGAGGCTTCCAGGGGGACAGCCGGAAGGTTTAAAAGTGATAAATGGAAGCAAATTGTTAGAGGTTCTATTTTACCATTGCTTGTCCTGGTGATTTGGCAAATATCCGGTTCTTTAGGTTTTGTGTCTAAGACAATGCTTCCGACACCATATGAGATTTGGCTAGCATTTTATGACTTACTCAGAAGCGGAGAGCTGTTTCGGCATTTGGAAATTAGTATTTGGCGCGCAGCCGTAGGATTTTTGTTAGGAGGAAGCTTGGGACTGGTATTCGGACTGCTTGTTGGTTTATTCCGCAAGTTGGAGCATTCCGTCGATCCATCGATTCAGATGCTGAGAACGGTGCCTCATTTAGCTATTACACCCCTGTTTATTCTATGGTTCGGTTTTGGGGAATTTTCAAAAATCCTACTAATTGCGAAGGGGGCCTTTTTCCCTCTCTACGTACAAACCTTTCTCGGTATCCGGAGCGTGGATTCCAAGCTGTTCGACGTGGCCCGCGTACTTGAGTTTAGTAAATTCAAGCAAGTGACCAAGCTAGTGCTGCCCGCAGCGCTACCTAATATATTACTCGGTCTGCGGCTTTCTATTGGTGTCGCCTGGTTAGGTCTGGTGGTTGCCGAATTAATGGGTTCGAGCGAAGGCGTGGGATATTTGATCCTGGATGCCAGACAGTTCTCTCAGACGGCTATTGTGTTTGTCGGGATTATCATTTTCGCTATAGTTGGCAAAGGCTCCGATTCGCTTGTCCGGATCTTGGAGAAGAGACTGCTGAAATGGCGGGATAGCTTTAATGGGTAATAGATTCATCGTTGGAAGCAGCGCAAATAGGCGTCTGCTTTTTTCTTTTATCCACCGAATCTGATTATTCATCTGACTAAACATAAGAACCTGCATTTACAATAACTTAACCGCCTATCATATTGATCCTGTCACTGATCTATATTAGCATTTCTTATGTAACTCGATACATAATGTATCGAGTTGGCGTATCAAGTGTGGCGTGAGAGCGGTTGCGGGTGCCGTTACATATTCCGCATTTATCGATGGTTGAAGAACGCCGTTTGAAATTAGGAGGTGGTAGTGGTACTGGACAACCCTGACTGGATAGAAAAGCGGAATAAAAGATAGGATTACCTCGTTAAATGTGATTCTCCCTTTCGCTTACAATATGAAATGATGAAGCGGTTTCAACCAAGGAACGGACGAAAGGGGAAGATGAAATGAAACATGATGTCATCACCCGGGGAAGAACATGCATTGACTATGGAAAGAGGAGGCAAAGGAAGTGAGCAGAAACACCTCGTTTAAAGAACGTGCGCTTATTGTCATCATGGCTTGTACGTTGATGTTCACCGGTACTTCATCCGCCATGCTGGCTGAAGCGAATACGGGAGAGGCGGACCCGACTTTACCTAATGAATCGGCGAATGTGACTGATTGGAAGGTGCAAGGGGATGGCTCTGACCCAAATACCGTCATACAAAATGTTTATTCCGACAACGGCGCTTCACTTGCTGTACCGCTAGTGATGCAGCAATCGAATGCAAAAGAGCATGGCTTGCTAGGTGAGTACTATACAGGAACTGACACGTTCGGCTTTGGGGAGCATAAAGCAACGACTGTTATTACGCAGATCAATTTTACGAATCTGGATCCGGTGCTGCAAAGCTGGACAGGGAAGCAAGATAATGCCAATGCCCGTTGGAGCGGTCAGATCATGCCTCCTCAAACGGATACCTATACCTTCTATATGATCGGTGATAACGGATTCCGCTTGTGGGTGAATGACCAGCTTGTCATTGACCATTGGGTGGACGATTGGGATAAGGAGCAGACGGGGATACCGATTACTTTGGAAGGCGGAAAAAAATACAGCTTCAAAGTGGAATACTTTGAGAACTATGGCGGTTCGAATTTATATCTCCTTTGGTCTACACCTACGATGGCGAAAACGATTGTTCCGGCTGACGCTTTTTACTTGCCGCAAAATTACATAGGACCAGTAGCTGGGACTGTCGCAAGTGATGGTAGGAGTGTTTCGCTAAGTGTGTACTCGGACATGAATCCGCTGCCGGCGTCGCTGCTTCAGCATTTGACTCTACAGGCAGATGGTACATCCATTCCTATTCAGCAAGTGGAGCAGGGTAGTGAGCTTTCTACACTCAAGTTGAATGCGGCCTCTGTGATCAAACCCGATCAGATCGTAAACGTTATGTATGATGGAGCTGCGGGACTTCAGGCAGCCGATGGCACGGTTGTTGGAAGCTTCACATTTAGTCCCGTGAATATGTCAGAAGCAGAAGATTATTCACCATTCGCCATCGCGATGTCTTTCTATGGCAGTCCTAAGACTAACCGATCGTTTGCTTGGTATACGAATTACAACATCCCGGAGCATGCACCAGCGGATAGCAAGGACAGCATCGTTGAGGTGGTGCCGGCCGATCAGGAATTCGGATCACCTGCGGTTAAACGCTATACAGGGAAGCCGGAGGATACGAGAGTTCTGGAGAACCTGAAAATCACCAATTCTACCAACGGATCCTTCATCAGCCATAAAGTGCTCGTCGACGGATTAACGCCAGGCACTGCCTATAAATACCGGGTAGGTAATGACGGCAACTGGAGCGCTGCGGGTACATTTACGACTGAGGCAGATAACGAGAATGCTTATGATTTCTTATACATGACGGATTCACAAGGCTCAAATACACAAGAATACCAGACTTGGGGGAACACGCTCAAGAACGGCTTAAGTGATTATCCGAACGCCAAATTTTTGGTTATGACCGGAGACGAGGTTGATGCGGGTGCGTTGGAAAGCCAATGGCTGGACTACTTCGGTCAAGCGCAGGACAAATTCATGAAACTGCCGGTCATGGCTGCCGTCGGTAACCACGAAGGTCCTTATAACGATAACTATTATTACCATTTTAATTATCCGAATGATTCGATTGACGATCCGTTGCCGCCTGGCAGTGTGTACGCTTTTGATTATGGTGATGCCCACATTATGGTTCTGAATACGATGGATATTGGCTGGGATGACCGCCAGAAGGCATCGTTCGATCAGGAGATAGACTGGCTGAAGAGAGAAGTTGCCGAAACGGATAAAAAATGGAAGATTGTAGCCTTCCATAAAGCGATTTATTCATTGGGTAACCATGCGATTGATTCGGATATCTTGGCGCTTAGAAGCAAAATGTACCCGATTTTCGATGAGCTTGGCATCGATGTGGTTTTGCAAGGACATGATCATACCTTCATGAGATCGTACCAAATGTATCATGACAAACCTGTCGAGAACGTGGAAAAAGACGCAGACGGCAATGCGCTGAATCCGGACGGCACGCTGTATATGATTAACAATTCGGCGGGGAAAAAGTACTACGATCTGAAAGACGGTGTAGACAGATATTATGCAGCGACCTACCAGCAGCCGAAGAAGCCGATTTACTCGGGTATTCGGATGACGGAGGACAGCTTTACGATCGATTCCTACATTTCAGGTGAAGAGCAGCCTTTTGACACCTATACCATTGTTAGAAAGGATTCGAAGCCTGCTCCCGTCGAGCAGCTTTCGGCTACAATCTCAGACGGTAAGAGCCTGTTATCCTGGCATCAACCTCAAAATGATCAAGCGGAGGATGCAGTTCGAGGATTTAGAATTTACGAGACTCAGGGAAAACTGGGCAAGAACTGGAGTGTTTATGTTCCAGCTGTCGAAAGCCAAGAGAGCTACCAATATACGATAGAGGGTATCGACCCAAGTAAGGCTTATGAATTTGCGGTTAAGGCTGTCGACAAGCGGGATAACTCGCTTCCCGTTACCGTTAGCACGGCAGTTGCGGCGCCGACGAACCCCGTGGCGGACGATGGACGCAACACATTCGGGTGGACGAATGTCCCCGGATTCGACGACCCGTCCAGCTATGAATACAGTGTTGACGGCGGAAGCAGCTGGATGCCGGTAACGGCCAATCCTCAACCGATCGGGAACTATGACTATGCAGCGGGCTCGGTGATGGTGCGCGTGAAAGGCGACGAAGCTGCGGAAGCTCCGCCTGGTGCAGCTCTTGCTTCCCAAAGCGCCTTCACAGCGGATAACAGCTTAGGCAAGTATTCCTTTACAGGCGAAATGAAAAGAGGTCAGCAGTTGCAGCTCGACGTGACGGTGGAGAAGCTGGATGCGGATTATCATGACGGCGCCTATGCGGTATTTGAGTTGATGGACGGGGATGCTCCGCTCCTGATTAGCGCGGTTCCGATCGAACAGGACCAAATGAAGATCTCTCAATATTTTCATGTGAGCGGAGAGAATTACAAAGTAAAAGTGTTCATATCCGATCAATTTAACAGTGATTTGAACGTACAGAAGCAGCTGGCAAGACCGCTCCTGTTCCAATAACGTAAGGGAGGATGGAAGACGTTGAAGACTTATAAAGCGGCCTTTATAGCATTGTTACTTACAGTCTCTCCGCTTTCCGCTCATGCAGCGTCCTCCGTCGCACTGAATATAAGTGCGGCGGAAGTGCTGCGTGGCGGGGAGATCGACATCTCTGGGACAGTTGACAGCAATGTGCATGAGGTTTCGGTAAAAATTATTAGCCCGGCTCAGACTGTCTTCTATATCGATCACATCTCAGCTTCAGAGGGCAGCTTTTCTAAGAAGATCGCCATTTCGACGAATGAAGATTTTACTCCATATGGGGTTTACAGTGTGGTTGCAGGTACCGAAGACGGAAGTGTTGTTCAAACATTCTCTGTTGTCGATGAGATTGGAGGCGGCCCGGAAACGGATCCGGGGTCTAATCACGGCGGACATTCCAGCTCACCAGGCAGCTCGAGCAATGCCGCGAATCCTGAATCGAACACATCCATTCCTCTTAGTGCAGGTACAATGAAAGCTGATGTCCTGAAGCCGGACCTGGCTGAGGACGGGCGATATCTCATCGGCAGTGCAACGTGGACTAGTGCGATTGAGCAAGCAAGCGGTTCGATCACGATTGAGCTGCCTGCATCCTCCGAACAGTCCGGGCAAGCGTTGGAGTTTCCGGCTGAAGTCTTACAGAGCCTTAAAGAGAAAGAATTGGATTTGATCATCAAATCCGAGAGCTATACCATGCGCTTTCCGGCCGGTTCGATACCCGCATCGGGCGAAGCGGGGCAGCGGCTTCGTATTATGATCAACTCCGTGTGGTCGGATGAAGCTAAAGATGCCGTTCTTTCTTCGATTAAATCAAACCCGGATTATCATGCACCTGGCATGGCACTATCGGTTGAGATTCAAACTATATCCGGCGATCAGTCTACTCCGATTCATAAGCTGAATCAACCCGCAGAGGTTACGTTCAAGCTGACGAGTGAGCAGGCAAAGCAGATTTCATCTAATCTTGCCGGTGTTTATCAGGTGGACGGTGGTCGACCGGAATACGTCGGAGGCTATATTCATGACGGCGAGATGACGTTTAAGGCCGGGCATTTTTCAACGTATACGATTCTCGAGTTGGAGAAGAAGTTTGTGGATACATCGAGGCACTGGGCAGAGCCTTCAATCAAGTCGCTTGCAGCCAAGCATATTGTTAGCGGTGTCGACGATCAGCATTATGAACCGAATCGTGGGATCACCCGTGCAGAGTTCGTTACACTGCTGATGCGTGCGCACGACTGGACCGGGCAGACTCCGAATAAGGCGGGAAGCAATCCGTTCTCGGATGTGGCAGCTGGCCAATACTATTCCGGGCAGGTGGCGAAAGCGGCGTCATTAGGCATTATTTCCGGTTATAACGGCGCATTCAGGCCTGCCGACAGCATTACGCGTGAGGAAGCAGTGGTAGCGTTGGTGAATGCGAAAGCCTATTTCAACTTGACGCAGTCTGACAAAGGGACGCCACGCTTTGAGGATCAGGACGAGATTTCCGACTGGGCCAAAGCGGCGGTTAAAGAAGCGTTCATGGCAGGCCTAATCGAAGGGGACGGTACACATTTTAACCCAAAACAATCCGTTACTCGGGCTGAGGTCGCTGCCATGATTCAAAGATTGCTGCCCAGCGGCTCTTTATAACAAATAGGGAGGAACCTATTGCAATGTGGAAAAAGTTGATTCCAGTTTGGATGATGTTCTTGCAGCTGTTTGGCATGGTCGAGCCGGTTGCTGCGAATACGGCATCCTCTGCACCCGCATCCTTCTCGACAGATCAAGCTGTCAAGACGAGAAATGTGGCCTTGGATGCGCAAGTGACAGCATCAGGTCAATGCAACAGCAATGAGATGGGGAAATACGCCGTGGATGGCAAAACCGATACCAAATGGTGCGACAATACGAGCGCAACCATCAAATGGCTGAAGCTGGACTTGGGCAAAGTATATAACTTGAACGAATGGACGCTAAAAAATGCTGCGATTAATGAATCGGCTAACAGTCCGTTCTGGAACACGAAAGACTTCCGCCTGCAAAAAAGCGATGACGGCAAAACCTGGGTGGACGTCGACGTTGTCAAAGACAACGTTCAGACGATCGTCGACCGTTATCTCCCTGAGCCGGTTGCGGCAAGGTACATCCGCTTGTATGTGAGCAAGGGAGCCTACGATAGCAATACCGTGCGTTTGTATGAACTCGAGCTGTACGGCGTGGATGAGGATCAAATCCCTGCCTATCCGGCAACGAATCTTGCACCTGTCGATTATGTCAATCCGTTTATCAATACGTTAGGCGATAACGGTCAGACGAACCCGGGTCCAACCATGCCGTTTGGTCTCGTATCCCTTGGACCTGACAGTGATGGAGGGGCATTCAGCGGGTATTACTACCAAGATAAATACTTGAAAGGCTTCTCACACTTAAGGTTCAATGGCGTAGGCTGCAGCGGAGCCGGAGGCAATATTTTGATGATGCCGGAAACCCGTGTTTTTACGAAAAATAGCAGTGAATATAAGCAGCAGTATATCAAGAGCAGCGAGCAGGCATCCCCCGGTTATTATGCTGTGAACCTTGCGTCCGGGATCGGCGTTGAGCTTACCGCATCGGACAATGTCGGGTTTCATCGTTATACTTTCCCGGATACAAGCACCGGTTCCGTATTGGTCGATCTCTCCAACTCTTATGCCGGTATGCTCGATGCCAACCTGAAGGTGGAGAACAACAACGAGATTTCTGGCATGATTAAATCGCAGAATGTGTGCGGACATGGCTATTACACCATGTACTACTCGATTCAGTTTGATCACGACTTTGATTCCTATACATCCTGGCAGGGAGACACTACGGGAGCAGTCGCAGAACGCACAGGCTCTAACAGCGGAGTTTGGGTCAATTTCGACACAGCGGATCACAAAGTCATTCAAGCTAAAGTAGGACTTTCGGCAGTTAGTCTGGAGCAAGCTAAGTATGAGCGTGATCACGATATTGCGAATTGGGATTTTGAAGCGCAGCATGCCAAGATCAGAAACGCTTGGAGCGAGCTGCTGAATAAAGTGGAAGTTACGGATTCCAATGAAGAGAACAAGAAAGTATTTTATACACACCTCTACCATACGTTCCTTCATCCGAAAAATGTAACCAGCTCACTTGGCACCTTTAAGGCGGGAAGGGACGAGAATACGATTCGTCAGGCATCCGAGCTGGGAGCGGATTTCCAGTATTATAACGGATGGACGACGTGGGATGATTTTCGTAAATATGCCCTGTTTTCCGTGCTAGTGCCGAAGCAGTACAACAACATGGTGAAATCCTTGGCGGACTTGTACAAAACCAGAGGCTCCTACACCCAGTGGGGGGACGGCTACTGGCCTAGTCCGACGGTACGTAATGAATTTAACGGTGCGGTCATTCTCGATGGCTATGCCAAGGGCTTTACCGATATCGATGTGCACAAAGCGCTTCAAGGAATGGCCGTGGATGCGGACAATTTCTCGATCAGCGAAGACGAAATATCCGGGAAGCTGGAAAAAGCGAAAAGCGGATATTTTCCAATGAAGCTTGCTGAAATGATCGGGGATCAGGTTACGTATGAGAAATACAAACCTCTCGCCATGTCCTATAAAAATCTGTGGAATCCGAATCAAGTGGATGAAAATGGAAACAAACTGGGATTCTTTACGCCTAACGCGACTACTGTAGACAAATCAGATGTCACGAAGGTTGATAAATTCGCTTATCAAGGTAACCTTTGGTCGTACCGCTGGTCTGCTTCTCAGGATATCAACGGACTCGCTGCTTTAATGGGCGGCAAAAGAGAAATGGCAGTGCAGCTGCAGCAATTTTTCAAAAATAATGAATATGTGGTGATTAACGAAGAAGACTTGGATGCCCCGTATTTGTTCAATTATTTGGGTATGCCGTATTTGACCCAGTATTATGCGAGGCAGTACACGACGGAGGTTGTGACTCAAAAGTATCATAACCATGGCGCGTATGCTTACCCGATAAAAGCACGTGTGTACCGGACTGATCCGGAAGGGTATCTACCGTCGATGGATGATGACGCGGGTGCGATGTCTTCCTGGTTTGTATACAGTGCCTTGGGGCTGTTCCCAGGCAATCCCGGAGATGCAAATTTCTTGATCGGTTCACCGATCTTCTCTGAAGTGAAAGTGCATCTAGACGGAGGCAAAACGTTTACGATCAAGGCCAATCAGGTTTCCAGCACCAACCGTTTCATTCAATCTGCATCATTGAACGGGAACAATTTTGATCAGGCCTGGATTCGTTATGCCGATATCATGGCTGGCGGTACTCTGGAGTTTGAGATGGGTTCACAGCCGAATACGGACTGGGGAGCATCACCGAACTCGGCTCCGCCCATGACGGATTACAGCGCCAATGTCGAGAATACGATCAGCCGTCAGTCGCTCATTGCTGAGGGGGCGGATTGGAAGTATCGTGACAACGGCCAGTACCCCGGCAGCGGATGGAAGGCGGCAAACTTTGATGACAGCAGCTGGGCTTCCGGTCCTGCCGCGCTTGGCTACGATAACACGAAGTATGCAAAAACGATGGTAAGCTACGGTCCGGATGCGAACAACAAGTACACGACCACATACTTCCGTAAGTCTTTCGAAGTCTCGGATTTACAAGGGTTGATCGAGCTGGACGCTTCCCTCATTCGTGACGACGGGGCGGTCGTATATGTAAACGGTCACGAGGTCATTCGCACCAATATGCCTGCGGGCCATATCGAATACAGCACCTTTGCGAATGCAACGGTGGGCAATGAACGCGATCGGAATGTCTATTCCATTGATCCGTCCTATTTGGTGGAAGGTACGAATGTCGTAACTGCAGAAGTGCATCAGGTAAATGCGACCAGCTCGGATATTGCATTCGATTTCAGCATGGAAGCCGTTAAGCAAATGGTACGACCGGATGCGCCGAGTCATCCTGTCGTTGACGATACGGCCAATACTTTCGGCTGGACCTTCGTGCCTGGCTACGAAGAGGCAGGAGACTATGAATTTAGCGTCGACGGAGGCAGAAGCTGGAGCGCTGCAACCGTGAACCCGCAAACGGTAGGACCTGCTGCTTATGAAGCGGGCAAGGTACAGGTGAGGGTGAGAGCCGATGAGAGCCGCAACCGTGCGACGGGTCAGACCCTTGTTTCGAATGCTGCCTATACATCAGATATTCAGTGGAATGTATATGATCTGAAGGCGGATGTGAAACGAACCGGCAATATGGTTGTCGACATTACGGGTACGTTGAAGGCTGACTATACCGACTCAGCTGTTGCTGTGATCCAGCTTATCAACGATGAAGGCCAGACGATATTGTCCAGTAGTGCCCCTGTTACAGTCGGCAGCTTCAAGACATCGCAAATGTTTAACGTCCATGCCAGCAACTATCAAGTGAATGTCTATCTGGTGGATGCCTACAACGGCAACATCTATGATTCTCTATGGCTTGCGGAGCCGATTGTATCCCATGCAGAGCCTAGGCCAGAGCCGGGCCAGGACCCGGATACGCCGGGAGGAGAAGATCCGCAGCCTGAGCCCAAGCCGGATCCGCTTCCGATTCCGGAACCTGAGCCCGAGTTACCGGATGTGCCTGTTGAACCGGACCCACCAGCAGAGGATGTTAAGACGATTCAGTTTGAAGACAAAAGCGAGTGGACTACAGCTGTGAATACGTTTAACGGCAGCCCGCTCAAAACCGAAAGCGGTAATGGCGGAACCGTTGTTGCCAACACGTTTACCGGCGCATGGCTCTCCTATGCGAATGTAGATTTCGGGACCGAAGGAGCGAATCGCATCACCGTAGAATACACGGCACCATCCGACAAAACGCCAAATGACGCAGCGCTTGAGTTCCGATTGGGCGCAGCAGACGGTGAACTCGTCGGTACGCTTGCCCTGCCTAATACAGGCACAGGCTGGGGACCTTATCAAACGGTAGCAGCTTCCTTGAGCAAAACGATAACCGGTGTACAAAATTTGTACATCGTGATGAAAGGCAGTACAGACAGTGCCCATCGATACATGGGTAACTTTGACCGCTTCACTTGGAGCTACCAGAAGACGAGAACGGATTACAATAAGCTGGAGCTAGAAAGCTTTGACGAATGGTCTGCGGGGGTCAATCCTGTGAACAATGGACCGCTGAAGACAGAGGGCGGAAAAAGCGGCCAGCAGGTTGCGAATACGTATAACGGCGCATGGCTTGCCTACAAAGGGATGGACTTCGGCAGCGCCGGTGTGAATCAGCTTTCCATTGAGTATGCAAGCAACAGCGGCAATTGCGCATCAGATTCTGCGGTCGAAGTTCGCCTTGGCGGAGTGGACGGCACTTTAGTCGGAACACTAGCTGTACCTCCGACAGCAAGCGGTTGGGGAACGTACAAAACGGTAACGGGTAATCTCACCCAAACCTTGACCGGTATTCAAGACGTCTACCTTGTGCTTACGGGAACTACCGATTCAACCTTCAAATATCTCGGTAATTTCGATAACGCCAGTTTTACTTCCGGGTCCATGCGGACTGATGCTGCCAATCTTCAGTTTGAGTCCTACGACGAATGGTCCACAGCAGTGAATCCGGCCAACAATGCTCCTTTAAAAACAGAAACATCAGGCAGCAGAAAGCAGGTTGCGAATACGTATAACGGCGCGTGGCTTGCTTACAAGCGAATGGACTTTGGCAGCACGGGAGCGAACCAAATGTCCATCGAGTATGCAAGCAACAGCGGCAATTGCGCGGCCGACTCGGCCGTGGAGGTTCGACTGGGCAGCGTGGATGGCACTTTAGTCGGAACGCTAGCTGTACCTCCGACAGCTAGCGGTTGGGGAACGTACAAAACGGTAACAGGCAGCTTGACCCAAAAAATTACCGGTATCCAGGACGTCTATCTTGTATTTACAGGGACGACCAGTTCGACTTATAAGTACATCGGCAATTTCGATAACGCCAGTTTTTCGTTACTGCGATGATGCGTTAGCGATGTATGACGGTTGAAGCGCTAGAGCGAAGCTGGTACAGAGTAGTATAAAGTGCTGCGCAGGGCGGTACTCGAGGGACCTTAGACGGGTTCCGAGGGTGCCGTTTTCTTATTGAATTTCACTAGTTAGCTTCAAGAGTTAATCGACGATTGATCGTCACTACTAAAATATCACATTGAAACATCTGTTAAATTATGGTATAAAAGCCTGGTTGAATTTGAAAGGAGCACACAAAATGAAAATTGGGATTGTTGGTGATTTTAGTCCAGATTATTCATCACAGGTAGCTATTAACGATGCTCTCATGCATTCATCAAGGAAGTTAGGAATGTTTATCGAGTATGAGTGGATACCTACAGCTACAATAATGAATCAACTAGATTCCCTAATGGAAATCTATCAAGGTTATTGGATTGGACCTGGGTATCCTGATTCCATGGACGGGGTACTTCGTATCATTCAATTTGCACGCGAACATAATTTGCCTTTGTTAGGGACATGCGGTGGATTTCAATACATGATTATGGAATATGTAAGAAACAAAATGATGCTGAAAAATGTGGGGCACGAAGAACGAGATCCCCAGGCAATTCAATTAGTTATTAGTAAGTTAACATGTTCATTAGTCGGCCAAAAAGGTGAGGTGTTTATAAAGAAACCTTCGAGAAGCTTTGGTATGTATCAAGTCGAAAATGTGATTGAACAATTCAGATGTAACTATGGACTTAATGCGGAATATAAGAAACAAATCCATGAAGCCGGATTAAGAATAGTCGGAACAGATTCCGTTGGTAACCCAAGGATTATTGAACTACCTGAGCATAAGTTCTTCATCGGCACACTATTTGTTCCCCAATTAAGTTCCACTACCGATTCAACACACTGCATTGTTGACTCTTTTATTACTACTCTAATAAGTTCATCAGAGGATTAAACAGAAGCAGGGGGATGAAGATGGATTGAGATTTCAGCGATTAGCGGCTATGTTATGAGCACTCGAGGAATACGATTATCTAAAGATATTCGGACATTCGGTAATTTGGTAAGAGATGCGATTAAGTGAAAAACAGAGACCATCATTTCAAAAAAATTATCCTCCCCTTTGAGTGATCCACATAAACCACGACGTAGTAATTAGTAGTATAACGCCGGAGGTTCGTATCAAGTTTAAAAATGAGAACCATAAATGGGCTAAAAGATTCAAAAGCCGCGACAAGCATGCTTTAGAAGAAGCAATCGATGCTTTTGGTCCGAGCGTTCAAGCACTCGTTAGGCGCGTGTTATCCGGTGCTGGCAGCGCTGAGGACGTGGAAGAGTGCGTGAGCGACGTTTTTTTGGCGGCGTGGCATAGCATTGAAAGCTACGAGGAAAGTCGTGCCTCATTTCGGACATGGTTACTTGTGTTATCCAAATACAAGGCACTGGACCTGAGCCGTAAACTTCTGCGTCCCGGTGCTGAACTCATGATGCTTCGGGACGTGGAGTCGACGATACAAACTCAGTATTCCGCTGAACAACATGCTCTTTCTCGCGAATCGGCCAGGGAGTTGATCGAATTTGTCAAAATGATGGGCGAGCCGGACCGCAGTTTGTTTTGGCGAAGGTACTTCTATTACGAAAGCCTCGATGAACTGGCAATGATGTTCGGCCTTACTAAGAAAGCGATTGAAAGCCGACTCTATCGGTGCCGAACGGCGCTTAAGCAGGCACTAGGGCTGGCGGATGCTGAGAAAAGGGGGATCAATCATGGAAGATGAGGAAAAGATCATGTTTGAGTTGTTCGACCAACTCGATGCGGAACGTGCAGACCGGGAACTACTTGAATCGTTGGAGGACAAATCCCAACTTTTATCCGTGGGGGATGCCGCCTCCATCTTGCGCATTAAGGCTCGCACTCTCTCAAGAGTACAATTAGAAAAGGTCGATATGTCCCTTTCTCCCGCTGTCCACTCGCCCCGACGCCGACGCATTGCCGTAGTTGCATCCTTAGCTGCCGCTTTACTTATTGCGGTTGGAGCAGGCTCCACACCTTCCGTGGAAGCCGAACTGAAAAAGGTCCTTCAATTCCTCCCCGGCTTTGGTACGGTTCAGGAAGGAGATCTCTCACAACTGACATTCGTGTTGGAAAAGCCTTACGTGCAGGAGATCGGTGGCGGAAAGCTGACCATTGACGGTATCGCATTGCAGTCGAAACTCGCGACGATTACGCTCCGCGGAGTACAGACGGCAGAGGTAAAGGAATTCAAAGCCGAAATTAACGGTCGAACGTATACATTTACTTCTTCGATGCGTTCCTCCTCTTCTGGAGACTGGTACGGCGATTACATCTCTGCAAGTGGCACGAATGTACCTGTTGCTGACGAGATCTCGTTGTATATCAACGGTACAACCATTGGTCCTTTAAAGCTGGTTCCGCCGAAAACCGCCGCCGACCTAGAGCATCTCGGCTCAAGCGCAGTGCAGCAGGACGTAAAGGTTACAGCATTTCCAACCAGACTCGAGGAGGGGGTTGTCCGCGTTCAACTGATTTCAAAGCTTCCGCAGCCAAGTCTTATTGTTCACTCGTACGGGGTATCTCCGAATGTGACGGATACGGGCTTGTACGTCGAGGATGCAAACGAAACGAAAGCTGAGCTAATTAAGCCAGAGCCATTAACGTATCCGTCCGATTTTCAATTTTATGAAATACCTAATAGCGGTTTGCTGCAGTATACGGTTGTCGTCCCTTACATCGAAGTGTCCGATAGGGAGGCGATCTCCAAAGAAGTATCGATACCTCTGCCGGACGTTGGTGATGAACGTACCATAGACGTTCCGGCTGAAGTGAGTGGCTTCCCTGTACACTTTACCCGCATGAAGCGTACTGGTGAAACAACCGTCGAACTTGACGTTGATGTACAGTTCGATCTGTCGAAGCCGAGGACGTTATTGTACTTTATGATTCGTTATCTAGGTTCGAATGTTAACAATTCATTTAGTTGGGAGAACGTCAATAAGAGTAATACCGTCATGAAGACGCTCCACCTTGAAACAATGCCTGGCCAAACGTCGCTTCGATTTTCACTGGCGGAGCCACATTTTTTGATTAAAGGACCATGGAAACTACCTCTAAACTTAGATTAAGTGGGCTTATTTTTAGGACGGATACATCAGCTACAAAGAACTTTTTCGCGATTATACCGTTAGATGTTAATTTTAAGGCGTAATTCCGCCATCATAGCCTCAGCTTGCTGTGGATCTTCATTCAGCAGCTTCCTATATGTCAGCATCCAATTCAGCGTTACAAGCATATGATCGTACTCGTCCTTCTTGCGCTCGATCTCATGGATCTTTTGAAGAATCCATTCGATTACTTCTTGGTTGGTCCGTGCGTTCGTATCATGATCCTGCAAAATCGTCTTTAGTTCAGCTAACGAGCAGCCGATGCCTTGAAATTTCTTAATCAGCTTTAACCGATCAATGGCTTCGTCTGAGTAGTTGCGGTAATTATTCTTCTCTCGCTGAATATGCCTGCTGTCAAGTAAGCCTTCCTTCTCATAAAAACGAATGGTGTGGGGGGTTAAACCCATTAAGTCTGCTAATTCCTGAATTTTCATATAAAATTATGCCTCCAAACGCTTGCCTTAGAGTTCACTTCATAGTTTAGACTGGAGTCATATCTTCGTCAAATGCTTAAGGAGGTTATAAAGATTATGCGTATATTTGTAACAGGTGCAGCAGGCTATATTGGAACAGCTGTTGTCCGCGAGCTCATTGGCGCGGGACATCAGGTAGTAGGTCTGACCCGTTCAGAGAGCGGTGCTCACGTATTAGAAGGCTTGGGAGCTGAGGCGGTTCGCGGTGTTTTAGAGGATCTGGATTTACTGCGCAGCAGCGCAGCTGCTTCCGACGGTGTAATTCATCTGGCATTTAACCACGATTTCACTAATTTCGCCGCATCACTAGCAACGGATCTTGCCGCCATAAAAACGATGGGAGAGGGGCTTGCGGGCTCTGGTAAACCGCTTGTTATCACGGCTCATGCGAATGGCCAAGCATCGGAGGATGCAGCACTTGCTTTGATAGATCAAGGCGTGAGAGCATCGATCGTCTCGCTTGCACCTTCCGTTCATGGTGAAGGGGATAAAGGCTTCGTGCCGCAACTCATCCGGATCGCCCGGGAAAGAGGCTCTTCGGCTTACATTGGAGACGGCACCAATCGTTGGCCAGCAATTCATCGCTTGGATGCGGCAGTTTTATTCCGCCTTGCTGTAGAATCTGCGCCTGCAGGCTCACGACTGGATGGCGTGGACGACGAAGGCATTCCGTTTAGAGACATTGCCGAAGTCATCGGTCGGCACCTTGGTGTGCCGGTAGTCAGCATCCCGCGTGAAGAGACGCAAGCGATTTTCGGCTTTCTAGGCATGGTCGCGTCGCTTGACTTAGCGAGATCGAGCGATGGGACGAAGGAACTGCTAGGCTGGAAGCCTGTCCAGCATGGACTTCTCGCGGACCTGGAACAAGGACATTATTTTACAAAATAGCGTTAGATTCCAATCAGTCATTTTTGACATGTACATACAACTTGTTGTGGCGTTCACATATATTTAGAGTGCCTGCAGGACAAACCTTTCGTGTTAATTTTTTCATTTCATTGGCTGCTGTGTTCTTGGAGAGAAAATAATGCTAGCCTAACTTGTACGTACAAGATATAATGAGAATAGTAAACATGGATATGTAATGTGCAGCAACACAAGGGCATCGTATTCATCAAGGAGCCAGGCAGATATGCAGTGGGTCAGTGTTGAAGAATATGCTCTGATCTTTATATAGGGGATGGAGGAATAACAATGAGTTTTGATGTGACACAAGCAATTCAAGAAGGTAAAACTTCCCTCGGTATTGAGTTCGGTTCTACAAGAATCAAGGCCGTGCTGATCGATGAGAACCACGCGCCGATTGCCTCCGGTAGCCATGATTGGGAAAATAGTTATGTGAATCAAGTGTGGACCTATAGCTTGGAGGATATCTGGAAGGGCTTACAAGACAGCTATCGGAAAATGGCTCTCGATGTGAAGCAGCGCTACGGTGTTACTTTGCAAACGATTGGCTCCATCGGAATCAGCGGCATGATGCATGGTTATATGGCGTTTGATAAGAACGGTGAGCTGCTGGTGCCGTTCCGCACTTGGAGGAACAATATCACGGAGCAAGCCTCGAAAGTACTGACCGAATTGTTTCAATACCACATTCCACAGCGTTGGAGTATCGCTCACTTGTATCAAGCGATTTTGAATCAAGAAGAGCATATCGGTGTGATTGATTTCCAGACCACGCTCGCAGGTTATATTCATTGGAAGCTTACCGGTCAAAAGGTGCTTGGTGTAGGCGAAGCGTCCGGTGTGTTCCCGATTGATCTGACGACGAAAGGTTATCATACTAAAATGTTGGGGCAATTTAATGAATTACTTGCAGATCGTAACCTGCCGTGGAAGCTTGAAGATATTTTACCTAAAGTACTCACTGCCGGTGAAAGCGGAAGCATCCTTACAGAGGATGGAGCTAAACTGCTGGATCCGACTGGAGAACTGCAAGCCGGTATTCCGCTTTGTCCGCCTGAGGGTGATGCAGGTACAGGGATGGTGGCAACGAACAGTGTGGCTCAGCGCACAGGTAACGTATCCGCAGGAACATCCGTTTTTGCTATGATCGTTTTGGAGAAAGAGCTGTCTAAACTGTACACCGAGATCGATTTGGTCACGACCCCAACGGGCAGCTTGGTGGCTATGGCTCATTCGAACAACTGCTCCTCCGACCTGAATGCATGGGTAGGTTTGTTTGATGAGTTTGCTCAGGTAATGGGTCTGAACGTGGACAAAAATCAATTATACGGCACCCTGTATAACATGGCTCTTCAAGGAGACCCGGATTGCGGGGGCTTACTGGCGTACGGATACCTCTCAGGTGAGCATATGACCCATTTTGAAGAAGGGCGTCCTTTGTTTGTTCGTTCGTCGGACAGCAAATTCAACCTGTCGAATTTTATTCGGGTCCACTTGTTCACTGCACTCGGTGCGCTTAAAATCGGCATGGACATTTTGCTGAAGCAAGAGTCTGTGAAGTTGGAGGAAATCCTGGGTCACGGGGGCTTTTTCAAAACGGAAGGTGTTGGGCAGAAAATCATGGCTGCTGCACTCCAAGTTCCCGTTTCCGTTATGGAAACCGCTGGAGAAGGCGGAGCATGGGGCATTGCTTTGTTAGCATCCTATATGATTAATAAGGCGGAAGGCCAGACGTTAGAAGATTACTTAAGCCAGCGCGTATTTGCAACGCAAGCGGTTAAGACATTGGCTCCTGATGCCAAAGACGTAGCAGGGTTCGAAGCGTTCATGCAGAGGTATGTGAAAGGGCTGGCGATCGAAAGAGCGGCGGTAGAGAATCTACAATAAATTTTAGTGGAAAAAACGACTCCACCTTATCCTTTTTGGGGTAATGGTGAGTCGTTTTTGATTTTTAGCGGTGGTAGTAACTATCGCGATGGTAACTCACAAACTGGACACAACTTTGTCGATCAAGCCATACTCTTTTGCCTCAGCTGCAGTCAGATAGTAGTCGCGATCGAAATCCCGCTCGATTTTTTCGAGTGGATGTTTGGTTGTTTCCGAATAGATACGGGCTAACGTTTGTTTGGTTTTTAAAATATGCTGGGCACGAATCTGGATATCGCTTGCTTGCCCTTGTGTGCCGCCCCATGGCTGGTGAATCATAATTTCCGAATTCGGCAGAGCGAATCTTTTGCCAGGTGCACCAGCTGTAAGAAGGAGGGAACCCATGGATGCGGCCATGCCAACACATATTGTGGAGACATCTGGTTTAATAAACTGCATCGTATCATAGATGGCAAGACCCGCACTAGTCGAGCCACCAGGGGAGTTAATATAGAGCGAAATATCTTTCTCCGGGTCTTCCGCCGAAAGGAAGAGCAGCTGCGCGATGACAGCGTTGGCGACTTGATCATCAACGGCTGAGCCTAAGAAGACGATGCGGTCTTTTAACAATCGGGAGTAAATGTCGTAAGAACGCTCTCCGCGTCCGGACTGCTCAACAACCATTGGAATAAAACTCATGGTAATCATCCTTTCGCGCTAGCTTGTTTAAGCAGCGGCTTTGATTTGTAGGGAAGAACGGATCGTAGACACTTTTTGGCCAAAGCCCGAAGAAATAATGGTAAGTGGAATCGGTTGGCCGGCTGGAGTCGAATATAGATTCCTGCTAATTACGACGGCTTCAGCTTCTTGTGCAGGGCTTCTATGCTGCTGCCTGTGAATGTCGAGTGAAATAACCTTGGAATCCGTTGCAGGGGCGTTCACCGGTGATGCTTGAAGTGGCTGCTCCCAAATGACAGTAGGTAAAGAATCTCTAGATGCATCGCTCTTGTGTTGATTATCTTCCATAGTTCATCCTCCTCATTCTTGGATCTTCGGATAGACGGCGGCAATAAGTTGATACATATGATCTCCTTGTGCGGAACAGCCATAGCGCTCGACTAACTGTTGGACCAACTTTGAGTACTCTTCTACAAAAGCTGCCCGCTTGCTCTCGTCCGGAAGATGGACTTGCAGCTGCAAAGAGGCGCTAGGTACGGTTTCCTCGGCATCGGATCTTTCCATGAGCAGGAGTGCGTCCTTCTTCAAGCGGTCCGATGTAGTGATCAGATGGGCCAGAGACCCTTGATCCTTCAGCTTTTGCACCGTCTCCGGCTTCATGCTTAAAGATTCGGCAAGCACAAAAGATTTCGCGATAGAGCGGTACAGCACTTCGACCAGATTGCGCACTTGGCGGGTTCCTACTTTGCGAACGAGACCGGCTTTCACAAGTGCTTTCAGATGATAGTTCACACGCTGAGCAGTGTCTCCAATCTGCCTTGCTACTTCCGCTGCGGAAGCGGGTGCGGTAAGTTGAGCTAATATCTCGCCGCGGAGCGGGTTCAGCAGAACCATGGCTTGCTCGGGCAGCTCGATGTAATACGATTCTTGAATGTCCTGTTCCATGGAGAGTGCCTCCATTACAAATTATATGTTACGTAAAAATATTTTATTACGTGGAGGGTGGAATGTCAAATGGCTTTTTGCCTTGGAGAGTGCCTCCATTACAAATTATATGTTACGTAAAAATATTTTATTACGTGGAGGGTGGAATGTCAAATGGCTTTTTGCCTTGGAGAGTGCCTCCATTACAAATTATATTTTACGTAAAAATTTTTTATTACATTGATGCTGGAATGTCAAATAGCCTTTTGCCCAACACAAGCCTGCAGCTGCTAAATGGAGGTTTTTATGCTATTAATAGATCTTCTTTTTTGATACTTCACACAGAAATATAACTCCTTTGACATTTTTATACAGCTGTGCTATAGTCAGTGGGACAAGGCAAGGCCGGTAGCGGCTGTGCTTGTAGATTGAGTAGAGACAGGTAAGTTAGAATGAGCGGAGCCGAGAGCTTTTATTTGCGTTGCCCCTATTAGCGACCTATCCCGTTCTTTCCCCTGTTCCTCTAGCATAAGGAGGAAACGCTTTGAAATCACCGTTTATGTCCATTCAACAGCCCCAAATCCATTACTATTCTCCGTCCGAAGGCATGACGATTAAACGCAGAATCGAGTTCCTGAACGTCGATGAAGCGACCCAACCAATTCTAAAAGCCATTGATACGAATAAAGGCGCGCTTTTCACGAGCCGTTATGAATACCCCGGGCGCTATTCACGCTGGGATATTGGATTCATTAACCCACCGATCGAGATTCGCTCGTCCGGAAAGGTTTTTACGGTAACGGCGCTTAATGAGCGCGGGTCTATTTTGTTGCAATATCTAGAGCGTTCATTGTCGGTCATGAAAGATGCCGACGTAACGCGAGACGGCGACATCATTACGGGCCGGATAATTGCCGGCGGATCGGTCGTATATGAAGAGCAAAGGACGCAACAGACATCGCTGTTCTCCGTCATGCGCGTGATTAAGGAATCCTTCTACTCCGAAGAAGATTCCCATCTTGGGCTTTATGGCGCGTTCGCTTACGATTTGATTTTTCAATTCGAGCCGATCGAGTTGAAACATGCGCGCAATGGCGAGCAGCCGGACATGGTGCTATACTTACCAGATGAATTGACCGTTGTGGACCATCAGATGACGTGCGCGTATCGGATTGCTTACGATTTTGTGTTCGATGGGCAGACGACTGAGTCGTTGCCGTGCACGGGACAACCGACGGTTCGCAATATTAGCGATGAAACGGCAATCCAACCGTTCCGTGAAGGGATGTACGCGAAGCTCGTGGACGAAGCGATCAAAGCATTCAAGGTTGGAGATTTGTTCGAGGTCGTGCCGTCGCATACGTTGCAAGAGCGCTGCACGGAGGCCGCTTCGGATATTTTCTTGAAATTAACGGAAATCAATCCAAGCCCTTATTGTTTCATCGTCAATCTTGGCAATGAATATTTGGTCGGAACGTCGCCGGAAATGTATGTTCGCGTAGAAGGGAATCGGGTCGAGACGTGCCCGATCTCGGGCACGATTAAGCGCGGCGCGTCCGCTATCGAGGATTCCGAGCAGATTCGCACGCTGCTTAATTCGACGAAGGACGAAGCGGAGCTTACGATGTGCACCGACGTCGACCGCAACGACAAGTCCAGAATCTGTATCCCCGGCTCCGTCGAAGTCATCGGCAGGCGTCAGCTTGAGATTTACTCGCATCTGATTCATACGGTCGACCATGTCGAAGGTACGATGGATCCTCAATTCGATTCACTAGACGCGTTCATGACTCACATGTGGGCGGTAACGATTACCGGTGCGCCTAAGCGAGCGGCCGTTACATGGATTGAGAATCACGAGGATTCGCCGCGCAAATGGTATGGCGGCGCAGTCGGTTACTACGCCTTTAACGGCAACTTAAATACGGGCTTGACGCTCCGAACGATCCGAATCCAAGACAGCATTGCCGAAATTCGGGTCGGTGCTACCTTACTCTACGATTCAATTCCCGAGGAGGAGGAGCAGGAAACGCTTGTGAAGGCAGCGGCGCTTATCGACGTGATTCGCGGCAAACGCAAGGCGCTTAGCCGGACGCTTGAGTCGGTCGAGCAGGTAGGTAGAGGGAAGAAAATTCTACTCGTTGACCACGAGGATTCGTTCGTCCATACGCTGGCGAGCTATTTCCGTCAATGCGGCGCCCAGGTGCATACGCTGCGATCGCCGATAGCGCGCGAAATGCTGGCTTCGGGCGAACGCTTCGATATGGTTGTGTTGTCCCCGGGACCGGGCAAGCCGGAGCAGTTCCGCTTGGATCAGACGATCGAGCTGTGCTTGCGGCACGAAATGCCGATATTCGGCGTTTGCTTAGGCCTTCAAGGCATCGTCGAATACTTTGGCGGGTGTCTAGGCGTACTTGGCTACCCACAGCACGGCAAACCGGCGAACGTTCGTGTCGTGCACGATAGCCTGCTGTGGAAGGAGCTTCCGGGAAGCTTCCAAGTAGGGCGTTACCATTCGCTTTACGTTTCCGAAATGCCGGATTGCCTGCATGTAACGGCGGAGACGGAGGCTGACCGCGTCGTGATGGCGATCGAGCATAAGGAATTGCCGATAACAGCGGTCCAATTCCATCCGGAATCGATTCTGACGTTCGACAAAGGTGCAGGAATGACGATGATCAGCAACGTGCTGGCGCAGTTGTCGGCCGTGCCGCAGTAATGTACTCGGCCGTCATGGGTAACCCTACCTGTGACGGTTTATTTTTATCGTAACGGAGGCTTGTAAGGGACTATGTCTGAACTTCGGCAGGAAGCGCCAATCTATATTCGGTTCGATCTCACAAACGAAGGGGAACCACTGCGGTTCGCCGATCCGGTAATCGTACTGCAAGCCGATCGGCTTGAACGAGTCAACCAGGTGATGGATGACGTACAGCAATACCTCGATCGTGGCTATTATGCGGCAGGGTATATTTCGTATGAAGCCGCGCCCGCATTCGATCCGTCTCTGACTGTGAAGCAAGGAAACCGGATGCCGTTGTGCTGGTTCGGCATATTCGAAGCGGCATGCGACGAAGGTGATAGCAGCGGCGATTGCCCCGCAATGCAGGGCGATCGGGAGGTGGGATACCGGGTAACGGCGTGGCAGGAGGATACAAGCCAGTTGGATTATGAGAGCAAAATCGGCGCGATCAAAGATTTCATTGGCGCCGGCGCAACCTATCAGGTGAACTATACGATCCGCATGCACGCGCAATTCGAAGGCGACGATTATGCATATTACCTTCATCTTCTTGAGAGGCAGCAAGCTACATATAGCGCTTATTTGAACATGGGCAAGTATCGGGTGTTGTCATTGTCGCCAGAGTTGTTCGTCCGAATGGACGGTAATCGGCTGGAGACGCGTCCGATGAAAGGGACGATCGGAAGAGGCGACTCGGCCGAGACGGACAGCCGGAATAAGGAGGCACTCGCGCAATCGCAGAAAGACAGGGCGGAGAACGTCATGATCGTGGATTTGCTGCGAAGCGATCTCGGACGCATCTCGAAGATGGGGAGCGTGCGGGTGGATTTGCTGTTCGCGATCGAAACGTATAATACCGTCTTCCAGATGACGTCGACGATTTCGGCAGAGACGCCGTCGCGTTTATCGATGCGTGAGGTCATGCAGGCCGTATTCCCGTGCGGTTCGGTTACGGGGGCGCCTAAGCGGAGCACCATGGAAATTATCGAGCAACTCGAAAGCTCGCCGAGAGAAGTTTATTGCGGCGCATTAGGATACATGACGCCTCATGGCAAGGGCGTGTTCAACGTGCCGATTCGCACGGCATGGCTCGATAGCGAGACGGGGTGGGCTGAATTCGGAGTTGGGGGTGGTGTTACGTGGGACTCAACGTCGGACGGAGAATACGAAGAAGTGCAAGTTAAAGCGAAATTCATAAAAAAATAAAAATTGACAACAAATAATTGATCTGTATATACTAATTTCCAGAAATAGTATAACTATATTATCCTTGGATATTAAGGGTTTTATCGGTTTGGAATCTAACGAGCTTAGGTTCGAATAAGCTATTTTGCCTTCGATGCGTAGACGTACGCACATTGTATGCAAATGGCTTATTAATCTAATCTTATCATGTGAACAGCGTGTTCCACTATTTCAACTCGTTTGCGCAAACGATTGCACGAAGCAAAACACTAACCAGTTTTAAGGCGTGACGGATGGAGGCTAATTGTATTAATGCTAATAAATCCTTATACATAATGGCATGGCCGATACTTTTAGAATTGCTTTTCTTCCGGTTAATGGGCACCGTCGATACGTTGATGTTAAGCCGGTACGCTGATAACGCCGCGGCGGCGGTAGGGTTCTCGAATCAGATCCTATTGATGGTAACGGTGATGTTCAATAGTGTTGCTATTGGAGCCGGCACACTCATATCCCAATTCATCGGGAGAAACGATAAGGACAAGATTGGGGAAGTTACGGTTTCAATGTTGGTGATAAATGCGGCATTCGGCTTGTTCGTCAGCGTGCTCCTCATTGCGTTCTCGAACTCGCTACTGGCGGGTCTGCAGCTTCCGCAAGGGTTAAGGGAAGATGCCGACAGCTACCTGAGCATTGTCGGGGGCGCCGCATTGTTGCAAGCGTTGCTGATCGCCGCTTCTTGCGTCGTCAGGAGCATGGGTTTTACCCGATACTCGATGTACGTGAATGTAGGCATTAACGTCTTTCATGCGATCGTCAACGCGTTTCTGATCTATGGACTCTGGTTTTTTCCCGAGCTTGGCGTAGAGGGATCGGCTATCTCTACCGTCATTAGCCGAGGTTTGGGTCTGGTTGCGCTGCTCTTCCTGGTGGGTAAGCTCCAGGGCGGACTCGCTTGGCGAGCGATTTTTCGTTACAAGCGGACGATCTATAAGGTCATGAAGCTGGGCAGTACAGTGGCGGGAGAGTCGCTCTCCATCTATATCTCGCAAATGGTCATCACCGTATTCATTGCCATGCTCGGGGCGGAAGCGTTGTCGGCAAAAGTGTATGTGCAAAATTTGACCACGTTCATCTCGCTGTTCGCCAGTGCATCGGGCCAAGCGCTTCAGATCATGGTCGGCCATCTCGTTGGCCAAAGCGATTCGCGCGCGGCGTACCGAACGGCGCTGACGGGATTTCGGAATGCCGCGCTTGTATCGGCATCGGTATCGTTAGCGGTATGGTTGTTTGGTAAATCGATTTTGGGGATGTATACGGACGATTCGGGTCTAGTGTCGTTATGCCGCGCCATGCTGGTCATAACCGTGCTGATGGAAGTCGGAAGAGCGTTTAATTTGACCGTATCCAGCTCGCTGCGCGGCGCAGGCGACATCCGGTACACATCCTTGATCTGCATCTTCTTCGTCTGGTTCGTCAGTGTGCCATTATCGTATATGCTAGGCATACATTGGGGGTACGGTATCCTAGGCATTTGGGCGGCCCTTGCGCTCGATGAATGGCTGCGCGGCCTGCTAATGCTGAGAAGATGGAAGGCAAGAAAATGGGAGACCAAGTCTCTTGCCGCATAAATATTTCGGAAACCAAAAGGGGACAGCGCAAGGTATGAATAAAGCTTGGTGGAAAGAAAGCGTCGTCTATCAAATCTATCCTCGCAGCTTCGCGGACAGCAACAAAGACGGCATCGGCGATTTGGCAGGCATCGTCTCGAAACTCGATTACTTGAAGGACTTGGGGATTGACATCATCTGGATTTGCCCGGTCTTCGAATCTCCCAATAAGGATAATGGCTATGACATCAGCGATTATTTGGCCATCATGAAGGAATTTGGCACGATGGAAGATATGGAGCTATTGATCGAAGAGGCGCATGCGCGAGACATTAGAGTCATCCTCGATTTTGTATTGAACCATACGTCGGATCAGCATCCATGGTTCATTGAATCGCGTGCTTCGAAGGACAATCGCTACCGGGACTATTTCATTTGGAGAGAGGGCCAGTCGGGCAAGGAACCATCGAACTGGAAGTCGATCTTCGGTGGGGCGGCTTGGACGCACAACGCGAATACGGAAGACTATTATTTTCACTTGTTCCTAATGGAGCAGCCCGATCTGAACTGGGAGAACGAATCGCTCCGTCATGAAGTATATGCGGTCATGAGGTGGTGGCTCGACAAAGGCATCGACGGATTCAGATTGGACGCGCTGTCGCATATCAAGAAAAACCAGTCATTTCCTGACGTGGAGGGAGAAAGCGACGAGGCGTATCAGCGTGCCTCCCATTATTACAGCAACCAGCCTGGGTTGCACGAATATTTGCGGGAGATGAAAGCAAACGTAATTGACCGGTACGATATCGTCACAATAGCGGAAACTAACGGCGTATCTCATGAAGACGCCATTCATTACGTCCACGAGACGGAAGGCAACCTGAATAGTTCAGAACATCCTCTCTCCAATAACCCTTGTCGCCCCAATCCTTCATTAATTTGGCATAGTCCTCGAAGACGGAATCAAAGATCGGGCTGTACGCCGTATACTTCTCATCATACGATTTACCATAGAATAGCGGGAACAAACCTGTACTTACCGGAAGCTCCAACGCGTCCGTGCGCGTATTCACATACCCGCCGATCGTGGTTACGTTCGTTCCGTTGGAATCCCAAGGAATAACTCCGGGCTTGTTGTCCTTCACGCCTTGTAAATACTTGCCTAGTGCATCAAAATCCTTGATCGGTTCGTTGATGCCGAATTCCTTCGCCCAATCTCCCCGATACAAAAATCCGTGATTCACCCACTGTGTGTAATGATCCTCAGGAATCAACATGATCTGATTATTGTATTTGGTTTCGGCCCAATCCTCAGGCGGAACCTCTTTATAGGTTAACGGGGCGTATTGCGGCAGTAATTTGTCCAACGGCATAAAAGCGCCTTTTTGAGAGTTTTGCCAAGTATCTAACCAGTCCGTCGCAACAGTAATCAAATCCAGAGGTTCCCCGGAGGCTAGCAGGAGATTGTATTTGGTCTGCCAATCTGCCCACTCCACCCACTTTACTTCCAGATTTGCATTCGCTTTCTGCTTCAAGAGCGCATTAACTTTCTCCATCACCTTCTCGAACTGGCCGTTTTTCGGTTTATCTCCAAGCATGACGTAGGAAATGGTTTGAAACTCGCTGGTCGAGCTTTTTCCTGCATCAGATGCAGCCGGTTGGCCTGAGTCATTGTTCGTATTATTACTATCCGTTCCACCTGTTGAACTGCTGCAAGCTGCAAGATTTGCGGTTAGTATGACTGCAATGGATACCCCCAACATTTTGCCAATGAACTTTTTCATAAAATCTCTTTGCCTCCCTTATCATGTTCATCTATGTGCGAAGATGCGGACTAAGGCACCGCACCTGTATCGCCTGACATTCATACTAGCTAACCTTTCACCGCTCCTACGGTTATCCCTTGGATAAAGAAGCGTTGAACCAAAGGATAGAACAAGATGACCGGTCCGGTCGCCACGACCGCTGTAGCCATTTTCATCGATTCGAGCGGCATATCCCGCGGTTGGATGTTGGATGATACCGAAGAATTTTTGATAAAATCGGCGCTGGTCACCACGTTGTACAAAAATAGCTGCAGCGGACGGTATTTCATGTCCGGAGACAGGAACAGCATCGAATTGTACCATTCATTCCAATAGCCTAAGGCAATGAACAAACCGATTGTGGCTAGTGCCGGCGTTGTCATGGGCAGAATCAACTTGGCAAAGATGTTGAAATCCCCTGCCCCATCGATTTTAGCTGACTCTGTAATCGCGTGCGGTATTGATTTGACAAAGCTTTTCATCATAATGATCAGAAACGGACTCATGAGTCCCGGCAGCAATACAGCCAAATAATTATCCTTGAGATGCAGCCACTGAGTCATAATCAAGTAGAAGGGAACGACCCCGCCTTGAAACAACGTTGTGAAGTAAATAAAAAACGAGATCCGATTGCGATATGGAAAATCAGGACGCTGCAGCGAGTAGCCAGTCATCGCCACGATAAATAATCCAATAGCTGTCCCGACAATGGTAATGCCTAAAGTAACCGCATAAGAACCGACGATCATCTGAGGATTCTCGAATACGATTTTATACGCGAATACGCTGAAGTCTTTCGGCCATAGATTATATCCATGCAGTGTAATGGACTTCTCGGCTGTAAAAGACGTTCCCAATACAAGTAAAAAAGGCAGTACGCAACCAAGAGCAAACAATCCTATCGTGATATAACCAACTGTTCGAACCAGGGAGGAAGAGAAATCCTTGCCCCGATGCTTACCTATAGCAGTTTCCATCCTGTTCCCCCTTAAAAGAGTGTGTTCTCCGGAGATACTTAAAGGCGATAACCGCTCCGAGCTCGAAGCCGGCAAGTCGGGTGTCGATCAGCATCATACCCAGACCTTCCTGGGCGAACGTCAAAAGATGGATAAACTTCAGCCGGGCTCCGATCTGCAGTTCTTTCCATTTGCGGCTACACGCAATAACTTGATCTCCATGTCGATTACTCACGGGGGAACATCCATCGGAGCGCATAGTAAACATGCGGAACGTGCATTGATGGTGTATGATTTACTTCGCCAGGATCCGGAAATCTATCACCTTTTCAACTATGGTTTGGAAGGCGTTCAATATGTGGTGAAAGACGGCAAACGTTATCGTCCGGATGGCTATGATGTTCAGCGTGATGATTTTTACTCTGATTTCTGGGGAGGACGTATCGATAAGAACGAAATTCCGGATGGGAACGATTGGAGCGGCAAGGCGGATCTGTATGCCTCCTATGATAAAATCAAAAAGCCGTATCCTTACGGAAGATTCGTATTTGATAAAGCGCCAGTAGAAAATGAGTTGACTGCCATTACACAAGTTGTTGGTCAAATGGCACCGGCCATTGCATACGGCAAAGCAGGCGATCCTGTAAAAGCGGTGAATGAATTCCGTGATAAGCTAAAGGCCGCAGGTCATGATAAAGTGATGGCGGAGCTGCAGAAGCAGCTCGACAACTTTAAGAAAATGGTTGAATCCAGTAAATAAACTAGCAAGCTCCCATAAAGGAAGGGGATTAACATCGATTAATTCCCTTTCTTTTTTGGCTTCATGGCTCGAAGCTATGAGGGGGTGTCTGCTATAATCAATAGTAGCTATAAGGGATCATGCAAACGAAAGAAACGGAAAGGACTGCCTTTCATGAAGATACCTGCACGTTTGTTCGCTTCAATGTTGACTTTAGGTCTGGTGATCGGCTGTCAGTCTAGCCCCATAAACAATCAAAATGAAGTGAAGTCACATGCGGATACCAAAGAAGTCACGATAACTTGGCTGCATCATTTTGACGAAGAAGGTGCCCGTAGGTGGTTGGAACAGGGAACGGCCATGTACACCAAACTTCATCCTGAAGTCAATTTTCATTTGGTAGGTGTCGATGGAGGCAACTACATGAACCTGCTGCGTACGCGAGTTGTCGCTGACAATATGCCGGACTTATATATGATTGATACGATTTCCTCTTCTCTCGATATTATCGACAAAGGATATGCAGCGGATGTAAGCGATCAGCCCTTTATTCATAAGATCCAAGAGAAATATCTTAATGGAGTGAAAACGTCCGACGGGAAGATCTGGGCCATGCCTATTGATGTGAATGGAGTCGGGGTTATTTATAACAAGGATGTGTTTGCTAAAGCAGGCATAACTAAGGTCCCGGCTACGTGGGCGGAGTTTATTCAAGTTTGTCAGCAGTTACGGAAGGTAGGTGTAACCCCTATCGCTGCGGGATTCAAAGATCAATGGACACTGTTTACTGATATTGCACCTGATCTATTGGCAAACGAAACATTATAATTACCAGCTTGTTCTAAATAAAGATGATGGCACGGACCAGTTTAAACAGGACGCGACTTTTTATAGAGTGCAAGGGCTAGCAGACTCATCCAAGGTCTCTTATCATTCCTATAACTTCCCAACCTATTACATCCGGCACTTTAATTACAAACTACGAATTGATCCGATTGCAACTACAACGGATAAACAGGATGCAACCTTTATCGAGCATTAATTGGTGAAATCGAAAAGCATGATTTGATAATTGGGGGGCTACATAGGCTCCCCTTTTGAAAGGAGTTATCTTGAAATGCTAGTAGGTCAAATAAATTTGAAGAAAATGTATATGGTCCTTCTTGCCACGTTCCTGTTAACCCTGATGGTACCCTTTCACGCTTTTGCGGATTCCATCGAATTTCATAATAAACTGATTGAGCGTAGAGCGGACCCATTTATTTATAAACATACTGACGGCTATTATTATTTCATGGCATCAGTTCCAGAGTATGATCGGCTAGAGCTTCGTAAATCGAGAACGATTACTGGAATTAAAGAAGCCGCTCCCCAAGTGATATGGACCAAGCCTGCAACCGGTGAACGAAACGGCTGGATTTGGGCGCCTGAAATTCATTTTATTGACGGAAAATGGTATGTCTATTACTCGGCCTCACCGAGTAGCGATCTGGCAGGAGGACAACGCATTTACGTGCTTGAGAATGCTTCCGCAGATCCGACAACCGGTTCGTGGGTGGACAAAGGAAGACTGATGCCGGATCTCAATGAATTCCATATAGATGGCACTTATTTTGAAAATAACGGGCAAAAATACTTCGCTTGGTCCGGAGTAGGGACTAACGGTAATTCTATTTATATGGCTTCCATGAGCAATGCATGGACAGTTAGCAGCTCAAGAGTGTTGTTGACAGAACCAACCCTTTCCTGGGAACGGGTAAGCAGTGCGGTGAATGAAGGCCCCGAATTTATTAAACGAAATGGCAAGGTTTTTTTAACGTACTCCTCCGATTATTGTGATGCGAATTATAAAATGGGAATTTTGTCTGCGCCGGATACCGCCAACTTGTTAGATCGCGCTTCCTGGACAAAATCTTCTCAACCGATATTTAGTTCCAATCCGCAAGGGAATGTGTTCGGTCCGGGTCATCACAGTTTTACGAGGTCGCCGGATGATACTCAAGATGTTATCGTTTATCATGCCATTGACAGCAGTAGCGGAGGCTGTGATGCTAGTCGGAGCGTACGAGCGCAGACATTCTCCTGGAATAGTGACGGGTCCCCCAATCTGAGCATTCCCGTTTCAGAAGGCACGGTGATGCCCCCTCCATCGGGCGAGAACCGCTTTGAGGCTGAGTATGCGGACTCAATTGCAGGCTTGGCTACCGTCATGAGCTATTCTCAAGCCTCCAATGGCAAAGATGTCGGTTATTTGAATAACTCCTCGAGCTATATTCAATTTAATCAAGTGAAAGTCCCAGCAGCAGGAACCTATACGCTAACTATCCGTTATGGTAACGGCAGCGGCAAGACCTCTACCCATGCGTTGTCAATCAACGGGGGTGCCCCTATTACCGTTAGTTATCCAAACCTTGGCTCTTGGGGGACATTTGGAACCGTTAAAGTCAATGTGGATTTAAAAGCGGGAACGAATACTTTGAAGCTGGCTTATTACAGCAGTTATGCAGAAGTAGACTATGTCCAAGTGGATGTACCTAGTTATGAAGCGGAGGACGCAACCGTTAACCATGCTACGGTATTGAATGAGTCTGGTGCTTCCGGCAATAGAAAAGTGGGATACGTCGATTATTCAGACAGCTATGTTGAGTTTACTGTGAATGTGCCTTCAGCCAAAACTTACACACTTGCTGCCAGATATACGAATGGTTCGGGAACTGCCGCCACGCAAAACGTTACGATCAATGGAAGCGCTGGCTATATCATGGATTATCCCAATTACAATGAAAGCTGGCTTACCTACCGAATGACTTCTATTGATGTTGTCCTGAATCAAGGCGTGAATACCATACGTTTTGCGAAAGGAACGAGTTATGCAGAGCTGGACTCCATTACACTTGTTCCAACAGTTGCATCCGGTTCTGTCATGAAGCTAATCAATCAGAGCAGCGGTAAAGTAGCGGATGTTGCCAATGCATCAACAAATGATGGGGCGGATGTACGACAATGGTCCGATTTAAACAATAATGCTCAAAAATTCAGATTTGATAGTGCTGGAAGTGGGTACTACAAAATAACGAATGTAGGAAGCGGTAAAGTGTTAGATGTTCAAAATGCATCAACAGCAGACGGTGCGAATGTATGGCAGTGGTCTGACCTGGGGAATGATGCGCAGAAATGGCGTTTGGTTTACGTAGGTCTTGGCAGCTACAAGCTCATCTCAAAGAACAGCGGAAAAGCACTGGATCTTGCCAATGCCGATCCTAATAATGGAGCCGATATTCGTCAGTGGAGCGACAACGGCAACAAGGCACAGGTGTGGGTTCTGGAATTAATACCATAGGCTTTAGGATAAGCGAAATTATGATGATCATGTGCTCTGCTTCGTTCATTCTGCGAAGCAGAGCTTTTTGAATCATTGGTGCGAAGCTTCTTACTTTTGTTATATATTTTAAAGTTTTGTTCAATGTAATGAATTGGAAAAATCGATATAATGACGAAGATATGAATTGTAAGCGCTTAAAAATGGGGAGGTGAAGGAGGGGGGACAAGGGGTTAGCAGTAAGTAGCTTCTTAATGAGGAGGTAATGATCTACATGGGGCTGTTTAAAAAGTCAAGTACTGCCATGCTTTCTTTATTCATTACACTTTCCGGCAGTCAGGCGGCCGGGGTGTTTTCAATTCCTGCATACGCTTCAGAAACAACTCCTATTACCATTGATATGAGCCATACGTATCAAACAATCGATAATTTTGGAGCATCGGATGCCTGGTCTATGGATCCCATTGGCGAGAACTGGTCTGAAGAGAATAAGGAGAAAGTAGCGGATCTATTATTCTCAACCGATAAAGGAATTGGCTTATCCGCATGGCGCTTTAATATTGGTGCAGGTTCATCCGAAACGGATCAGTTGATCATATCCAACCCATGGAGAAGAGCAGAAGCTTTCAAGCAGACGGAAACTTCGCCTTACGATTGGACGAAGCAAGCTGGTCAGCAATGGTTTCTTCGGGCAGCCAAGGCTCGAGGCGTCGGCACGTTGATTGGTTTTGTTAACAGTCCTCCTGTATGGATGACGAAGAACGGCCATGCACAGCCGGACTCTAGCGTTGGATCTACCAATCTTAAGCCAGATTATGTAGATGACTTCGCAGCTTATCTAGCCGATGTAACGAAACACTTTGATGAGCAGGGCCTTCATTTTGACTACATAAGCCCTATTAATGAGCCTGTTTGGACATGGGATGGAGCGGGTCAGGAAGGGAATCGTTATAATAACAGCGATATCAAAAGTGTAGTAAATGCACTCTATGCTGCACTTAGCGATCATGGACTTACGACAAAAATCAGTGCCCCGGAAGGCGTTGAAATCACTTCGCTGCTGAATGACGAATTCTATCAGAAGTTCACGGCTACGCTTACTAGCTCCCAAGATAATCCCACACAGTACTCAGGCGGAGCGAATTCCATGGGCGTAGGCAAATATCGGGAATACATCAAGGATATGCTGAGTGACCCGGCCTTCGCAGCAAAAATAGACAATATGATCGGTTCGCATTCTTACTGGTCTGATTTTGCAAGTGCGGAGCAGGGAGACCGATTGGGATATTTGCACGATTTGTTATGGCAAAATCTCATGGAAGTAAACCCTGCCGCTCGTTATTGGATGACAGAATACTGCATCTTGGGGGATGGCGGCGATGTTCACGGAAGCGGACGAGACCTAGGGATTGATCCTGCTTTGTATATGGCGAGGACCATTCATTATGACTTAGTCAAGGCGAATGCTTCTGCATGGCAATGGTGGACTGCTGTATCCAAAGAGGATTACAAGGACGGTCTCATTTATACTGACTACAAATTCCCCGGCGATAAGCAGACGATTTATGAGTCAAAGATGCTGTGGGGATTGGGGAATTATAGTAAATTTATTCGTCCAGGTGCCAAACGTGTTGATCTTCAAGGTCTAGCAGATAACGATCCGACGGGTCTTATGGGCTCGGCATACGTTAACGAGGCAGACAACAAACTGACCAATGTCTATGTGAATTATTCGAACGAACCTCAATCTGTATCGATACAGGTTACTCATGTACCTAGTGGTTATCAGATATTCGGGCTAACACCTTATGTAACTTCATCAACGGAAAGCTTAGCCGAACAGCCCTTAATCACTCCGGATGACCAAGGTGTCTTCACGTATATCATTCCTGCCCGATCGATCGTTACGCTGAGTGGCGATTACTATCCAACGGATCAAGCTCCTGCACCAACTGAGCTGACCTCGTTGACATCTCTGAATAAAGCAGCAGAAGTGAAATTTGCTAAAGCGTCCGGTGCAGATCGCTATAAGATTACTTATGGCACCAATCCTAATAATTTGGATCAAAGCGTGATCGTAACGGCAACCGATTATACGTTGCAAGGACTCACGAACAACAGCACATATTATGTACGTGTATCAGCTATGAATGATTTTGGGGAGAGTGAAGCCTCTCCAGCACAGTCTGTTACTCCGGAATTGAAGCCACCGGCGAGCATTAAGGCGAAAGCTTTGGACGGGGGATTCAAATAACCTTCGCGGGAGACACGAACGTTCCAGCATATCAAGTACACTGGGGAACGGAAAGTGGCAACTACAGCCATTTCGTAATGGCTGAACGGATTGGAAGTAGCGATGAATACTCAGCTATTGTAAATGGCTTATCTAATGGAACGGTCTACTACGCTGCCGTGACCGCTCAAGATGGAGCGGATGTAAGCTCGTTATCGGAGGAAGTCAACGTAACACCAATCGTTGAAGCTCCCTCAAAATTGATTGTTATACCAGGGAATGGGAGCGCGCACGTGGAGTTTCCTGAGGTGCCTGGCATACAGGCATACAAGCTGACTTATCAACAAATTCCCGATGGAACCGAAGTTTCCGTTTCTTTGACGACGAACCACACAACGGTTGAGAATCTGACAAATGGCAGTACCTATCAATTCCAAGTTTCTTCTCAAGGCGCAGGCGGTGGGGGAGAACCCACTTTGCCGGTTCAAACCGTTCCTTCGGATGATCATGTCATTTGGGAAGATTCATTTGAAGCGGCAGATCTCTCCGATTATAACCAGGATGTCAGCACATGGGTAGAGGAAGGTGGCTTATTGAAGCATAGCTCCGGTGGTGATAACCGAGGCGAATTATCGGTGAAACATGCTTCAATTATTAACGGAACCATTACGGCTATAGCTAAGCATGCCACGACAGCATCCGACTGGGGAATCGTATTTCGCGGAACCGATTATAATCATGCGTACTCATTTGGTTTTGAGAATGACGCCTTGTATCTGCGCAAAAATGGCGAGAATTTAGCTGGAACGATTCCTTTTACCGCGGAGACTAATGGCATTTACGAATTACAGGTTGTACTAAACGGTAGTCATATTCAAGCTTATTTGGATGGTGACTTGAAGTTTGATGTCATGGATCACACATACACGAGTGGTATGCTGGGGCTGCATAGTTGGGCTGATGCGCAGTTTGCGTATATCCAAGCAAGTCATCCTGATGCGGCTTTGGAAGCTCCGCAAATCTATTCGGCTATAGCTGGTGAGCGCCAGATTACGTTGAAATTCTCTGAAGTCGATGGCGCCACTTCTTACAAAGTGAAGTATGGAACTCAGAGTGGAGTTTATACGGAAGAAATGGAGAGTTCGGCTGGGGCAGTCACCATTCAAGGTCTCGAAAATGATCTGCGCTACTATTTTAAAGTGGTGGCTTCTAACGGATCGGATGAGACTGAGTCCGATGAGGTGAACGCAGTCCCTCGTGCCAATAGCCAGTCGCAGCTTCTCTATTATGTAGATGCGGGAGACGGCAGTGTCACTGTTCCTGAAGAGGGAGAAAATCTGGGGATCTATAATGGTTTAGAAGATCAAGCCTACGGAGACGATCCTGTGACAGGGATGAAGTGGGGCTATGTAGCTGACGATGATTCGACTTGGGCGAAGACGGATGATACCGATGCATTTGGAACAATCAGGCAATATGATGCCAATGAAACAGGCAAAGGTTTAGCCTATGTGTTTACACTGCCGAACGGAACATACAAGGTAAGCGTCGGATTCTATGATCCTTGGCAGGACAATAACCGAAGCATGGACCTGGTTATTAATGGGGCGACCAAAGAATCTAATTATGTCATTGGCGACAAAATAGAAGTCAAATCATACGGCGATATTGCGGTTACCGGTGGGGAGCTTACTCTGAAGATTGTGAAAAGAGGCTCTTCCAAACCAATGCTTAGCTGGATCAAAATTGAAAATAATCCCGATCCTGCACCAACGCTTACCTGGTCTGGGGTGACCAGTGTGCAATCTGGCCAAGACTTTGAAGCGACGCTGAGATTAAACACGGTGACGAACAATGTCTATGCACAGGATATGACGTTACAATTCGATCCAGAGAAGGTTGAATTTGTTTCTGCGGAAGCAATGAAACCCGGATTGACCATCGTTGGTCAATTGGAAACACCGGGCAAAGTTCGTTTCTTGACGGCAGACCTCCAGCCGGATTCATTCTCGGATGCCTCCTTAGATCTGATCAAGCTGAAACTGAAGGCAAAGGAAGCGGACGAAACCCAAACCAGCAGCTTATCTCTAAGCGATGTTGTATTTGCAGATGGAAATGGCGCTGAAACTTCAATCGGTAGTCCCAGTCCATGGAACTTCGACATCGTATTCGTCGATATGACCGGGTTACCGGGCGATGTGAATGGAGATCGCACAGTCCGCATTGGGGATCTTGCTATGGTAGCATCTCATTATGGTCTAACTTCCGCGGACCCTGACTGGAATGAGTTCAAGAACGGGGATATCAATCATGATGGCAGAATTGATATTGAAGATCTAACTGCGATAGCCAGATTAATTATTGGCGAATAAGGAAAGAAGGGCTGTACCTTTAAGAAAGTAATCGGATTATCCGTTCAAGAATTCCGTAAAGGTCCAGGCAAATACAACTCCAATTGGATTTAAGTAAACAAAGAGAGACCATGACATAGTGAAGTCATGGTCTCTTGTTGTTTATTTTTAATTGCTAAGGTGTAATCATCCAGGCCTGATTCGCTCCGTCGTTATCCGCCCATTGATTGACATTAGCTCCATCAGCAGTTGAAGCCCCGTAAACATCCAGAAGTTTAACACTATTGACATTGATGAGTTTATAATAACCCCCGCCTATATCAACGATTTGCCAGTGCTGATTGGCTCCGCCATTATCGGCCCATTGGTCTGCATTTCCGCCGTCGGCGGTAGAAAGTCCATATACATCAAGTAACTTGCTGCTGTTACGATTCACGAATTTATAGGATCCGTCGCTTGTGGTGACGAGTCCCCATTTCTGGTTTAAGCCTCCATTATCTGTGGATTGAATAACATTGGCACCGTCCGCACCCGAAGCTTGATACACATCAAGCAATTTGCCGCTGTTCTTGTTGATCAGCTTATAATTGGCATTAGGATCAAACTGGGAAGTCACAGGGGCCGCAATTTGGATGGTGTCGATATTGGGAGCATAACCGGAAGAACTGTTAGAGAATTTGATCGTATTGCTGCCTGCATTCAAACTCACGTTCACTACAGTAGTACGATAGTTGGACCAGCCTAGCGTATTGCGGAAATATACTTTACGCGGACTGCCATTGTTGACACTAATATCGGCGTAACGATCCACGATATTACTGTTATAGTTGGATGCACCTGATCCGAGCTCGCCGTTTGCGTAGGTGACAACCATACGGTATTGGCCGGACGTAGGGACGGTAACGTTATTGAACTGCAATGTATTGCTCGCGCCGGCTCCGATAAAGCCGACATACTTGCCCCCGGAAGCAGCAGTATCGCTAGTAACTACTGCTGTGCCGCCTAAGGTATTGCCTGTCGCTTCCGCTTCATAGCTGTTTACCTGCCCTGCACTTGAAGGAGTCACATCGATACAGTCGATATTAATGGCATCACTGTCATCGGATGTGTAAGCATTGAAGTTGATGCGATTGATTCCGGCAGTAAGGAACATGGTCATCGTTTTACTATTCCACGTATTCCAATCAGAGGTACCGGTAAGTGCCGCATCTACCAATTGTGCGCCGTTTACCATCACCCGCGTACTTCGATTGCTGGGAGCGCTTCCTATCGGACCAGCCGAATAACGCAGAGTCACATTATAATAGCCATTGTTGGGAGCCGTAACAACAAAGTTAGTTTCTGCATTATTTGTACCTCCATATCCCTCTACAAAATAAGTCCCCGAGTAACCTGTATTCGATCCATAGGTTATATGTGCGCTTCCGCTCAAATCGGCATATTCTGCTTCATAACGAGTTGTTGTATTGGTTGATGATAAACTTGTAGCCGGCGTAATGATCATGTGATAGGCAGACAGCGCTTTCATGTTTGAAATGGGAACCGTAATTTGCCCGTTAGTCACATTATAATCGCCTTCTTGGACGAAATAAGGTCCACTGGATGGATTCAAACCAGTGTTATCAACGCCCCACACAGTAGCATGGACCTTGCTGCCGAAATAAGAAGCGGAGCTCAAGCTTTTACGACCACATCCGTATTAAAGACGTCCGTATTGTTTAACGATCCGCCAAAAATGACGCGTGCTTGCTTTTTGCTGCTATCTAGGGTGGCAACACCTTGTAGAGAACCATTTTGAGTCGGAGGTGTGACAGTCACAGTATTTCCGGTCATTTCACCATACCACTTGTAAAGCCACCATCCACCTGTCGCTTTATTGTTTTCTGTCACGAGATCATTGAGTGCACCTGCAGTTGTCCAATAGGCAAGATATCCGTCAACTTTTGTATTTTCAAAGCGGGTAATCCATTGGACCAAATTGCCCGGAACACCGAGGTCTCCGGAAATTCTTGCGTATTCATTAATGACGATGGGATGCTGCGAAAGACCCAGCTGCGACTCAACACTTCGTAAATGGTTATAGTGGTTGTAGTAATCAGTAAAGAAGTTATTATCGAGCTCATGCCATGTGATAACATCGGGAACCACGTTGTGTGCTTTGGCAAAACCCATGAAATCGGCCATGAGTTGTGAATTGTACGCGCTGAAATTAGGTCCTGCAATTTTTGAGACGGAATCGATAGAGCGAATGTGCGAATAGACTGTCGCCCAGTCATTGAAAAATTGCTGCCGAATCGCATCATTGCTGCTTGAGGAATAATCACCCATGCCCCCATACCAAATCCAGTCAGGTTCATTGAAAGGCACATAGACATAAACTTCGATCTCAGTCAGTGGCATAGGAGGCTCGACTTCCATAACCGAAAATAAGGGCACACTTCAAATGCAGGCTGTCGTAAGCCCGGCAAACGCAAGCTCTTCCTTCGTATGGAGTGTGACTGACTCAGCAGGAGCTGAGACCGATCTTGCTTCGATAACAGCAGATGGGAAATTAACGGCCAAAGGCAAGAATGGCACCGTAAAAGTGACGGCAGCCACGAATGATGGGAGCGGGATCAAAGGAGAAGTGACTGTCATTATTCGTGGACAATTAGCTTCAATCACGGGTGATCCTTATGGTCAGAGTCCATCGTGGTCGGCAGGAAGCGAGTTTGATAAAGCATTTGATGGCGATACCAATACTTACTATGACTATGCGAATGCTAATGGCGGCTACACGGGTATAGATCTAGGCGATGGAAACGCGGGAGCTGTCAAGCAGATCCGGTTTTATCCTCGATCCGGGTATACCGGCCGAATGGTGGGCGGACAATTCCAAGGCTCCAATACATCACCTACAGATGGCTTCGTGACTTTCTATACGGTCACAGAGGAACCTGCACTGCAATGGAATGCCGTCCCTGTTACAGACCCAACGGCATATCGCTACTTGCGATATTTGTCTCCGAATGGGAGCTATGGCAGCGTGGCGGAGATTGAATTTTACAGCACTCCTTCGGCGACACTGACGTGGTCCGGACCAACTAGCGTGACTTCCAATCAAAGCTTTGAAGTGACGCTTAGTCTGAACACGGTGACGAACAATGTCTATGCGCAAGATATGACGCTGAATTATGATCCGCAGAAGGTTGAATTTATCTCCGCGGAAGCCATAAAGCCTGGGTTATCCATCATTGATAAGTCAGCGGCATCGGGGCAAGTTCGATTCCTTACCGCAGACCTTCAACCTGATCAAGTGGGTAACGACTCGTTAGATCTGATAAAAGTTCACTTTAAAGCTAAGGAAGTCCATGAGAGCCAGACAGAAATGATCTCTTTAAATGATATTATTTTTGCGAATGGGAACGGCGTCGAGACGTCAATCGGTAGTCCGGATCCATGGAACTTCGCCATCGAATTCGTGGATACGACAGGGGTACCCGGCGATGTGAATGGAGATAGCACAGTCCACATCGGGGATCTTGCCATCGTAGCGTCTCATTATGGTCTAACTTCTGCGGATCCGGACTGGAACGAGTTCAAGAGCGGGGATATGAATCATGATGGTAAGATTGATATTGAGGATTTAACCGCGATTGCCAGATTGATTATTGGATGATGTTCATTTACTGGACTTAGGCGATTATGTGACACGTGCTAAAAGTAGCGGCAATAATATGAATGATAATGCTATTCTTTCAATTTACAGAAATAGGAAGGTATCGGAATATGCGAAGGAACTTTTGTCAGCGCAGTCATCGTTAAGTAAATCGAATTTTATCGTTACAGCTAACAAGTTTTTATCCATTTCTATGGAGGAAAGCTTAGAGAGTAATGATATCTTATTGAATATTCTAGCTTTGGTTGACAGTTGAGTTGGTGAAAAATGGATTTTAGGCATGGCCGAAAAGATGAAGCTCAAGCATCCAACTGTACAGTATTTTTTTGAACTGCGACTTCATACATTATCAAAATAAGTAACTGGTGCTGTATGAAAAAAGTAATATAGTCATTCACTCTTTTTGTATTATTTTTTCACTGGATATTAATATCGATAACAGTAAGTCTACTATTTTCGCGGGGAGCATATATGCAGAATAGATTAGAGCAAGACATTAGTACTACGGCAGAAAGTTTCGTAAACAATTTTTCAGATAAAGGAAATTTTGATTTTAGTGTGCAAAGTCTACGAAAACTTGATGACCTTCTAGAAGAGTTATGTGAGTATCAAATAGATGATGCCTCGACAATCTGTCGTTTCCTTTACAAGATCCAATTGACTATTTTTAAGAACCTAATGCAGACCAGCAGTGTTCGTCGTTATACTAGACACAATAGCATCATGAAAAACAAGCTGCCGGCGAATCGGCAGCTTGTTGAACGATCGGGCAGTATAATGTTAATGAAAAACCAGTGATTTATATCCGGAATATGGTATTATTAAAAAGGTATTGGGAATCCAAAGCCTATATTTCTTTTACTAAGTGAGACCCCACTTTATTTCAGAAAGGGAGCCCATAATATGATTTATTATGCGATCGCATTATTCGTCTTATTAATTGATCAATATTCCAAATGGATTATTAGGAATAAACTTAGTTTGGATGAATCCCGTCCTATAATTAGAGATGTCCTTCAAATCACTTCAATCCGTAACAGAGGAGCTGCTTATGGTATTCTAGAGGGGCAACATTGGTTTTTTATTGCAATTACGGTCATTATTATAGGTGGAATTTTGTGGTACATCCGCAAAGTGCTGAGAGAAAAAAAGAAAATCTTAGCAATTGCAAGCTGTTTTATTTTAGGTGGAGCGATCGGGAATTTTACGGATCGAATTTTTTACGGTAAAGTGGTAGATTTCATTCAATTTAATTTTCATTTTACAATTTTCGGACATTTGTTTTATCCGCTTCAGATTTTTAACATAGCAGATTCAGCTATTTTTTTTGGTGTTGTACTTATTTTTACCAATGCCTCTTTTGATTGGATAAAAGAGATAAAAGTTAAGAAAGCCTATTAATTAAACGAATAGGGACACGATAGTTAAACAGTGAAGGGCTGCCGCGTGGCAGCCCTTCACCCCGCTAACGGGCAGATTTGCATAACAAATGAACTCGTTTGCTTGTCTATTGTAATGAATCTGTATCTGTTGAAATTTTGAGGGGAGGGATCGGATGGTGAAAGAAAAGAGGAATACGCCTGCTAAATTGATTCTATTCTGTGTTCTTTTCGCAATTATTGTTATAGGTGATAGCTTATTAGTTATTAACTCACCCTTTTTATTTGTTAGGATGTTAAACCTTTTCGTAGTAATTGTTTTATCACTAATTATAGGTGCATTTATTAGGGAAATATTTAATATAAGGATTAGAGAAAAGTCAGATTCAACATAATCATTATTCAACTATCGGATAACGTTAGTTCAATCAAACAGCGACAGTCTAGGACATTTTATAACTTTATTTGTCAATTTATTTTTCACGAAGAAACCAGCAAACCCTTGAGTTTGCTGGCTTTTTGCACTTCAAAACTTATTTGTCATCCAACAATTAGTAGAGCCGTCTTGTATGGAATGAACACTTCGCCGGCTTTGCCGCCCATCACGGATTTCTGCTCCGGCGCTGTGACCCTTACCGAGCTCGATCGAAAGGCAAAGTGGAAAACGGCGTCGGTTATGTACGCAAGAACTTCTGGCCACGCATCCGCACGTTCACGGGCCTCATTGAACTGAACATCCAGGCTCGCCACTGGCTGGATGCAGTTGCGAACGTCCGGCATTCATGGTGCTACGCATGAGTACCGGTTCAGCGGCTCCAGCGAGAGCAGCTGAAGTCCTTTAATCTCATCCCTTTTGAGGATTGAGCGGCATGAGTATGGAGAATCTCCGGAATGCGGCTCCATCCGAACTGCTGAAAAGCTTCTTGAAGACGTTCTTGGACAACGACCATTGTAGCACCGCTTCCTCTAGAAATTGCTCATATATCGACAGCTTGCGTTCCACGACCTGCGGGGTCTCCTGCAGAGCGAAACGAGGCATGGGGCTTGTGTAGGTTTGCCGCAAGCTGAACGGATACCCTCCATTGTGCTTACGGTTCATGACGAGCTGATGGCGCCCCGCCGATCTCTCATGTTCGGCAATGCATCCGCTACCGGCGTAGATACGGATGCAACCCGTTCTGCTCATCTTACTGATACACGGTTTGTCCAACATAGCGCCAGGGAACCGAGTACCGATTAGCGTCATATGAAACGAGTGATTCTGTCGCCTCCAAGCACAAGAGCTAATATTTGGAGTTTCTTGGCAAGCTTCTGCGAGATCTTGAGCTATTGTTTACAGCGGAAACCTTACTGTCCGTTGCCCTATACGAATTAAACAAAGAAAAAACGAGTGATGATGAAGGCTACACCCACGGCGAAATAGTTCGTGGCTTCTTCCACACTAGTTGTCAGGTCCGCATGTCAAACCACAAAAGGCAACAGCGAATCTCTATTAAAATCGAAGGCATAGGCTCATCATCTGGACCTATTTCTTTCGTATAGACTATGTTTAATTCCACTGTTAATACTTGACCATAATTAGCTCCTCACTGTATTTTCGTTAATGCGGTCTCCTTCCCGGTTCATGATGACAGCAATCTTCCGATACCCAAGGAATGAATGCTGCGTGTATAGCTCGTCAATCCGGTGATTGAGGCTTATTTCCTCCGGTAAGGGAGGGACCGGATTGTAATTGTAATAAAGTCCAGAGCGATGTAAGCACAGTAGTTTGGCTTGTACGGCGGGCAGAAGCTCAGAACACTCCCAATCCAGAAGGTCAATACATTCCGTGCGGGTTCGTTCAGTATCCAGATTTTTTTTGAGCCAAGGATTTTGAGTAATTCTAGTGCCTATTTAGATATTGTCAACTGCCCCGCAGTTTTTTAAGACATGAGGGCAGTTAACAATTAGTAGAAGTGCAATTACCAGTTATTCCCTGATGTTCTTGTTACAATGAAGTTCGGACATTTGTCTTCGCCGTAGATGGCTTTAACTCCCGGGTTGTTAATTTTCACGTTCGTAAAACTTGCCCCACCCACAACTGGACCTTGCCCTTGCTCCGCACTGACGACAAGCTTGATGCCATAGCGTGTCGGGTTGTTGATGTTGACGTTCTCGATTCGAACATTCTGCATCGGGAGGTTCTCAGGCGACTTCGACTGGAACATTAGGCCAAAATACACCGAATTATTGATGTCAACGTTTTTCACCAAGATGTTTTTAAATACCTTGTCGCCTCCGAAGAACCAGATAGCTCCGAAGTTCTGGTAATCGTTGATCTTGTCGTCGGCTCCGACACTGGTCCAGAAATCGCCGCCCGTTCGGTCCAACGTTATGCTGTCGAATACCGTATCTTGGTCGCCAAAGCCCAAAGTATTGTAACCGAAGCTCAAGCTGCTGATCGTAAGGCCCGGATATGTCAATGTATCTGCTGCATACAGGTTCTGGAAGAGGTTGCCGGAACCTCCGTATGCGGCAAAAGCAGCTGCTCGCCGTACGCAAACGGCTGTATTGTTGGTGAATTGGTTTCCTACGTTGTAGGAACCGCCGGCATCAACCGCACTGAACTCCGCGAAGGAATCGTCACCTGTTGCCCTTGCGTAGTTATTGTCAATGATGTTGTTATTGGAACCATTAGTCATGTTGATTCCGTCCGCGAACGTGTTCTTGATGCGGTTGTTGCGGAACGTATTGTTGGAAGCTCCAACTCCCCAGTACAAGCAGATGAAGTGCTCTGCCCACACGTTTTGAATCGTAACGTTTTGCATGTGGTCTCCGTCGAGGAACTTGCCGGGCCCATCAACGCGGTACTGATAGTTCCCCCAGGCAGACAAGTCGCGGATGGTGGTGCCGTTCGCCGTAGAATCAATTCTGAATCCTACGTCCGTATTGGATTGGTCTTGCGGAGCCGTCAACTTCGTAAACCATGGTCCAGCACCGATAATTTCAGTTGCGCGTCCGTATATGGAAATTTTGCCGGGGAGCGTCCACGTGCCGGCCGGGATAAAGATTCCCTTTCTTGGTCGTGTCTTGTCTGAATTCTGCAAGAGCTTGATCGATTGACTTCGTCGCGGAAACTTCCACATATTTGGACGGATCAGGATTGGAGGCTGCTGCAGTAACGTTCTCCGTTTCGAGCAAATCTACATAGATCCAAGATACATCTCCGCTGTCGATTTGGACTTTGATTTTTGTTCCAGCAGGATACACTTGATCCAACATCAACTGCGAGTCTTCATAGAGCCAGTAAGCTTTCGTACCAGAATTGTCGTATCCAAGCCGGCCTAGCGTGCTAGGCGTCGCATACAAATACGAAAATTTGGACGTTACGTTGAACTTGCCTTTGTTTACTCCGTTAGCGTAAATGCTTACGGAGCCGTTCGTATTTTCCGCTAATGCGCTGCGAAGAACGAAAGCGTTTGCCGGGGAAGTAAGCGTAAACTCAACATATTTGCCTGCCGAATCCAGATATATGGCGGAACGTCCGGAAGCTTCGCCGGCGAAATCACCCGGATTGAAGTTCGGGGAAAGCTTCGTGCCGTTTGTCGCATTGGCAGAAGATTCCGCTTCGATAACCGTAAACGGCATGTTCGCTCCACGGCCGACAAAAAACGATTGCAATTGGACGTTATTGCTTTGCTTAGCCGGAATTTCCGCGGAATCGATCGTTATCGAGGTTGTGACTGTATAGCTGCCGTTTGCTGCCGTCCAAGTGCCCATGCTGATTGGACTTGTCGTCGCGCCGGCGGCGATAGCGTCGCCAAGTGAGCCGGTCAACGTAGTTACGACATCGCCGGTCGTAGCGTTCCTCAACGTAAGCGTAATATTATGCGCTCCGCTTGCAGAAGTTATCGTACCTTGGTTCTTGATCGAAACGGAGAAGTTCACGAGATTGCCAGCTGAAGGATTGTTTGGTGTCCAGCTCACGACGGGAACCAAATCGGAGCTCGGGACCGGATTGACTATCAGGCTGGAGCTGCTCGTGAAGCTGTTGTTCGTTTCATCCAGCTCGATGACGGCATTCTCCTCGTCAACTTTTGCGGACGGTGTATAGGTGCCTGCCGTTTGTGCCCCTATGCTTGCCGATACGGTCGCCGATGCTCCTGCTGCCAGCGCGGGTGCTGATGCGGAACCGACTTTCGTCGCCCCCATGTAGAAGTTAACGGTAGTCGCTGCAGAGGAGGCGGTGCCGCTGTTTTTTACGACGGCATTCAGCGTAATCGAATCAGTCTCGATCGGCGAAGCCGGCGACCAGGTTAGGCCGGTGATCTCCAGGTCCGGGTTCGGAGCCGGCGTGCCGATGACTTCAACCTCGACTGCTTGCGCGCCAGGGGCACCGGAATTCGACGTAAATTTTAACTGTACGTCGCTGGCTGTCGCCGACACCGGAATTGTGACGGTGTTACCAGAAGATGGATCGAACGGATAGACAGTCGCGGGGACGAGCGTCGTGAAAGAGGAGCCACCTTGCACTTTGCCGAGCACTTCGATCGTCTGGGTACGTGTCGCCCACGCCGGGTCCGGGTTCAGCTTGACGTTAACGGACGAGATGGAAGCATTCGCGCCCAAACTTACTGCGAGTGTCGCCGGATAAGCGCCCGATGCGCTCTCCCAATATGTAGCCAGATTGCCGTCATTGGCATTGGTTGCGACATACGATTGCGTGCTGGTCGAGGCGGTGATCGTCTTGCCAGCAGCGAGGTTGGTGCCGCCTCCGCTGCTGCCAATACGAGTTACCGTGTTGCTGGCAGCAGACACATTGCCAGCAGCGTCCTTGGCGACAACGTAATAGCTGACGGTCGCCGTATCCGGCTGGTTATCGGTGTAAGTAAGTACATTGCCGGCAACGCTGGCATGAAGGCTGCCGCCTACATAGATGTCGTAGCCGGTGACGCCGACGTTATCAGTTGAAGCGCTCCACGTCAGATTAATTTGGCCAGAATCCGGTGTTGTACAAGCCAGATTCACCGGAGCCGTAGGTGCTTGCGTGTCGCCGTTCTGGATCAGGGTGCCGTGAACCTCGAATTCCGCGACTTGAGCGCCCGGAGGCGCTGGAGTTGGCCGTGATTTTCAGTTGTACGTCGCTGGCCGTCCCAGATACGGGGATCGTTACCGTATTGCCGCTGGACGGATTGAATGTATAGGCGGTCGCGGGGACGAGCGTTGTGAAGGCGGATCCGCCAAGCGTTTTGCCCAGCACCTCGATCGTTTGCGTGCGTGTCGCCCATGCCGGGTCCGGGTTCAGCTTGACATTAACTGACGAAAGGGAAGCGTTCGCACCCAAGCTTACTGCGAGTGTTGCCGGATAAGCGCCCGATGCGCTTCCAGTATGATGCTACGTTGCCGTCGTTAGAGTTCGCCGCGACGTAGGTTTGCGTGTTGGAAGACGCGGTGACCGTTTTGCCAGCAGCGAGGTTAGTGCCGCCTCCGGTGTTTCCGTTACGCGTAACCGTATTGCTGGCGGTAGACACGTTGCCTGCCGCATCCTTGGCGACGACGTAATAGCTGACAGTCGCCGTAACCGGCTGGTTATCGGTATAGGTCAGCACGTTGCCGGCAACGCTGGCGCGAAGGCTGCCGCCCGCAAAGATGTCGTAGCCGGTGACGCCGACGTTATCCGTCGAAGCGTTCCACGTCAGTTTGATTTGGCCGGAAGCCGGCGTCGTATAAGTCAGATTGGCCGGTGCCGTCGGCGCTTGCGTGTCGTCCGTCGACGTGCCGTACACTTCGAATTCGGACAGCTGCGCAGCAGGCCAGCCGCTGTTGGCGGTAAACGTCAATTTGACATACCGGGCGGAAGTCGTCGGCAAATTGATCGTAACGATGTTGCTGCTTGCGGGGTCAAACGTATAGCTGGCCGAGCCTGAGAGAGTCGTATAGGTCGCATCATCCAAGCTGCCCAGCACGGACAGCGTCTGGCTGCGCGATCCCCAGTCGGCAGGAAGCTTCAGCACGGCCTGATTGATCGCATATACGCTTCCTAAGTCTACGCGAATCGTTTGGGGAAATGCATTGTTCGAGCTTTCCCAATATGTTGCTTGATTGCCGTCGTTGACGTTGACCGGCACATAGACGTCATTATAGCCGGTTGCGGCCACCGGTTTGCCGGCCGCCAGGTTCGTGGCTGCGAGAGCGGCAGGCACCACAACGCCAAGTTGAGCAAGCAACAATACCACCATAAGAGCGACCAGCAAGCTCTTCGGCTTGCGAGGTCTATTGAACGGGCTGTACAAGATAACATAACCTCCTAATTGGATATTAGTAATGAAAACATTCAATAATAGCTTGATGCAGATAACGTATCGAGAGAACCTTTCCTCCTTTCGTGGTATTCGTAACGCCTCCTCCGGCTCAGGCGCACATCCTGAACGCATGCTAATTGTAGCTCCATTCAAAGTTGCGACCTACCACAATTGTGATCTGAAATGACGCGATTGTGATAAGTAATGAACGAAGAAGAGTTTCTTAAAGCGTTATGAGAGTACTACTCAAGCTATCAAGAATTTGGACTACGTCAGAGGTTTTTGCTATACACAGTTAACCGACGTACAACAGGAAGTAAATGCTTACTTACGGTCCATTGGGAATCGAAGCTCGACATCAATTCAATTAAAAGAATCAATACAAGATATTGAGAAGCCTCGGGCGTAAAAACCGATCGGGGTTATTTGGCTGGAAGAGCGACAGTATCACGGATGACCTGGTTGGTAAAGGCACTGAATTGAAAAACACGACTCTGTCGGCTGCCGCAAAACAGTTTTACAACCGACTTCTTAAATCCTGAAATTCGATAGGGAAAATGGGTGAATTTGGTTATATAGATATCCGGCATTGAGTCATCTTTTTAACAGGAATTTCACATCATCGATGGAATACTACAAAGTAGTAGTCTTGAGTTTGGGGTGATTCTCATGAGCAAAAAAACAATCGGCGTACTCACCGCGCTAACGGACGGCTTCTATTTCAACGGTATGCTGCAAGGTATTCATAAAGCAGCCCTAGAACATAATGTGAACGTCGTCAATATTCAGACGTACGACTCCGCCCATGTCAATCAATACCGCGGGTATTTGGGCTGCGAGTATGTCGACGGCTGGATCGTTTTATTGAATGCAATTACAGATCCTGAACATATTGCACGTCTGGAAGCTAGCGGAAAACCTGTCGTCTGCACGCCGGATTCGTCCGGTTTTGCCGAGTGTACGACATTTATCATCGATAACGAACAGGGGGGTTACGAGGCGGCCAGGCATATGATTGAGCACGGACATCGGAGGATCGCGTTCGTTCAATGTTCGAATAATCCGGAGATCATGCTGCGGTTCCAGGGATATTTGCGTGCGCTTCAGGAATTCGGTATCCCGTTTGACGAAGGTCTCATCTACGATGTGCCCAACCTGTGGGAGAAGTATGGCAAGGAAGTTGCGGAGCAAATGAAACAGCGGGGATTCGATTTTACTTCCGTTGTCATCAGCGCAGATTTAACTGCTGTAGGGATTATGGAATCTTTTCAATCGTTCGGCGTTCGGGTGCCTGAAGATATTGCGGTTTTCAGTTTTGACAATACCGAATATGCTCGACGGCTGCACTTGTCTTCCGTTGCGCAGCCTTTGTTCGAACGGGGCCGGGACATGTGCGAGTATCTGCTCCGCCGATTTGAAGGAATGCCTTCGACTGGCCCGGTCATTGTGAATAAGATGCAGCCGGTATTCCGGCAGTCCTGCGGATGCAGCGTCCCTTCCGAACCCGAGAATATGGACACTTTGTACAGCGATGGGCTGGAGATGATCGAATTTTTGTCCAACGCCATACAAAGGAACCATCATATCGGCGGAAACCTGATCCGATCCAACCCGGAAGAAATCAGGGATATGACCTGGCTCTCTTATACCCCTTATACTTGGGGGTGCCTGGCTTTATGGAATACGGATCAAAGTGATGTCAAAACATTGAGGATCGACAACATATTCAGCCGAAAGCAAGAATGCATCGTGGAAGTCGGCGAAATATTCGCCGAAGAGGCTTTTCCTCCAGCCTGGCTGGGGCAAATCGTTGAAGCCAATGAAAGCCTGACCGTTCATACCCTGAAAACGGAAAAACGGGATTTCGGCTTTATCGTGCTGATCGGAAATATTTTTGACAAGAGTCATACAAGCAGCCTGGGGCCGCTGATTCACTCCGTCAGACATACGCTGGACCTTCTTGCCCATGCACTGGAACGCGAGACTCTCTATGAAGAGGCGCGGCAAAGGGAGCACAGACTCGAAATCGTCTCTTCCGCCACGAATGACGGCATTTTTGACTGGGACCTTGACACGAATCTGATCGAGTGGAACCGAAAAATTAACCATATCCTGGACCATGAAGGCCTCATGATGCAGGCAAGCGAGTTCATACAGCGTATTCACCCCGATGACTGGCCGGGATTACGGGATGCGATGATGGATCATTATCGGCATGGCACGCATTTTCAACGGGAATTCCGGATGCTTAAAAATCAAAAAGACCTGATCTGGATCAGTGCGGCAGGCGAGGCGGTACGGGATCAGAAAGGTCAGCCGATCCGCATGATCGGATCGATCGTCGATATTACGGTGCGTAAGAAGGCTGAAGAAGATATTTATTTTATCGCCTATCACGATGCGCTCACGGGCCTTTCAAACCGCAGGTACATCTACAACCGAATTACCGAGGAGCTTGCCCAAGAGGAGAATCCTCTCGCCGTGATCATGCTGGATCTTGACCGGTTCAAAGTTGTCAACGACAGCTTGGGTCACTTGGTCGGAGATCAGCTATTATGCCAAATCGCCAGGCTGCTGGAGCGCTCCGTCGGCCCTCTTGATATCGTCGGCCGCTTGGGCGGTGACGAGTTCATTATCATATGCACGAAGCTGCAGTCGTATCAGTATGCCGAAACTGTGGCCCAATCCATTCTGCGGGCGCTTAATGCGCCGCTCAATATTGATGGGCACCTCGTTTACGCTACACCCAGCATCGGCATCTGTTTCTGTCCCGAGCACGGCTCAGACCGGGAATCGCTGATTCAGTACGCCGACATTGCGATGTATCAAGCCAAAGAAAACGGTAAAAACCGTTACCACGTCTACAGCCAGGAAATGAACGAGGATTCGCTGCAAAAACTGACGATGGAGGGCTGCTTGCGAGGAGCTTTGAAGCAGGCGAATTCGAACTGCACTATCAGCCGCAAGTGGAGTTTTCTACAGGAGCCATCATCGGGATGGAGGCGCTGCTGCGTTGGTCTTCGCCGGTATTCGGCAAAGTGCCGCCCGGAGAATTCATACCGCTTGCCGAAGAAACGGGGATGATCATCCCGCTCAGCGAATGGGTTCTCCTGCAAGCCTGCACGGACAACAAGCGGCTGCTTGACGAAGGATACCCGCCGCTTATGGTATCCATCAACATCTCCTTTGTGCATATTGCGCAGAGCAATTTTGTCGAGACGATTACAAAGATACTGGAGCGGACGAGCCTGCCCCCTCATTTGCTTTGCCTTGAAATCACCGAACATGCGGCCATTCAAAAAATGGAGCAAACCTCCGCGCACATGAAACAATTAATGAATCTCGGCGTACGCATTGCCTTGGATGACTTCGGCGTTGGCAACTCGTCGCTGTCGATTATTAAATCCTTACCGCTCAACATTATCAAAATCGACCGGATGTTCGTCAAAGATATCCAGCACAACGAAATCAGCAGCGCTATTTTTCATTCCATTCTCAGCCTTATTGAAGACTTGAAGCTAGTGAGCTGCGTCGAAGGGATCGAACTCCAGGAACAATATGAGCTAGCCATGCAGCATCATTGTGAAATGGCGCAGGGTTTCCACATTTGCCGGCCGATTCTGCTGTCCGATTTGCGCTCCTTTTTAAAGAAGGAGTCCTGAGTAGGAGACTCCAGTGAGCGAAAACATGCTTAGAATATACATGGAAAGCCCCCTGGTAAATCCGATGATTATTTAGGGGGGCATTTCTATGGCAGTTAAGGGACAGAGCCGCTGAATGGTCCTCCAAGCAGATCGCGGCAACGTTGGCGATGTCGCCGGCAGCGGTGAACAGCGCCTTGCAAAAAGCCCGAGAGACGATGGACCGGGCGCAGCTTCGCTCGGATGAGCTAAGCAGCAACAAAACTAATCATCGCAAAGAAGACGCCTGGGATGATGCCCGGCGTCTTTCTTTTTGAACCCTAGTACGAGCGTGCTCTCGGATAGCTTTAACCTTGTGCTGCATCCATGTTCATGCAGTTAATGGCCCACAGATGGCCGTCCAAGTCCACGAAGCCCCAATGATACATGAACCCATGATATTCAGGATCAGCGTGCAATTTACCGCCCAAGGAGACCGCGGTATTCACGATTTCATCGACTTTTTCCCGGCTCTCGAAGGAGAGTGCGATCGTCATCTGCGCATACTTGCTCGTATCGACGGTTTCCTTTTCCGTGAGCGTATTAAAGAATGCTTGATTGATCAGCATGACCTGCAGGTTGTCACCGATCACGATGGCTACCGAATTCTCGTTATCGGGGAATTGCGGGTTGAGCTCGAATCCGAGTCCGGTGAAGAACGCTTTCGATTGTTCTACGTTTTTTACAGGCAGGTTGAAGCTAGTGAATCCGGACGTTAATGCCATTTCAAAACACCTCTTCGTCAAATTAGTTTGTGTTCATTTAAGCCTTCGTTTATATAGACGACATCCGTTCCGGGAATTCATCGGTCTCATGGAGATTCAAGACATTGTTTGATAGATGTGTTGGTTGTTGTATGATGGATAATAAAATCAAACATAGGAGGCTGACATGGCCTGGAGCAAGTTGAAACAACAACTGGAGAGTTTTCTCAGTCCTGCGCTATATGGGAGGGTCGAATACCTTTCAACCAGCTATCGCTATCTACCGGATAAAGCAGGACTTTGTTATATGGCAGTAGATAAAAAGAACGTGCTCAATATGAGTGATACCTTGATCAAATGGTATCAGACAGAGCTAGAGATTAAGAATGATGCAGATATTCAAATCCCTATTAGTAATGAAGAAATCGAGGCGGTCAGAAAAAATACCAATGGGGGGATTCCGGAGCATCGTTTACAAGTAATAGCTAGAAGTAGGAAAATATCGGAATATGCGAAGGAGCTTATATCAGCGCAGTCATCATTAAGTAAATCGAATTTTATCGTTACAGCTAATAAGTTTTTATCCATCTCTATAGAGGAAAGCTTAGAGAGTAATGATATCTTATTGAATATTCTAGCTTTGGTTGACAGACGAGTTGGAAAAAAACGGATTTTGGGCATAGCCGAAAAGATGAAGCTCAAACATCCAATTGTACAGTATTTTTTTGAGCTGCGACTTCATACATTATCAAAATAAGTAACTGCTGCTAACTGTGATACTAACTGGCACACTCAACAATCAACAGCAACATAGAACTTTTTTTCACTAGATATTAATATCACTAACAGTAAGTCTACTATTTTCGGAGGGAGTATATATGCGAAATAGATTAGAGCAAGACATTAGTACTACAGCGGAAAGTTTCATAAATAATTTTTCAGATAAAGGAAATTTTGATTTTAGTGTGCAAAGTCTACGAAAACTTGAGTTGGGCAGTTCATTTGGGTAAAAGAAAGTGAACAACCCGTGTTAATTACTGGAGAGCCTGAATATTCAATTTCCCTATTTGCATTTGATAAAGTTAAAGGCAGAATTCGCAATGGTAAAGAAGATGATATACCTTATTATTTCGATGGCTATATCGAGGCAGTTGATAAAGTTAAACATACAGGGTACAGAGCTACAATTGTTTAGCTTCGGGTATGAAACTAAAGGGAGATGAGAATACAATAAATTGCTCAAAGCAGTGCCACAGTTGATCCTAAAACGTAGAAGGTGCACGGAACTGCTTTCGTATTCGATTCATTCGTCGCAGTGTTTTTGATCCCAGACAGTCGTCAAGAAAAACCAGAAATTGTCTCCGTTTCTAAGCCACAAATACGTGAAATGAAATATACATTGTTGAACTTATCGATTCCGCGGAAGGCGCTCTAATATTAACGATGTAAAGGTATAATAATTCTGTAAAAGATATAATTTCCCAGTGCAATGTGCTAATATTAGAAATTAATGCAAATGATGGAGGAATGATATTGTGCTGAGGATAAAATTTATGTATAAACAATTTTTAAGGGAACCTCTGTGGTTTAAGATCCTTATCTCTTCAACGTTGCTGGTTACGATAGTATGTAGCAGTTCATTTTTTTCGAATCTTGGATATTACCAGAGCGTTGCAAAGCTTGCCGCTGCAATTTTTTTTACTTCATATGGCATCAAGTTCCGTAGAAACACTCGTATCTCAGTCATCTTTTTCGCATTAACCATTCTAAGCATATATCTGTCCTGGGTCAGTTTTGAGCACACACATCTTTAAGCTGACGGAAACGTTTGCACAGAAAACAGGGAGCAGAATGCCACGGCAACTGTTCCCTGATTTTTAAGTAACTCGCAGTTTACCCTGATGGTGAATGATAGTTGAAGGGGCGTGCTTGTTGACAGACCCTCTTTATTTTTATTGATACAAAAAGCTGTTATCTGCAATTACAAAAAAAATTGTCATATTAATTTTTGCAAAAAAGCCAGCGACCCTTGTGTTTGCTGGCTTTCCTCATTTCAAAACCAACTTGTCATCCAACAAGAATTAACAGCAAATTTTTGGGGGAGATTTTCTGACCTGACGGGAATCAGCAAGAGCACTTTGCGATGGACTCGATTCGCATCGGAGTTTCAAATCTGGAAAAATCGATTCAATGGTATGCAAGTTATCTAGGGTTTGAAACGATTCAACAGACTGGGACATATGCAATTTTAAGGGGCAAAGAGGAATCAGTGATTATGCTTGAGAAATTACCTAGCCCTAAAACTTGAATGACACGAAGAGGAAGGAGTTGCCACGTTGCAAACTCCTTCTTTATTTTATCGTTATGACTGTTCCATAATTAAGTAAAGAAGCTGAGCTTAAAGAGCGTTGGAGCGGGAAAAAGTGAAAAATGCTTTTATTATTTACGATCATGTATAATATTGGCAGGTGTAATGTGCCTGGTTCTGTAACGACAGACGCTGTTAATGGATGGGGGGGACTTTATGAACACAGATTTTTTGGTAAGTTTCATGGAAACGGCCCGCTTAAAAAGCATAGCTAAGGCGAGCGAAGCTTTACATATAAGTCATACTGCGCTCAGCAAGCAATTGAGGAGTTTGGAAAAGCAGTACGATGTACAGCTTTTTGTCCGTTCTTCGCAAGGTGTCGAACTAACAGGAGCCGGAAAGGTCATGTATGATGCCTCGATCCGGCTGTTAGATCAATTATCTGCTTTGGAGGATGGATTGAAACCATTTAAAGTGTGGAGTCGCATTAAAATTGCATCAGTTCCGGATATCGCTACTAGGTATCTGATGTCCGGGCTTCCCAAACTGCAGGAACAGGGCTATGAAGTGGAAATCGTATATCGGCAATCAACGAAAGAAGCTTACAAGCTGCTGATCGACGGGGAAGTTGATTTGGCTGTTGCCGAACGCGTCTCCACACATCCGTCCATATGGAGCGGGGAGTTACAAAAAGAGATGTTTTATGTGGTTATGCCGAAAGAGCATCCATTATCCAGACAGATGGAAATCACGTTGATGGAGTTAAGCAAACAGCCTCTTATTCTCTATCACGAAGGATGTACGATCCGAGCAGCTTTGACCCAGATGTTCGAAGCCCATAAGACGTCCATGCAAATCATAACCGAGGTCGGCTTCAGTGAAGTCATCCTCGGTTATGTAGGGAATGGGTCAGGAGTCACGGTGTTACCAGAAGCTCTTGTATCCCAGATGTACTCCGATCGGTTCGTGTATCGACCCTTAAATCATCCGGATGCTCACCGGACCATTGCCGTGGCTAGCATGAACCAGGCAAAGGGCCAGCGCATTTTACGACTGATCGGTTAGTTAACTAGGACCGCATTTTGAATCCCGAATACTTGCATCGAAATATAAGGGTAGGAATTATATCGAATGGCAAGCTCCAATTCAAGCAACGTAAAACGTTCGATTGTCCGATTATTCTCGAGCTTACCCGCGTAAAGGAACCTGAATGGAAGGGGTTTGACATGTTCCAGGAAGGTTTGAACTGCGTGTTCGTCGTTCCCAGTGACAAGAACATCACTAAGTTGACTATTGCATATAGGCTCATCAAAGACCTTAAAGAAAGTATTTTTAAATGCACCGATTATCATGGAGTCCGGCAGCAAGGACTGAAGCTGCTCAGCGGATGACTCGCCCCAGGCTGTAGTGAACCCGCTGAAATCAGAGTTAAACGGATTCGAAATATCTACGATGATCTTGCCTCGTAACAGCTCCTTATTAGCTATTGCCCATTTTTTAAAATGGCTGTGTGAAAAGTAGGAATCAAGATGTCGGCTTGTTGCGCCTCCTCATAGGTGCATACCATAGTGTTCGGCAGTGCGAGTGTCTCCACAAGTTGCTTTGCTTCCTCAGGATTTCGTGAACCCCAAAGGATCGAATTTTTACTATTTGCAGCAAATTGTTTCACCAATGCTTTACCCATATTGCCAGTACCCATAACCGAAATTTTCATGTTTACCACTCCTTCTTGTTATTGATTTAAGCTTACCAGGGGAGGGATGGTTACAGAAGTTCGGTATTTTCCGGGGTATCCAACTTTTAGTTTCGGCTCAATGGAAAAGGGATGATTAGTGGGCTGTATATTCCATACACCAGAGGATTTTGAAGAGTTTGTAAAAGGTTATTACGGATCCAGATTAATTTAACAATCTTCCCCCTTTATTATGGGTGAACTTTATGTTATGATTCTGTTGCAGTAAAAATAAATCGTAACGAGGTGAGGACAATGAAAACAAAAACAACATATACGTCCTATCCTCATATTGCTTTCTAATTACTTATTACGAATTCATTAGGCTCTGAGGGCAGGATACCCCTCAGGGCTTTTATATTTAGGCGGAAGGAAAGTTTTGGCTTTCTCGCCGGTCTATGACAGTCGCTCAGGGAGTGGCTGTCTTTTTTTTTCGCGGTAAATTTCAAACAGTTTTCCAAATATGAAAGGATGATACTTTATTAAAAGACTCGCTCAATATTTTCGATCATTACAATCCGATCAGTCAACTTACGGAATAATTTATGAAGGTTCATACTTTGATGATGGCGGTATGATATCTGATCCAACCTATTGGTATAATGATGTTGCTTATTACATTGAACGGACGCATAAACTCACTCTGGATAAACCATGTATCACCATAAAAATACCTTTTGACCGTCTCGGCTTAGACGAAAATACCAATTCAGTTGTTCTCTCCGATTTTGCATTAAGAGAATGGGTTCATCATATTGCGGCATTAAATAAATTGATTTATAACCGGTCACGTTCTGATAAGGAAAATGGTGCATTTTATTGTTTCCGACCAACGAATGTGGTGTTAAAACGTAATGCATCCTATGTCGAAAAAATTTCGGATAAATCGTATTTGTGTTTAATGATTACAGTCCAACTTCCATTTAAGAACAACGATAAGGCGATGCGTATGCTTTGCAAGATGCTTCCAAAAGAAGTGGATGAGTTCATATTAGAGTTTGATCACAACAAATTAAATGCTGCTGTCGAATTGGAAAATAAACAGAATTTGATTCGCGAATGGCTGAAAGCCAGTAGATACTGTGCATTTATTGCCAATGGCAGCATTTTACCAAGAAATAAAGACAATAGCGGTCCTCTGGAGGTGGCACTGTCCTTTATATCCCCGGCAGATATTGAAATTGAAATTGAAATTTTTGGTTGTAGAGGAATGGGAATAAAACGTGGTGTGACCGTCATCACTGGCGGCGGCTATTCGGGTAAGAGCACAATGTTGGATGCGCTAAATTCGGGGATTTACAATCATTGCCTTGGCGACGGACGAGAATTAGTGATTACAGACCAAACTGCAATGGAAATATCGGCTGAGGAAGGTCGTTCCATTAAAAATATCAATATCACGCCTTTCATAAAATGGATACCTAATGGTTCGGCTGAACAGTTTTCAACTGACTATGCCTCAGGTTCCACATCGCAAGCCGCGAATATTATGGAGGCAATCGACTACGGGTGTAAGCTTCTTCTTATTGATGAGGACAGAAGTGCCACGAATTTTATGATACAAGACATCAAAATGCGTTCATTAATCAAACGTGAGCCTATAACCCCTTTTACGGAACGGGTTAGGGAACTTTATGAATCAGTCGGCGTTTCTTCCGTCTTGGTCATTGGTGGAAGCGGTGAATTTTTATCCGTTGCCGATCAAGTCATCCTGATGGACAATTTCGTGCCAGAAAACGTGACGCAGGAAGCCAAACGTTTATGTGAACACGACAAACCACGCGAACGGACTCCCTTTACAAATTGGGAAATAGAGAGAAAGATTAGCGCAGATCGCTTTTCGAGTTATCCACAAGGAAATGGTACAGAAAAGCTGATGGTTTCAACCATGGGATACATCGTGATAGGTGATGAACAAATTGATATCAGAGGGCTTTACAACATCACATCAAACGCCCAACTTGTAGCTATTGCCTTTTTGATTCGAAAACTTGCTATAAGTAATCAGGATAACGTCATTTTTATTCACGAAAAGATTAAAGAAGCTCTTGAAGATATGGAAAGGGAAGGCTTAGATACTGTATTTTCTTCCTTTTTTCCTGGATTCGAAAGATGGCTTGAATTACCAAGAATCAATGAAGTATTATCTGTTTTTAACAGAATGAAACATTTGAATTTTATTTAGCTTGACGATACTTCAACAACTAAAGGAGCAGACTGCCAGTGCTGCTCTTTTTTTCAATTAGCTAAAAAAGAGCGTAGATTTTAAGCGTGCATTTAATCTAATTTCTCAATATGGCAACTGAAAGAATGCAGACTCGAATTTCTAGATTGGCGGGATAATCAGTTTGATTATCGAAGCTGGTACAGCATGGACCATGAACCGATTGGCCGAATGGGGAACATGGAACGGTTCGCATCTTATCTCTCAAGGGGCGAAGAAGGCACGAATCTCTCCGGCCAACAATTCGGGCTCCTCGAATGCGGCAAAATGCCCGCCTCGCAAGGATTTGATTATTGCAAGCGTTTGGATTCTGTTTGAAATTATAAACGTGAGTTGAATAAACAATCAATGTTCATTTTATACATCTCGCCATACCGTGAGTACGGAGTAACACCTACAGTCCCGCGACTTGGATTGGGAGCACATGATGGCGACTCGCTCTATGTATGACCTATGCAAATAAGGAGGTGCAACGAAATGGACTATACAAAACTTGGAAATACCGGCTTGGATGTATCTCGGATTTGTCTTGGTTGTATGGGGTTCGGCGACGCGGAAAAGGGGCATCATCAATGGGTACTTGAGGAGGAGCGCGCTCGTCCAACTTGGTCTTGTAGTCATTCCTAAGTCGGCAAATCCAGATCATATGAGAATCAATGCAGAGCTTGATTTTGTTATCAGTGATGCAGATATGGAGACTTTGAAGAATGTAGAACGCATCCAGAACTACGGTGAGCACAGCTTCTTCCCTGTATTCGGAGGAAAATTAAAGTAAAGCAGTTATTAGTAAAAGACGACTCTTCCCTTAGGTGGGATAAGGGTCGTTTTTTGCATTCTAATTAGTTTTCAAGCGCACTAATGCCCGAAAGTGCTAATTTATGAAACATTTGATCGATCTCTTTTGCAGAGTATGGCCTGCTCTGTTCCATCCACCAAGTTACAATGGACCAAAATGTATTGACAACAAATTCGGTTGCAACTTCTTGCGGAATGATGGGGGGAGTGGAGCTTGGCAGAAATGCTGCAATTTCTTCACGTGCTATTTCAGTAAGCATACGTTTGATGTGATAGATGACAAGAACCCCGCTTTGTTTGCCGGCTACCGCTCTAAAAATAAGTTTATGGCTTTGCACATGCTGAATCATGGCTAAGCTGAAACCGAATCGATACTCGCCTGGCTCTCCCTGTGAGGAAGGGATGACACGTTGCTCCTTAAGAAATTCTCGAAGTTGGTCGACGTTTTCCAATAGAAGCTGCTCTTTATCTAGGAAATGAGAATAAAAGGTCGAACGACCAATGTTTGCCCGATCAATAATGTCTTGTATCGTAATGGCGTCGTACCCTTTTTCCACGATAAGGTCCATTAATGCTTCAAACAGCATGCCTCGCGTGCGCTGCACTCGCCTGTCTTCCTTTTTGGCTGTCATGGTTATCCTCCCTTTTTACTGAACAGTTTGAAGTGTTTTGTTTCATTTCGAACAATTTCAAGGATATTGGTTATTGTTACCAGTTATTTATGAACATTATAATCGAAATGAAACAACATGTTCAATAAAAAGAGATAGTAGGAGGTTGGGGGTATGAGCCAACAAACACTCAGTCGAGAAAAAAGAAATGAAGCATCATTACAGAGTGAACCGATCATAACAGTAAATCGGGTCTCTAAATGGTATGACACGCCCTCCGGTTCTTTTATGGCTCTAAGAGAAGTAAGCCTGCAGGTTCAGAAAGGTGAATTTGTCGCTGTTGTCGGCAAATCAGGCAGTGGGAAATCGACTTTAATCAATTTGATTACCGGTATCGATACGCCTTCTTCCGGAGAAGTAATTGTGGCCTCTAAGGCTGTACACGCTCTAAATCAGGAACAGCTAGCCATTTGGCGAGGAGTCAATGTCGGCGTCATCTTTCAATTCTTTCAATTACTGCCGACTCTGACAGTTGCGGAAAATGTCATGCTGCCCATGGATTTTTGCAAAACATATCCAGCACGTGAACGGCGAGCAAGAGCTGTTTCTTTGTTGAGAAAGGTTGGAATTGCTGAACAAGCGGATAAACTGCCTTCCGATTTGTCGGGAGGTCAACAACAACGCGCAGCAATCGCACGGGCTCTTGCCAACGATCCTTCTATACTTGTAGCCGACGAGCCGACTGGCAATCTTGATTCCGGGACATCAGATGACGTTATGCAATTATTCGCGAATCTGGCGATGGAAGGAAAGACGGTCGTCATGGTGACGCACGAGCGTGATTTAAGCAGATACTTTTCAAGGACGATCATGTTAGCTGATGGGGCTGTCGTCACCGAAGCACCTATGAAAGCGGAGGCGAAGTTGTCATGATTAGCCCGCGTTGGTGGAAATTGCTGCGCGATATTCAGTTGGCAAAAGGGCGAATGGCGATGATGGTGCTGGCAATTGCTGTCGGTATATTCGGCGTTGGCGCCATATTGAGCGCATACACGATTCTAACGCGTGAGATTAGCCGAAATTATCTAAATACGAACCCGGCTTCCGCTCTTATGGAATTGGATAAAGTTAGTGATTCATTGGTGGATGCGGTTAGACTTCGTCCTGAAATCGCAGATGCGGAAGCAAGTTCTACGATTGTAGCGAGAATTGAGGTCAAACCTAACGAGTGGCTGCCACTGCTGCTGTTCGTCGTAAAAGATTTTAATGCGATGCACATGAATACATTTCGGCCTGAAAGTGGCGCCTGGCCTCCGCCGGATGGGTCCATTTTATTGGAACGGGAAGCGTTGCCGCTTGTGCATGCCAGGGTAGGTGAATCACTGAGAGTTCAAACACCTGGTGGTTCCAACAGTGCCGTTACCCTATCTGGACTTGTCCATGACCCAGGCTTAGCCCCTGCCGGACAGGAACAAACCGTGTATGGCTATACGACCCCTTCAACGTTGCGTATGTTAGGAGAAAGCGACACATTAAACATTCTAAAAATCATGGTGAAGGATCAGCCGCTCAATGTGGCATCGATCGAACATACAGTCAGCGAACTATCCAGTTGGTTGAAACAACAAGGTCATTCGGTAAAAGAGGTGCGCATACCTCCGCCTGGCAAACATCCGCATCAGACTCAAATGAATTCCATTCTAGTCATGATGTTCATCTTCAGTTTACTGACACTCCTGCTAAGTGCCATCCTGACTGCAACCATGATCGGCGGATTACTGGCCCAACAGGTCCGGCAAATTGGTGTGATGAAAGCGATTGGCGCACGATCGATCCAAATAGCTGGCCTATATCTTGTTCTGATTGTACTGGTTGGCATCGTGGCGGTTGTGATTGGCTTGCCGCCAAGTATGACGGTAGGACGTTATTTTGCGAGAGTGGTGGCTGAGCTGCTGAATTTCACTTTATATAGTGAGGCAATTCCTGCTTGGGTTTACATCGTTCAGTGCTTCATTGGAATTCTCGTTCCACTTTTCGTCGCCCTTATCCCGATTATAAAAACCACACGAATCACCGTTCGTGAAGCGATCCATGATTTCGGCATAAGCAAGAAGAACTTCGGCTCTCGCCCGTTAGATGCATGGCTCGGTAAGATACAGGGGTTGGATCGCACCTTGATATTGGCTTTGCGCAACACATTTCGGCGCAGAGGCCGTTTACTGCTCACGCTTAGCTTACTAGCTGCCGCTGGTGGAATGTTCATGACGAGCTTAAATGTAAAAGCAGCATGGGAACAAAATCTCGCTGATGCAGCAGCTGATCGGCATTACGATCTTGAAATTCGTCTGAATCGTCTCGAAGCGGAAGATAAGGTCTTCTCTATCATCAAAAGTGTTCCTGGAGTTCAAAAAGTGGAGACATGGAATATAGTGGCTGCGGCAGCAAATCGTTCGGATCATTTGGAACTTTTAAAAACTTACCCTGATGGAGGACATGGAAGCTTTAGCATCCGTTCGGCTCCAGTGGATAGCAAATTGATCCAATTAACTCAACAAAGTGGACGATGGCTCCAGACGGGCGATATCGATGGTGTGGTACTTAATCATACGGCGCATGCGTTATTTCCAAACATTAACGTTGGCGATCCAATCGATTTGACCGTAAATGGAGGTCCTGTTACTTTGCATGTTGTTGGCATTGCGCGGGAAATCATAACGCCCGCATCAGCATACGTATCACCGGATACATTCGCCAAAATCATGGGTAAATCGGGGCAAACCAATGCCTTACGAATCGTCATGAATCATCACGATGCGAATAGCATCAGTTCAATAACTAAAGACATCGAGTTTGCTTTAGAAAAGGAACATGTAAGCGTGAAAGCCGACATCTCGGAAACAAGACTGGACTCGGCGCTTAATGGTCATGTGTATATTCTCATTTTTGCATTGATTGTCATGGCAGTGTTGATGGCTTTTGTCGGAGGGCTGGGCCTTATGTCTACTATGGCAATTAATGTAGTAGAGCGTACCCGAGAATTCGGCATTATGCGCACCATTGGAGGTAAATCGGCTACGGTAATACGTAACGTTATAAGTGAAGGGCTCTTCATCGGCCTCATTAGTTGGGCGATCTCTATTGTGCTTTCGCTTCCAATGTCCTACTTCGTTGGCAGATTGATCGGCAATTTATCATTTAAATTACCGCTTCCCTTGGAATTGTCGCATGTGGCTGCAGCTATTTGGTTAACGATTATTGTTCTGGGATCCATCGCAGCAAGTGCTTATCCAGCTTGGCAGGCATCACGATTGACTATTCGGGAAACACTCGCTCATATTTAGAGTCGTTTATATGATAGGGGAGGTTTATCTATGAAAAGATCAATGAAAATAACTGCAATTGCCATCATTGTTCTCGTGGCAGCAGGTCTTACCCTTCATTTGCTTGATCCGTTTGGTATCCGTCAACATGACGCTGGAGGTCATACCGGTCTTGTTGGCATTTTAAAAAAATTGCACGGTGGCTGATTCTGTTATTTTCTAGAATAGGAGTGAGGGTAGACATGAGAATCATTCAAAAAGATACCATTCATCAAATCACATTTTATAATCGTCAGTCTTTATCCGTTAATTGCTATTTCGTGGAGGAGGAGGATAGTTTAACACTTGTGGATACTGCGGTGGCTGCCGGCTCGCATGAAATCCTACAGTTCGCTGATAAGATTGGCAAACCGATTACAAGGATCCTTCTAACCCATCTACATCATGATCATGTAGGAGGTCTCGATGCTCTTAAAGAAATGCTCCCTGATGCCATTGTCTATATCTCCGGCAGGGAGGCTCGCTTGATGTCAGGTGACTATACGTTAGATCCTGAAGAATTAGATACCCCCATTCTAGGGATTATACCGAATAATCTGAAGACGAGAGCCGACGTTCTTCTCAAAGACGGAGATCAGATAGGTTCGTTAATCGCTCTGTCTGCACCGGGACATACACCTGGTTCGATGGCATTTTTCGATACGCGTAATAAGAATTTGATTGCCGGCGACACTTTTCAAACAGAAGGCGGTATCGCAGTAGCCGGTCAGCTTCGGCCTTTGTTTCCTTTCCTTTCCAAAAACACCTGGGATAAACAAGCGTCGTTAGCAAGTGCGCTCAAATTACGTGAATATTCTCCTTTATTACTCGCTGTAGGGCATGGAGAAATGCTTGAACTGCCTTGTGCTGATATGGACCGTGCCATTAAAGAAGCAGAATGTAATCTTGAACTTGAAAAGTGACAAAGCGGTAACTAACAAACATGAATTTGGACACACTGTAAGGTGAATGAACATCAGCTTGTATTCATTTAGCAGTTGTCCATCGAACCTAATATGGATCTCAGAAGTAACTAAGCATTCACTCAACTGGGTGAATGTTTTTTGTGAAAAGGAACTCAACTTTAAATCTCGAATATCTAGGATAATCGGAAAGTTGAAAAATGGATGACAGACAGGAGTTTGATACCATGATAAAAGGTTTTGGAGGAATATTCTGGAGGACTAAGAATCTAGAAGTTGTGAAAAAGTGGTACAGTGAAGTGCTGAGGATTGAAATCGAAAATTGGAATGGAACTATGATAAGACCCCAAGCAGGAAATGAGACGATTTTTTCTTTCTTTACCGAGGATGACAGTTATTTTCCAACAGACCAACAAGTGATGTTAAATTTTCAAGTACATAATCTAGACGAGACGATGAAGCATCTTGAACAAATTGGCGTACCTCTCGCAAAAGAAAAAGAGATTAGTGAATTTGGAACATTTATCTGGATTGAAGACCCTGAAGGCCGACTGGTTGAGCTTTGGGAGAAATAATTTTCGATACTAAAACCGTGCGCTGCGCGGTTTTTTGTCATTCACGGAAGTGATTGTTTTAGGTGAAGTACTTCGTTTCTAAAAGTACCTTGACAGACAAAGTACTTTGACGTATTATACAGTTATGGAGGTGATGAAATGAGCGAGAACAAGATCACATCCGACCTGCTTCGCGGACATACGGATACGATGATTTTAAGGCTTTTGTCCGAGGCTGATCGATACGGCTATGAGATTGTCAAGCTGATCGCTGAGCGTTCGGGTGGCGAATATGAGCTCAAGGAAGCCACGATGTATTCCAGCTTCCGGAGGCTCGAAGCAGAAGGTGATATCGAATGGTATTGGGGCGATGAATCACAGGGCGGACGACGCAAATATTTTAGGATTACCGAAAGGGGCAAGGATACATACGCCCGTAACAAAAGCAATTGGGAGTATGCAAAGCGTGTACTAGAAAATTTATTATAAAGGAGACTTGACATGATGAATTCCAAATTGACGAACTATTTGAACGGTGTTTTTACGCCATATGATGGGGTGAAAAGCGTTACTGAGCTAAAGGCCGATCTGCACTCCGATTTGCAGGAGCGGTATCGTGAGCTAATAGATGCGGGGAAAGATGATGAAACAGCGTTTAAGTTGACGATTGAAAGCATCGGCGACATCGAGCAAACGATTCTGGAAGTCGCCAATCTTTCCCGCTCATTGGAACGTCAAGTAGTGACGAACTTTAGCGCAAGCAACCTGGTGAAAAGCGACTTTGCAGGCGTTACGGCCCATAAAGGACAGTTTAATGGCAGCGCATTGCATGGTTCCGACTTTTCGGGTGCAGATTTAACCGGTAGTTCATTTAAGGCCAGCGACGTACGTGATGCGAATTTTGACGGTGCGAATCTGACGGACTGCAGCTTCTCCGCTCTTGACCTGTCACATGCAAGCTTTACGAAGACGATCCTTGTAAGAACCAATTTCAGCAAATCGGGGCTAGACGGAGCCAAATTCACAGGAGTTAAACTGACCGACGTGACGTTAACCATGACCGATCTTAGAAAAACGGCTTTTGAAGGTTGTTTATTTGACGGGGTTGACTTTACGTACTCTGACCTGCGCGGGTTGTGTTTGGACGGACAGACGTTTATCGGTGTGAAGTTTGACAAAGCGGCATTAAACGATGTTTCGTTCAAAGGCGCAACGTTTAAAAATGTTTCTTTCCAAGCTGGATTTACAATCTCTAAGAAGTACTATCGCGCGATCAAGAGTATCTGCTTTGACGGCGCAACGATGGATAAACTGACCTTTGCTCTGCTAAAAGGCATGGAAGCCAATTTGACTAAAGTTACAGTCATGTAATGGAAGGGAGGAAATCCTATGCAAACCGTTCCAACTAAGCCTATTCAAGTACAAGGACTGAAAAATCCTACAAGCAGCATCAAGTGCTGAAGGACGTGGATTTCGAGGTGGAAAAAGGCAGTATTTTCGCACTCCTTGGCTCTAACGGGGCAGGCAAGACAACGGTTGTCAAAATCCTTACCACACTGCTCAAGGCGGACGGCGGAATCGCCGCCGTCGGAGGATTCGATGTCGCGGCAAAACCCGAATATGTCCGTCAGGCGATTAGTCTGACCGGACAATTCGCTGCAGTAGATGAGATATTAACCGGACGTGAAAATCTTGTCATGATCGCGAAGCTGAGATACTTGAAGGATCCGCGTCAGGTTGCAGAAGACTTGCTTCAACGCTTCGGTCTGACGGACGCCGCGGATCGCCGGGTGTCTACTTATTCGGGCGGGATGCGCCGCAGGCTCGATATTGCCTTAAGCCTCGTGGGTAACCCAGAGATTATTTTCCTGGATGAACCAACCACAGGGCTTGACCCCGAAGCACGCATCGAGGTTTGGAAGATTGTCAAGGAGCTGGTAGCCGGCGGCACGACCATCTTCTTAACCACGCAGTATTTAGAGGAGGCTGAGCAGCTTGCCGACCGAATTGCTATCCTGCATGAGGGTAGGATTATTGCAACCGGCACGTTACCAGAATTGAAGCAGCTGTTTCCAAGCGTCAAGGTTGAGTATGTTGAAAAGCAGCCGACTTTGGAGGAGATCTTCCTCGCAATCGTGGGTACTAAGGAGGAGAAATAAATGGAGACGACAAAGCGTCACTTTTTCAGCGATATGAGCGTCATGCTCGGACGGTCCATGCTTCATATCTCCCGCAGCATGGACACCATTATAACGGTCACCGTCATGCCGATCGCTTTTATGCTGCTGTTCGTCTATGTGTTCGGCGGCGCCATTCAAACCGGAACGGATCATTATGTGAATTACCTGCTGCCTGGTATCCTGCTGATCGCGATTGCTAGCGGTGTGGCCTACACGGCTTTCCGCCTGTTTACTGATGTCCAGCGTGGTATATTCGAGCGGTTTCACACCATGCCGATTTCTCGATCCACCTTATTGTGGGGGCATGTCCTAACCTCGCTGGTATCCAATGCCATTTCAGTTGTTGTCATCATACTCGTAGCATTACTTATGGGCTTTCGTTCTTCTGCAGGAGTACTGCCATGGCTTGCTGTAGCCGGCATACTCGCTCTGTTTACATTGGCTTTGACTTGGGTCGCAGCTATAGCAGGACTATCCGCCAAAACAGTTGATGGCGCAAGCGCCTTTTCCTACCCCATTATCTTCCTGCCTTTTATCAGCTCCGCATTTGTACCAACCAAGTCGATGCCGACCATCGTTCGCATCTTTGCCGAAAACCAGCCGGTGACCTCGATCGTAGAATCTATCCGCGCATTGCTGTCGGGTCAGCCTTTAGATAACGATATTTGGATTGCTCTTGCGTGGTGCCTCGGAGTTATGTTCTTGGCTTATATGTTTGCGATGCGGGTGTATAAAAAGAGAGTATAAAACCGAGCGGAGCAATATGCTATAATGTGCTTGAATCGGGAGACAAGGGAGAATATGTGATGAAGTTAATTGACTTAAGCGTACCAATCAGCCCGCGCATCCGAGAGCCAATACCAGCGGAGATCAAGTATGAGAGCCATGAAGCTGGGGCCCTGCAAGCGGCGGCGGTACTCGGGCTTAAGCAGGACGATTTTCCGGAAAGCAAAGCATGGGCGACGGAAACGGTAACCTTAAATACGCATTCGGGAACTCATATCGATGCACCATGGCACTACTGGCCGACGTCGGAAGGGAAGCAGGCTAGAACGGTTGACGAATTGCCTCTCGAATGGTTTTATTCCGACGGAGTAGTGCTCGATTTCAGTACAAAGCCGCCGGGTTACGAGATTACGACGGATGATTTGAAGGCTGAGTTACAACGAATCGAGTATACGTTGAAGCCTTATGATATTGTTCTCATCCGGAGCGATGCGGACAAACGGCTCTATCATGAACATTATGCGTTCCTTCACGCGGGTGTGTCTGCTGAAGCTACGCTGTGGCTGCTGGATCAAGGCATCAAGGTAGTCGGTACTGACGGTTGGGGTTGGGATATTCCGCTCAATCTGCAAGCTGAAGCGTACAAAAAGCAGCCAAGGGAAGGTGTTCTGTGGGCAGCGCACTATGTCGGCAAGGACCGGGAATATTGCCAGATCGAGAAATTGGCCAATTTGGAACAAATACCGAAGCCGTTCGGCTTCAAAGTATGCTGCTTTCCAATTAAAGTGGAAAAGGCGAGTGCGGGCTGGGCGCGTCCGGTTGCAATCGTGGAATAGCGATTTCATTCATACTACGCGTTCATATGGGGATAATAACCACAACAAATTGCGGAGGTTCTTTATGAAGCAAATGATTGTGGTTTTGTTACTTTTGGGAAGTGTGTTGATGAGTCCAAAGAATGGATATGCTCTTGCATCCATGCCTTGCAGCTCTGTTTTAGAGCCCGTAAATGCTGGCTATGCGAATGCAAAAGGAGCAGCTCTCATTTATAAAGTGAAGTTAACACCAAGCTTCCCGCGCACCAGTATAAGCATTCATGCTACTCATCTTCCTACACCTTCATCAATCGGAGAATATGATGGTTTTGAGGGCTTTGCCTATATTCAAAATGAGATTAGCTGGAGATTCAAGCTATACCCGACTCCAGAAGAGGATGGACCTACTTGGGCAGGTAGATTTGATGATATAACCGCAAATTTAGCAAATAGTAAAATAGAGGTACGCCTTTCTAACTCAAAAACAGGACAGCTAGGTCCTGCAGTCTTGGGAAGTAATTTTACCAATTGTAAGTAGAGTAGAACATTGTACTGCCGCCATAACATACAGAGGCGGCTTTTTTGCGCATCTGGTGGAGCTTCCTATATGAATTGTGATTTTTTGCTGATACGTTAACATAAAACTGGGTCCAACGCCTAATTGTTCCATCCATGAAGAGAGACTATGATAAGGTGTAAATCATGATCATGGTATGAAGGAGCAATGAGGGCATATGGATGCTAATCAGGAAACGCTTTTAGATGAAATGAAACGGCAAATCGATAACTGGATGGCTGATTTGAACGATGATCATGCGGAGAAAATTGTGAAGCGTACCCCTCTTCAGGCCGGAATTCACAGTTATGCGCTGCTCGAATATGCCAAGGGAAAGGTATCTGTGACGGATGTGGAGCCCGACTTGACGATGCAGGAAGAAGAGACTGGTTTCGGGGAGTTCTTGAGCGAGGCACAACTGCGAGAGCAGATCGTTCCTGAGCTTGCATCTTATACAAAGGATATATTGATGGCCATGCTGCCTGGGGTCATTGATTACAAGTATACGCTTAGCGGCAGTTTCCACACGACGGATGGCTGGGTACATGTTCGAATTCTCGAATACGTGGACGAAACGAAAAGAGAACAGCTATTGGCACGAATTTCCAACTATATAGCAGTCAAACTCGAAGTGGGCAAATATCCGACCAAGCCCTTGGAGTCATTTTTCCTTGCTAGGCATTTGTTGGACAAGGGGCTGTTTCCGGAAGCCGATTCAAGCTGGATCATAGCTGTTTTCGAGAGCATTCAACAAGTGAATAAGGGCAACAAACATCTTGCCGAGCATCGGGGTTATCTGATCGGTGCTTTGCGGAGTTGGGTAGAGAGTCAGTGGTTGCCTGCTTATTACGATAACATAGGGACAGCATGGCAGAAGGAATATAAGAAAAAAGCGATGCCCAGCTAGAGAATACAGAGCAAGGTCCGATCGAATTGGTCATCTATGCGGCTATTTTGATTCTAAGATACGAGCCTTCCTACAGTAGAAGTATGGGGCTGGAATTATTGAATTTTGCAATCGAAATGGGTAGCGCCCAAGCAATACGTCTAACGATGGAGGGCAGCGGAGCAATCGCCAAGGAGGATATCAGCTATCAGGACGAATTGGTTGAATGCAGCGCCAATGATGTGTTTGCTGAAGTGACGATAATCATGAAGCAGGAAACCGAGGAAAGCTATGGCCGAGCGCTCCGATTTCTGACCCGTTTGTTAAGCATTGGCTTCCCAAAGAGTTACCAAATCAAGCTGAAGTCTAGCGTCAAGCAATGGCTGTCCATGAAAGGACTGGCCAAGTCGAGCACACACCGCTTTTTTGCCAACGCATTGGAATATCCCAATTTGCAGCCTTTACTAGAGGTACGCGCGTGTGGCTATGGAAACTTTTGAATGGTATGCGGATGCAGAAGGGGAATCATGCTGCATGCCAGGCAGTTATGCGGTCTTCGGACTTGGCTTGACGGATCGAGCTTATTTTCCACTAGTAGTAGATTATATGGAAAAGGTGGATGAAGAACATCAGTCCGTTCAGAACGATTTCATCGTTGCTTTGGCAAAGCGGCATGGCGTTAATACGGATACAATTCCTACGCTGGTGAAATGCATGCTGCATAGTTCGGATTCAATGAAGGTGAATATGAAAAACGAAATGGAAGACGATAGGCACCTTAGACTGCTACTAGACCAAATTCACGGTCTTCAGCATGAAGTAGTGGAGCATATCGTTTATTTGATCTGGGGCGGTACGGAAAAGCTAAAGAAGCTAGCCGCCAGGGCTGAAGGGGATCGGGGCATATTGCTATCTCAGATAGCGCAGGCAGCAAGCCGAAGGTAAGTTTGAAAGGATAGAAGGAAGACAGAGTTTGAAATGATGGAAAAGTGGTGATATCCATTGGAGGATATGTATAAAGAAGTTGATACTCTCATAGAGAAGATGCAGGCAGCATTAGTCAAAGAGAAGGAAGGAAATCCTCAATTTTACGCCATGCAATTGATCACGGAAGCAGAGGAGAAGATCATACGAACCGTTTCGGACACATGGCGTCTACCAGAGGAATACTTGTACTTTTTGAAGCGTTATGTACCCGAAAAGGTTTCTTGGTGTACGGACGAATATATCAGTCTTCATATTTATGGCGCCAAGGATATTCTGCCAGGTCAATCAGGATACAATTATAATCATGTTACGGATGAAGCGATTACCGAATGGCCTACTAATTATCTGGTTATTGCATCGGATGAAGGCGATCCTTATTGTATCGATCTTTCAAGAGGGGATACCACAATTTATACGGCAAAGCATGGAATGGGATATTGGGATTTTTCCGTTGCTTACAATAATCTTGTGGATTTTCTACATAGCGTCTTACGGCCACGAACTTTGGGGAGTGCGAGAACGATGAGAATGAACCTTACGATTACTACAAAGTATTGATTACAGGTGCAGGTACAGACAAGATAAAAACACTGGTGTTCATCAAAAAAATGTTCTCCTGCGATTATACGAAAGCGAAAGCATATTTGGAAGCGACGCCTCTGTTGGTGTTTAAGGGCATTGAGCAGAATGCTGCTAAAGTAGAGGATCAATTAAAGAGCATTGGTGCTAACTATGAAATGCATAAAATTAGTCTGGACGATTTTTTGTTTAATGAACAGAAATGATCGATATGGTACATTTTTTATTGTTATAAATGTTTCGTAAAGAAAAAAGAGAAGCCTCCAGACCTATTGATAAAGCGGAAGTGAAGAGCTCAGTAGTTTTCGGAGAAGCGTAGCGGTTGCCTTTGACAGTTTTGGTATCACCTTATCAGCTTTTATTTCAATGGAATAACAAAATGTCAACAGCAATCGGAGAAAAGCTACTGAAGCTCGTAATGGACCTAGCTTTATCAACAAACTCAGAGACTCCCTGTAAAGAGGAGCCTCCGCCTTGCCCATCAATCGGTGAGCAGATGTAAGTTCAAATTTGGATAGGTTTCCGAAATGCCGGCAATTTCACTGGCAAACAGACTTTGGTCGAAACTTGAATGGAATATTTCTTTGTCGGGAACAAACGTAAGGCTGGTTCCTGTTTCATTGGTTAGTCCGACAGTGAGAAGTGAAGTTTGAGGGATGCCGTGCTTGTATTCCTGACGGAACACCTTGCCCTCTCTTCGCACTTCTACCGTAAGCCTTTGTGACAACGCGTTAACGATTGGAATGGTGATACCCTTTTGGCTGTTCGGTGCATTGAATGATGCTGAAAAACGACTTATTTCAGTGAGAATAGCTTGAACACGCGGCTTTTCCGAGTTTGAAAAAGGTTGAACAGGAATTCCCCGACCGTTATCGGAAACAGTCACGCTGCCGTCGCTATGAAAAACCACGCTAACATCGGAACAATACCCCGCTTGATGTTCGAGGATTGTATTCTCCAATACGGATCGAAGCAAAAGATGCGGATCGTATTCCTCAGCTGTGTTGCCTAGATAATCACCTGCGTTATTTCTCGCTTCTGATAACTCCATATAGTCACTTGTATCAAGCAGCTCCGATACTGCAGCTAATAAAAGCAAAAATGGGAGTGCTCGATGCCCAGGGAATGTATAGTTACCGCCACGTTCTTCTTGCTTTAGGAGGTCAGCTCCAGCAATGCTTTAATATGATGATACAATTGTCCGGTTGTACCCATATTTAAGCGATCTACGAGTTCTGCACCTGTCAAGGGTTGCTGTAAGACGGCTTTTAAGATATCGATACGTTGTTTATGACCAAGTGCAGATAAAATTTTCGCAACTTTATCGCTATCGAGATCTACCAGTTGTTTAACATCCCGTCCGTGTGGTTCCCATCTATAACGCGACTTCTCGCCAAGGTATTGACCTGAAAAAAATAGTTCACCCAAATTTCCCTGTCCTGTGTTGTTGTCTACAAGAAATCGGCCCGACTGATCATCATCTTCTTTGGTTCGTGTTTCTTTGCTTGACGAGTTTTTCGCGATCTGTTTAACCATCTCTTGAAGTTCAGCTAATTGCGTCTTGAGTCCGTCCAGTTCTACACCATAGTCACGAGTCAAAAACATCACCTCATATTATTTATTTAAATAATACGTAATTACGTAAATAAATAATAACATAACACAATTAACTTGTAAATGTTATCAAAGCCATTGTTTTACCAAACAGAGTTTGTCGCTGAGCTACTGAAGGCTAACTCGAATTTGGAAATTCCTCACCAGACTACTGCTTGCTTCATCCTGGCGGCTTTATATTCTGTCTATTCCTATTTTGCAGAGTATCTCAAGACGGTGACCGGTATGGATGGCAAAACAGTTAGTCTTATGTTAGTTCTCTTTGGTGCCAGCGGTATAGTTGGAAATCTGCACACCGCTAAATTTTTAAGTAAGAACATGGTAAACACCACAATGCTTTATCCCATTGTGTTTGTTGGCATTTATTTACTGATATTTTGTCTTGGAGGGTACTTCATTCCCATGATTGCAATAGTACTTGTATGGGGAGCCGTGTTTACGGGAGGTCTTATTACAAGTCAAACTTGGCTAACCTCGGAAGCACGAGAAGCGCCTGAGTTTGCTAATAGCTTGTTCGTCTCCTTTGCGAATTTGGGCGTCACGCTTGGCACGGTTCTAGGCGGATGGTTTCTATCCCATATGGGAGCACAACAAATATCTTGGAGCGGAATATTGTTTCTACTCATTGCATTTTTTGTGTATTAGGTTGAAAATAACGTTATTTGATTAAAACGAATTTCTATAATCCACAGGAGATTGGTTTGTTTTGCTTTTAAAAAGCTTACTGAAAGACTGAGGATGTTCAAACCCGAGCAGGTATGCAATTTGTAGTCAGAATGAAGATATGTGTAACTGATCTCTGTTATTTGGGAGATTTCCCACCCGCATATGAAGCATATCGTGAGTATAAGTTTTCGACTTTATGAGGAAGAGCGCTACATACGATGTAAATAACAATAATGACATAATTACAAACGATATTTATTTATTGTTAAACAATAAATCCTGTGGTAAAGTCATCTTATCAATAACTTAGCGAGGTGTCTCTTAATGAAACGGGGAACAACACTTTTCCTGAAGACGGCTGTTATTCTGATTGGAATCCCAATTCTTGCTTTGTGCCTATTTGTAGTACCGAAGTTCGGGAATTTTGCTGGAGGATTGTACCCAGAGCTCGCATATATCAAGCCTCTCGTTTTCATCGATATGTACGCGGCTGCGATACCTTTTTACTTTGCTCTGTATCAAGTTTTTAAGATTTTAGGCAATATTGATAGGAACCAAGCATTCTCGGAATTATCTGTTAAGGCATTAAAGAAAATTAAATACTGTGCCATCACCATTAGTAGCTTGTACCTGTTAGGAATGCCGCTCTACTCTCTCTTGGCGAGGAGAGTTGACCCTCCAATTATCACAGGTCCTGCATTCGTCATTATTTTTGCTTCTATCGTGATCGCTGTTTTTGCTGCTGTTCTTCAAAGACTTTTACAGGAAGCTATCAATATGAAAGCAGAAAATGATTTAACGATCTAAGTTGAAAGAACAACGAAAACCAATAGCTAAAAAAAGGGACAGTTCACCTCAATTGGCGACTGTTCCTTTTAGTTGAGGGGTGTCATCTTCATCAAAGGGATGGCTCAGGATTATGTTGTGAGGCTGTTTACAGCTCGGTTACGGTCCCAGCATGGAATAAGCTTTGTCGTTTACCATGGATATCATAGGTATAATGGGTATAAACAGTCATCCTACTAAGATCAATAATTTGGCTAACGGTGTAGGCTTCTTCCAACCAATACATAAAGTAAATACAAGGGCAATCTCAACATAATTAAATTGATAGTATCCTTTGAGCCCCTTATGTTGCCCGGCAATCCCTTCATCATGCCGATGTGTGGAGTCGAAGAAATGAATGATGAAGACATTGCCATCTGAATAATCGTAGCGATAAGTCTTTCCTGCGTAAACAGGGATGGGATGACTTAATTGACCATATTGAAAATGGGGATGATACATACCATACTCCTCCTTTTAGGAGCAGTATATGCACAATGTAGGCGTATGCTCTTGTGTCAAGTTAGACCTTGTAAAGCTTGCGCTTATGAATTCTATCCATCTTCCTTCTGGGAACGAAACATACCCCATTGGATGTGAGAGAGCTCCTTAAGATGAATCTCGGATAGTTTATATAACAGTTCTTGTCCCTTGGATGTTAACCGAATGAGAATACTACGACCGTCTTCCGGGTTGGAGGCTCGCTCTACTAAGCCTTGGGCTTCGCAGCGGTTGATCAGGCCTAGGCAGGCATGGCGCGTCAACTGCAGCCTTTCAGCAAGTTCACTTGGAGTCGCGTAGTCCCTCCCTGCAAATCCCATAATTGCAAGCATTAACTGATGCGCTTGAGGAGTCAGCCCTAATTGACGGGCTGCTTGCTCACTAAAATGGAGAAAATGGCGAATCTGATACCGGAATTCCGCAAGTTGTTCATAAATCGTTTTATCGATGAGCTTGTTCATAGAATTTTTCCTTTCGATCCTGGAATATATATCTCAATGCGATATATTTTACAGCTTGAGGAGGAAGAATTATGGATTCATGGAAGGGACGTTTATCCGACTTTCGTTTTGGCCCAAATAACGCCATTATTGCAGGAATAGCCGTCGTTGTTGGAGCCGCAGGTGCGGGAATCGCTATCATTCTGCAAAATATGATCGGATTTTTTACAAATCTGTTCTATTTCCATCGTTTTTCCTTCGATTTCGTTTCCCCATATCCTAATCAATTCGGCTGGATGAACATGCTTGCGCCGGTGATTGGCGGACTCATTATCGGTCTAATGGCTCGTTATGGGTCCGATAAAATAAGAGGACACGGCATACCCGAGGCGATGGAGTCCATTCTCCATGGCAAGAGCGTTGTTTCCCCAAAGCTTGCTATGCTTAAGCCCATTTCCGCGGCGATTTCCATCGGCAGCGGAGGCCCATTTGGAGCTGAAGGACCGATCATCATGTCTGGTGGATCGTTAGGTTCAGTCATAGGGCAATTTTTCAATCTTACTGCTAGCGAGAGGAAGGTTCTCCTGCTATGCGGTGCTGCAGCGGGCATGAGCGCTACATTTCATGCCCCGATCGCTTCCATTTTTTTCGCCGTCGAATTGCTTGCATTCGAACTGCGCCCTCGTAGTGTCATCCCGATAGTCATCGCCAGTGTCGTATCCGATTATCTAAGGCAGTATTGGATTGGTGATGCCGCAGTATTTCCAAGCTCTGTTGTTCCGGCCAGCCACAGTGAAATCATAGTGGTTGCGGTAGGTCTTGGTGTAGTAGGTGCAGCACTTGCTTATGTATTAACAAAGGCCATCTACGGCACTGAAGATTTGTTCGATAAGATCAATATTCATTGGATGTGGTGGCCAGCTATTGGCGGTGTAATCATCGGAATAGGCGGAATTCTCCAGCCTGAGGTACTAGGCGTGGGCTATGATTCCATACGTTCCTTCGTTACTGGGCAATTTCCGGTCCAGATGCTGCTATCGTTTCTAATCATCAAGTCAATCATTTGGATTGTCGCGCTCGGTTCTGGCACCTCCGGCGGAATTATGGCTCCATTGTTGCTAATAGGAGGGGCATCCGGAGAGGCATTAGCCTTCTTATTTCATGCATCTGATCCTGCGGTATGGGCGATTGTTGGAATGGCTGCTGTTTTTTCCGGAGTGACACGCTCCCCGCTTACGACTTCGGTGTTTATGCTTGAACTCACGCACGACCTAGCTCTGATGCTGCCGATTTTACTCTCCTGTGCGATTGCTACCGGTATATCCGTTATTGCGCTCCCGCGTTCAATCCTAACTGAGAAGCTGGCGCGCCGGGGAAGTCATATTTCCCGAGACTATGCAGTGGACCCCATGGAGAGAATGACAATTTCCCAGTTGGAGTCACCAAGTCTAGTCACGTTTCCACAAGAGCTGACTATAGCAGGTGCCTGGAAAATGATGCGCCAAGAGCCAGACAAATATGGCCATAAAGCATATCCGATTCTGGATGCGAGTGGAAAAATGATCGGTGAAGTTTGCTTCAAGGATTTGCAATTGGCGGCAGTTGAACCTGAAAAGTATTCTCTCCCTCTGTCTCACTTGGCTTGTAAGGAATTCCGTCAAGTATCGATGGATCAGACAATCCAAAGGGCGCTTCAAATCATGCTCGAAAGTGGCCGTTCGAGGATCTATGTGGTGAATCAGGCAGGGAAGCCCCTTTCCATGTTGACTCGACGCTCCATCTTGGATGCGTGCCGAAAAAATTGGGAGGAAGAGCACTTTAGAGAAAGATTCCTAGGCCTCCACCCGAGAGAAAAGAAACTGCCACATAGGCTCCCTTCTATAGCCAAACAACAGGTTGATCAATAGTGGAGAGGAGTCGCCTCTTTCTATTATAGTACTTGTCCTTTTGCCTCAGTACAGTTAGTAAAGGTAAATGGCTTTTCGTTGGATGAATCGCTTGACACCGAGACATTTTCCAATTATTGTGAAAGTAATATAAAGGCAATGTAACCGAAAGGTTCAACCTCGCTGAAGTTGGGGTTGGGCCTTTTTTTTGTACTCATGCATGAATATGTTTGGGGCTCGCCACGAAGTATTTGTACCAGTAGCGAAACCAAGGTTCGACTTTATGGGGTTATTTTATAAGCTGAATGGAGGAGATTGAATGGCTAAGAAAGAACAGCTTCTTGGAAGGCTGGATGCAATCGGAGGTTCAATAGAGCGGAGAGGCGAATCGCTGCTATTGCTGGGAGTCGGGTCGGTTGGAGTGGAAACGGAGCGAATTGATGCGTATTCGGACTTGGACTTTTTCGTCATTGTGAAGCCGGGGTATAAGCAAGCGTATATAGAGCGATTGGATTGGCTGGAGGAGGTAGGTCCGTTGGCGTATTCCTTCCATAATACGCCGGACGGATGCAAGATCTTATTCGAGGACGGGATTTATGGCGAGTATGCCATTTTCGAGGAGGAGGAAATGGAGAATATCGCGTATTCGGAAGGCAGAATCGTTTGGATGGATCCGAATTACGACAGGCCGAAGATCGCGAAGGGCAGCAAGAAAATCGAGACGAAACGGAGAGCGGGTCTGGATTTTCCGGTGAATGAGGCTTTGACCAACTTGTACGTGGGTCTTTGCCGATATGCGCGGGGAGAGAAACTCTCCGCAGCTCGGTTCGTTCAGAGCCATGCCGTGGACAGCATCCTGTCCGTTCTGCATTTGTTGGAGAAGGAGGAAGCATACTACCCTGATGTATTCGGGGAGGATCGGCGGCTGGAAAAGAGGTACCCTTACTTCGCAGAAAGGGTAGGCGATATGATTTTGGGGTACGAGCGGACCCAGGAATCGGCGCTGCATATTCTTCGCTTCCTAGAAGAAGTGTATCCTGTTAATGCTAGAATGAGCATGGAAATTAGACGATTGGCCAATAGTACGATAGGCTGAACTGATCTGTAGTCAATGAGCATCCTTGTTGATCTCATTAGCAAAGAAGCCAGCAAACCATTGAGTTTGCTGGCTTCTTGCACTCTAAATTGCAAAGCTCTATTCACTGATAATTTCCAAATCCCGTAATCGCTATTTCAGATAAGTCCCTGTATCGCCGATTTTACCGCTACCGTTTAGCACGTATACTCTTGCGTTCCCTTTGCCGGAGCAATTCAAGGTGATGGTGCCGTTTGTAACCGTTTTCGTATCGCCGGTAACTGCATCCACATAGGTGCCGTTCGGAATGCCTGTAAATTGAGCATCTCCGGAAATGGTAACCAATACAAAGCTGTCAATTCCGCTTGAGGCGTCGGTATATCTTCTTTTGAAAGCTAGTTCTCCGGATACATTCTCTGTGGAATATTGTCCTTTTTGTAAAGCAGGAATGGCTCTTCTCATCAGGTTCAGTTTTCTGATATGTTGGGCCAACGGATAATTAAGGGAATCGGCGAGCTGGCCGGTAGCATTGGTATATTTTCCATAATCTTGAACTGTTACAGAGCCTTCCAAATGATCCCCGTAGTAAGCGCGGCCTGTTTCGCTGAGTGGTTTCGTTGGGCCTGGGTCAATGACGGCACCCTTCTGGAATTCGATCTCACTTCCATAGAAGATGGCAGGGATGCCGCGGAATGTAAACAATAGGTCCAAATTCTCTGCCCAAGTGTCTTGAGTTCCAGCAAATCTTTCATTTTCCGGAGCTTGATCCGGTGCATAGTCATGGGAATCGACATAAGTTACATTCCAGGTTGCGTCATTATAGTACTGGTCGCCGCTTCGCATGCCAAAGGCTTCTTTGGCTGTTTTAAATGCCCAGTGCATCGGGAAGTCGATAACATCCAAGCCTGATTTCATAGAGTAGTCTGGAGTATGATAGGAATTCCCGTTCAGTATGGCATTGTTTGATGTAGGCTGTCCTGCGGTCGTCGAGTTGTCCGCCCAGTTTTGTTCAACAGAGGCCTTGTTAGCCGCGTAATCGTCTACATTGTCACCTGGGTAAGCTTTGGATTCTTTCCATGTATAGAAAGGAGTCGATATGGCTGGAATACCGCTGTTCCATACATCTCTATATCTTGTAGCTACTTCTCCAAAGATATAGAAATTCGAACCGCCTCGGTTCTTCCATGCAGGGATAAAATATTTGTTAAAATCGTAGCGGCTTACGTGTTTCACGGTATCCACCCGGAAAGCATCTACGCCCATATCAATATATTTGTTGTAGGTGTCGATCAAATAATGGGCTACGGCGGGATTTTCCGTATTCAAGTCCACGCAGTCGCCTGCGATTTGTCCTGTCTGAACCGTGTAGGATTCCCAGGATAGGCTTTTTCCGTATGGTAGATGTTGTTGTTGGTTTCCGCTGTTTTCATTAATGCGATTCTGGCCTGATATTGCTGGTCAGGTGTCATGGTATCATAGTTGGATGGCAGCTTGTCGGTTATTTTGACCAGATTGTTAGCAGTGTCCGGCTTTGTAGGATCTTTCTTAAACATCGGAAACAGGTTCTCTTCGCCGAAGTTGCCGGTATGATTCACAACAATATCTTGAATAATTTTCAGCCCTTTGGCATGAGCGGCGTTGATCAAATCTTGATAGGAAGCACCGGCGGATTCATATCTAGGGTCTACTTTGGCAAAATTGATTGCATGGTAGCCGTGATAATCGTAGCCGCTGGCGTTTTGAACAACAGGTGTAATCCAGATCGCGCTGAATCCAAGCGCTTTGATATAATCGAGTTTTTGTATCAATCCTTTAAAGTCGCCGCGCCACGCCGGATCCGAGTCGGGATTTCCTGCTTTGGCATCATCCCAGGCATGCACGTTGTTACTCGGGTCTCCGTCGTAGAAGCGGGAAGTGATGACGAAGTAAATCGAGTCTTCGCGGAAATCGCCGCCGCTCCCAATGTTATAGACGAAGCTTTGCGTGGTACGATTGCCTTTTCCATCGATAACGAGGAATCTTAACGTTGTTGTTTTAGGAAATAAGAATTCCCGGTCCGGTCAGGCCGTTTGACGCATCGCCGGAGATATAGGTTTGGGAATTAATTGAAGGCTCTGTGCCGTCTACCGTGTAATAAGAGGTGGTAGGTGCAGATTTGTTATCTTTAACAATAAAGGATACAGTAACGGCAGTATTGGAATGTCCCACTGGCAGGTTCGGTGTAATCGTAGGAGATTGTGTATCCGCATTGGGATCAATCACGTAAGTAAAGGTGACTGTATTTTCTGCTTGACCGCTTGCGTTTACGCCAAACACTTTAATCGTCGAAGAGGAGGTTACGGGAATCCCTGCGGTATACAAGGCCGACGAAGTCGTAGAGGTTGGAGCCGTCCGTCGTATAGTAAATGCGATCACCGCTGTTGGTGCTAGTTAGCGTTACTGTTAGTGGGGAGTCGTAGGTCTTAGGCTCAGGTGTGGCGGTAATCACTGGAATCTTAGGAGCTTCAGGATTGGAGTTGTACCATGTATTGTCGGTGTAGAACCATCCTTCATTCGTGCTGCGAGACAAATCTGCCGTTTGATGACCGCTGCCGTCATTAAAAATGAGGCTGGAGCCGCTTGCTCCGGCTATTGAGTAGCTGTACCAGTCGTTTCCGTCCGATTGCATGAGAATTCCCGGCCAAGCGCCGCTTGTAGGAACAGTTGAAGGCGTTAAGTTCCAATAATGGATTCGCATGGAGGATCCCCAATTGGATGGTTTTTTGACATGAACCGTGAGTCCAGTAGGCGTAGGAGTAGGGGTGGCAGTAGGTGTTGCGGTAGGTGTTGCGGTAGGTGTTGCAGTTGGTGTTGCTGTAGGTGTAGCGGTTGGTGTTGCCGTAGGTGTCGCGGTCGGTGTTGTTGTAGGAGTCGGTGTAGGTGATAGGGTTGGAGAAGGCGACGGGGAAACACTTGTGGAAGCAAGTGTCAGACTATCCAGATTGATATTCCCGGTGTCACCGGATTCGTATTTGTACGCAATGGTGTTGTTACCTGCATTTAACTGGACAGTTTCAGATTGATCGGCCCAAGTATCCCAGTTGGCGAGGTTGGTTAGTACCGTTTGCTTGAGCTTGGAGCCGTTCACGTATAAGGAAACCGTCCGGGAGCCGCCGGTCGCATTGGCATAGTGGAGCGTTGCCTGATAATTGGCAGCTGCAGCTACTTGTACCGTGAATGTCGTTGTTGCCCCGGATGTTGTGTACCCATCAATAAATCCGGTCCCGGAGTACCCAGTATGATTCGAATTTACTTTTGCCCCGCCTGATAATGCGGCATTCTCAGCTTCGTATTTTCCGTTGATGGGAAGTATAGTTACCCAATTTTTCCCGCTGTTGTTATCCCAGCTTTCGGTCGGGGCTGTAATGTGGAAGCAGTAGATGAGTTTGGAGCCTCCTGGAATACCGAGATCAGTGGAAAATACGGTGCCATTCTTGGTCAAGACCGTATCATTGGTGGTCGTCCAGTTATCTGTCGTCCAGTGAAGCGTAACCGATGTTGCTGTTGTGTTCGTATAATTGACCGTATAACTGATCGTATCGGCCGCAGCCCTGCTCGTTAGTCCAGCCAAACTAAAACATAGAATTAGGCTAAGAAATAATGTTACGATCTTCAAAGATGCACTTCTTATCAAAATTAATAACCTCCTATCAAAATGCAATCGTTTGCATGAATGAAATTACGTACCCTTTTAGAGCAATTCCAGTACTAGTGGAAGAAACATAATCAATGAGAAGAGTAATCAGAATGTAAGAGGAAAGATACCGTTTGTTTTTACGGGGATGCTCTGCTTCTAGGGTCCATTCGAGTCATTGAACTACCTCCCATGCCTTCACCTCCTTAGCCATATTTCTTGTATGCGCTTTCGTGGAACCATGCCGGGAATGCTATTTTTACGAAAAGATGTGAATCTTAAATATCGGAACAAAGCAAACGTTTGCATAATATGCTTGAAACCTATTATCTCAATGTCAAACTTGCGCGTCAATAGTGCCATCTAACTAAATAGGAACATGGGCATGTTTGCCATTCCGCATCGCTCAACTGGTACAACTTCCTGTACGGGTGCGTGGAAATGAAGCAAGTGATTCCTTGGGCACATACTTTCTAGTCGAGCGATACGAAAGCAGCAAAGAATCGTCTATCCACATACGAATCGCAACCAGCTCTTCTTCGATTTCTGAGCGCTCCTCCTATTCGAAAATGAAGGCCGAGGCAGGCGGCGAATCTGTACAATCAACGGTTAGACAGATGAGGCTCATTAAAGAATCCGTTGAGCAATCGAATGCGATTATTCAAAGTCTTGACGACAAGTCCAAGCAAATCGGCGGAATTGTCAGTATGATCCAAGAGATTGCGAATCAGACGAATTTGCTATCGTTGAATGAAGCGATTGAAGCGGCTAGGGCCTTTGAATCAGGACGGGGGTTTGCGGTGGTAGCTGCCGAGGTCAAAAAACTCGCGGAGCAATCCTCCAGCTCTTCTTCCAAAATCTCCAGCCTTATCTTTGAAATACAAAATGAGATGAGAGATTCGATTCAATCTTTGGAGAATGTCAACGATGAGGTGAATGAGGGTCTTAAAATCACAATGGAAACGAACGAGGCTTTTCATGAAATTTTAGACACAACTAAAGATATTGCTTCCCAAATCGAAGATATGTCAAATGTTTCTCAACAGATGTCGGTCGGCTCCCGTTAAATAACCGCATCCGTCTCAAGCATCGCGGAAATAGCCAAACAAACATCGGTGGGGTCACCTGCCTCTGAACTATGCCGGCAGCTCCATTTGGATATAGCTGCTAATAGGTTGTTAACGCGAAAAAAGTGAAATTTTGAAGGAAAATATGAGGATTTTCATAGATGAATCCTGCGAATTCTGTGGTAAGATGAACACAATGTAAGCGCTTAGATAGGAGTCTGAGCTTTATGATACAAAACGTATCATAATTCGAGGAGGTGTCGTCTAGTACACGAGCCATATATGTTTGGAATGAAGCTAAGTAATCTATAAAATTAAAGGCTAAGGAGAATCATATTCGATGCGTAATAGACCTCGAAAAAGAGTTAAAGCAGCCCAAATTGCTCTAGGTGCAGTTTTTTGCAGTGCTCTACTGACGAACACATTTCCTCCGACACTTGTGCTTGCTAACGAGAATCCCGTTTCATTAACCTCCAATGCCTTACTGAATGCTTCAGCTGAAGGCACTCAAAGTATTGATTTTAACAACGATTGGCAGTTTTACTTGGCTACCCGGACTCCGACTCTAAATACGGGTGGAGTAAAGAACGGCCTGCAAGACCCAGCCGGCGGCCCTTCTACGGAGGAAATTATTTCTCCAGGCTTTGACGATAGCTCTTGGAGAACCTTAAACGTTCCTCACGATTGGAGTATTGAGGGACAAAAAGTTTCGGGAGCTAGCAATGCCCAGGGCTACCTACAAGGCGGCTTGGGCTGGTACCGAAAAACCTTCACATTGCCGGAAACATTAAGTGAGAAGAAAATTTATATCGATTTTGACGGGGTTTATACCGACTCTATCGTTTATGTAAATGGAAATGCGGTTGGAGAATATCCGAACGGGTATACGGGCTTCTCCTACGATATTACGCCATATCTTCATTACGGAAATGATGAATCGAACGTTATTGTGGTAAAAGTTCAAAATATGGCACCTTCGGGACGCTGGTATACAGGTTCAGGGATTACAAGACCCGTGCATTTGCTCGTTACTGACAAGACGCATTTCTTGAGGCACGGTGTTACCTATACGACTGCCGATCTTGAGACAAGCTATAAGAGTGGCGGCAGTGCAAACCTGGCTATTTCCGCAGATTTATATTCGGAGGCATCCAACGGCGTGGCGCAGCTTCGAACATCTGTAATCGATGCTTCTGGCAATGTCGTCGCTTCTCATACAAGCGATGCAGTGGATTATAATCCTTCTACGAAGCTCACTCTTCTTGACAGCCTTAATGTGCCGAATGTGCATTTATGGTCTACAGAGGACCCCTATTTGTATAAAATCCGCACGGAGCTGATTACAGAAATCAACGGCGGCACCGGACCGCAGGTTGTCGATTCATCCGAAACGGAATATGGCTTCCGTTGGTTCAAAATGGAGAAGACCGATCCTGCAAATACGGCTAACTCCGGAGGCTTTTATCTGAACGGCGTCTATACCAAGCTGCAAGGCGTCGATCTTCATCATGACGATGGAGCTTTAGGAGCGGCAGGAAACCTGGATGCGGCGATGCGTAAATTTAAAATCCTGAAGGATATGGGAGTCAACGCCTTCCGCACCTCCCACAACCCTCCGAGCAAGGAAGTGATTCAAGCGTGCGAACGCTTGGGAATCGTCGTCATGGAGGAGGCCTTCGACGGCTGGGGCTCAGCTAAAGCTTCCTATGATTTCGGGAACTGGTTTTTAACGAATGTACCTGAGGAGTGGGCCGGTACCACACTTCCTCCAGCTCCTTCCACACCGGGAGCCCAGTATATGTGGAGCGATTGGGTCATTCAGGAGATGGTCAATCGAGATAAAAATTCACCTGCCGTCGTGATGTGGTCAATCGGTAATGAGGTCCGGGGCGTAGGGAGCAAGCCTTCATGGATGAATACCCAAAGCTTGTATGGTGTAAGCTCATTTAATGAATACAGCGAAGCTATTCGTCTGAAACGCGATATTAGTGCAATTGATCCGACGCGTCCTGTCGTCATGGGCGGCGATCAACAACGAAATGCACCAAGCACGAGCAGTACTTGGGGATTAATCGACAACTATTTAAGCGGGTTTGGCTTGAATTACAACACGGCCCAATCGGTCGATGTTCTGATGAGCCGATATCCGAATACATTTTTCTTTGAATCCGAATCCTCCTCCCAAACCAGTGCGCGGGGCGTGTATCAAGATCCGAGTCTTGTGAATACAGGTGTGAATCAAACTCCGGGTTCGCGGGGAACTTCGTCCTACGACAATAACTTTGCCTCCTGGACAATGGGTAATGAATACGGTCTTAAGAAGGACCGCGACCGTAAGCCGTTTTTGGGGCAATTCATTTGGTCGGGCTTCGATTATATCGGAGAACCTACACCCTATAATATTTACCCAGTAGGTGTTTCATCTTTTGGGGCTATCGATACAGCAGGCTTTCCAAAGGATTCCTATTACCTTTTTAAAAGCCAGTGGACCAAGCAGCCTATGGCCCATATCGTTCCTATGGATTGGACAACCTGGCGTCCGGGGGAAGACGTAGAGGTCTGGGTAAATACGAACCAGCAAAGCGCGGAATTGTTCCTCAACGGGCAATCTCTGGGACGTAAAAGCTTTGACGTGAAAACCACGAATTACGGCAGAGAATATTATGAAACTTCGGAGCTGACCAAAGACGACAAGCTGAATACTAGCGCTTCGAATACGGGCGGATATTTGAGTCCGACGGGAACCTACGGAAAGCTTCATTTGACTTGGAATGTACCGTTTACGCCGGGGACCCTTGAGGTGAAGACATACGCAGATACAACGAGCAGCGTTGTTACGGCAACAGATGTGATCAGAACCGCAGCGCAGCCGTATACAATCACGTTAAGTCCAGATAAAAGGGTTATTGCAGCTGACGGTAAAAGTCTTTCCTATGTAGAAGCCGATGTAGTGGATCAGGACGGTAATATCGTTCCGAACGCTAACAACCTGCTCAAGTTTGATGTAACAGGCGGGACCATCGTCGGTGTAGATAACGGAAAGCAGGAAAGCAATGAGCTGTACAAATGGGAAAATGTAGAACATAATACACACTCGGAACGCAGCGCTTACAACGGCAAGGCACTAGTTATTATTCAATCCAATGAAGGACAGTCAGGACCAATTACCGTGAATGCTTCTTTTGACGGGTCCGTTGCTGCTCAAACTACCGTGTATGCAAAAGACGGTGACTCAGAGGGGAATCTTGGAGTAGTTCCGGTTCAGGTAAGTGTCATGAAAGGCTCGCCTGTAAGCTTGCCATCAGAAGTATCCGTTGTCCATGCAGACGGCACTACGTCGCAAGAGGCGGTTACTTGGACGAATGTGCCAAGCACTAGTGAGGTGGGAACATTCCAAGCTGCTGCAGCCGTGAACGGACTTCAAGCAAAAGCTGAAGTGACGGTATATGATGTTGCGGATGCTTCGGTTAAGATCTCCACCGCAGTAGGAGAGATTCCCGTATTACCTGAGAATGTAAAGGTGAAGTTTACCCATGGTTTAAACGCTTCAATGCCAGTGAAATGGCCGGAAATAACAGCAAGCCAGGTGCAAAACAGCGGTATTTTAAAAATAAAAGGTCAGATTCAAGGAGTTGCTAGCGAAGCTGAGGCAATTGTAAAGATATCCAGCCAATTCACTCCAGACGTTAACCTTGCGCTTAGCGATCAAGGAACAGGTGCCCAGGATACGGTCTCTTCAACCGGACCGCTTGCTACGGCATCGTTTACGAATGGTACTTCTTACCCGAATCTCATGCTCGACGGGAATACAACAAGCGGAGGCTGGACAAATCGATACAGTATATCTGCGACAGCTAATCTGCCGCTCGTGAATGCTACACGTCCGTATGAATTTGTTCAAGTGTACTGGCCGGACTACAAGACGTTCCACTCCATCAAATTGTATTTCACTACAGGCGGAACCGCACCGACGAATAATTTGCCTAAATCCTTAGATGTACAGTATTGGAACGGTTTGCAATGGGTTTCTGCAAAAAATCAACAAGTAAACTGGGCGACAGCTTCCAATGAAGCTACCACGATCACCTTTGACCCGGCAATTGCAACGAAAGTCCGCGTTGGCATGGAGAATGCAACACCGTATTCAAGTGCGTCAGGTGCTATGGCCATAACCGAATTTGAAGTGTACGGTACCAAGGTTGATGCTAGTACGAATATGATTTCAGAAATTAAGCCGGTGGAAGTTACGACAGAAGTTGGAACTGCGCCTTCCCTGCCTAGTGTCGTAGATGCTGTGTATGAAGATGGAACAACGGTCCAACTCCCCGTAACATGGGATAACGTAAGTCCAGACTCTTACTCGCAGGTTGGGAATTTCGAAGTGCATGGTTCTGTCGAAGGAACCGATATTCAAGCTTTGGCTCAAGTCACTGTTACTAATTCCAATAAAGTAACGGGCATTACTTTAAACAAGAGTGAGTTGAGTCTTGTCATCGGAAGTTCTGAGACTCTTCTCGCGAATGTCTTGCCGGACCACGCGGCTACCAAAAAGATTATTTGGTCGACGAGTGACTCAACGGTTGCTGTAGTCGACGGTAATGGTTTAGTTACCGCCGTGTCTCTAGGATCGGCTTCTATAACTGCAAAAACAGAAGACGGCGGATTTGAAGCTAGGGCAAGTGTAACGGTGTCTCCGGTTCCTCCGCCGAAAGGGAACTTGTCTGAGACCGGAACGGTCCATCCGGGTCAAACCTTTTCCATGACCTACAGTTTAAATGAACTGGCAAACAGCTCAATCAGCTCGATTTACGCGCAAGATGTCGTCGTTTCTTTTGATCCTGCCATCTTGGAGTTTGTGCAAGCGGATTCTGTGAAAGAAGGTTTGGAAGTTGTAGAAAGTAAAGTGAATGAAGCGGGTCAGCTTCGTCTTCTTCTCGCCAGTCTGGGGCAAGGCAACGACATTCATGATGCTGGGTCACTTGTGCAGTTGACGTGGAAGGTCAAAAGCGGAGCAGTTGCGCAGTCGGCCGTTATAGGGATTTCCTCCCTGGTGCTTTCGGACGAAACAGGCCGGGAGGTAGCAGCAGCATTATCTTCTCAAACAATTCCAGTATCTGCTAATGATCATTTAGCATTAACTAACCTGATTTTATTGGTTCAAAGTGCACTGAGTACAGCTGTAGAAGGCTCGCAGCCAGGGCAATATCCTGTTGGTTCGAAGACTGAGCTTCAATCAGCTTTGAGTGCTGCAATCCTCGTTAATGAAGATTCGTCGTCTTCGCAGGATCAGATTGATGCGGCGGTAAGTACGCTGGATGCAGCGCTGCAAACCTTCCGTAGTAAGCTGATTGCTGGAATTCCAGGGGATGCCAACCATGACGATAAGGTCTCCATCGGTGATTTGGCAATCGTGGCTGCACATTATGGCATGTCGATCAGCAGCCCAGGCTGGGAGGATGTCAAACAACTTGACTTGAATAACGATCATGTCATTGATATTGCAGATTTGGCCATTATCGCGAAGAAAATATTTGAATAATAGTTAGTAATTAGAGCTGCCCCATGTCATTACAAGTGACTTGGGGCGGCGTATTTATCCTAGGGGAAATTTCAGCAAGGGCTTTACCATATCGAAGGAGATGTGGTATTATAATCTCTAACAAACCGACCGGCGGTATGTATCGTGGAAAGAAGAGGAAGGCGGATATATCATGCTAATAACTAACGATCGAAAAGAACTGCTGCAGATGGGGGCAGTTGAGATGGCCAAAGGGATTCGTGAGGGATACTTTACTTCTCAGGAATTGGTTGAAGCTCATATTGAGCGAATTATGGAAATAAATCCTGTGCTACATGCAGTAGCCATTCCGCTGTTTGAGGAAGCGCGGCTTGCTGCTAAGCGGGCGGATCTCCAAGCAGCTAAGGGAGGGGAGCTGGGGCCATTGCACGGCGTTCCTGTGACGGTTAAGGAATCTCTTGATGTCGCGGGAACTCCCAGCACGTGGGGTCTCCCGCACCGTCAGGGCAAGCTGTCGCAGGCTGACGACCCAGGCGTTGCCCTGCTCAAGCAGGCAGGGGCGATTGTTATCGGCAAAAGCAACATCATGCAGCTGTTAATGGGGTGCGAGTCAGTCAACCCATTGTACGGACGGGTGCGCAACCCGTGGCGTCCGGAGGAGCGGTCCTCCGGCGGAAGCAGCGGCGGCGAAGCGGCCATCATAGCAGCCGGAGGTTCGCCTCTCGGCCTTGGTACCGATGTCGGCGGCAGTATCCGCACACCGTCCCACTTTTGCGGCATCCATGGCTTGAAGCCGACTCCAGGACGAGTGCCTTCAGGCAAACCGGAGGGCATCGTTCACGTCCTACCGGAAGCGGCGATGATGGCGAGCACGGGGCCGATGGCCCGGCGGGTCGAGGATCTCGTGCTTGCTATGGAGATTCTTTCGACGCCGGAGTACTTGAAGCAATCGCCTATTCGACCATCCAGCTCTCTGTCTATTCAAGGGCTGCACGTTGGCTTCTATACGACGGACGGCATTCTGGCTCCATCATCTGCCCTTCAACGCACAGTTCGAGAAGCGGCCGACGCCTTGGCACAATGCGGCGCAATCGTCAAAGAATTCGTGCTGCCCGAGCCTGAATTTGCACTTCATCAATTCTACTCGCTCATGTCGGCGGGGGGAGCAGCCGGCATTGAACGATCGTTGAATGGTGACGAAATGTCGGCGCAATTAGCCGGTGTCCATCGATCGTTCGGACTTACTAAAGGCAAGAAACGGTTTGTTTCTGGAATCCTTCGTTTACTTGGGCAGAAAATCGTGGGCCATCATATCGTTCCGTATCTCGGAGCAAAGACAGAAGATGAACGACACGAGCTTGTTCGGCAGCAGGAGCTTTACAGGCAAAGATTTCTTAAAGAAATGGAGCGGCAACAAGTTGATGTTCTCATCTCGCCGCCATTCCTGACACCATCCATCCAGCACGATCAATCCCTACAAATGTCCTATGAAGGCTCGTATGCACTGATGTACAACTATTTGCAAATGCCTGCGGGGATCGTTAGCACAACCCGTGTCCGAATGGATGAAGTGGCTGCCCGCCTCCGCAGCAGCGACAAGACCGTGCAGGCTGCAAATAAGGTCGATGAACACAGTGCCGGACTGCCTGTCGGCGTACAGGTTGCCGCCCCTCCGTGGCGAGAAGATCTGGTGTTGACGGTTATGGCATGTCTGGAGGAGCAGTTCATGCAGACGGAGGAGTATCCGGTTGGGAAGCTCGGTCACGATGGCGATTCCAAGCTTTTCATCTAGCCTAATATGTTCAGAATCGTGCTGTTGCCGGCGCCGGCACTACTCTGATTAGTTGATTCCTATGAACCGCGAAGCCTCTGAACATCCAACTTTGGCGGTCGTCCGTACATTCGGGCATATTCCCGGCTGAACTGGGATGGACTTTCGTAGCCTACGCGGAAGGCCGCATCGGAGGCTTGCATGGTTTCCGTCAACATCAAGCGGCGTGCTTCTTGTAAGCGCACGGTTTTCTGGTATTGCAGCGGGCTCATCGCTGTGACACGCTTGAAATGCTTGTGAAAGGCTGATGTACTCATGTTTACAGAATTCGCAAGCTGTTCAATCAGGAGCGGCCGGTCGTACTGCCTGTTAATCAACTGAATCGCTTGGGCAATATGGTGAGCCTGGCTGCCAATAACCGCGAATTGACGAAACAGGGACCCTTGCTCGCTTTGCAGCACTCGATACAGAATTTCTCGAATGACAAGCGGAGCCAGGACCTTCGCATCTTCAGGCGTACGTAATAGCTGCATGAGCCGTATGATGGCCTCGAGCAGGGAAGGTGTCGTTCTGTTCACGGTGATACCACGACAGGCTTCGGCAGGTGCTTCCCCCGTGAGGGTGCTTTCCTTGATCATATCCACAATCATGTCGGCTTCAAAGCTAAGCTTTAAGCTTAAGTACGGAGTGTCGGACGAGGCTTCCGTAATTCTTCCTACAATTGGAAGTTCAACAGAAGTGACCAGATAAGTGGAGGGATCATACCGAAAGGTTTCTTCGGCTAATGTGGCGGTCTTTGCCCCTTGAGCTACCACACATATGGAAGGTTTATAGACAGATTCTAACGGTTCAGAGGGCTCTGTGGCATGCATAAGCATCAAAGAAGGTACAGGTGTTTGATGTGTGCCGTTACTCGGAGCATGCGTGCGAATTAATAACGCCAATTGCTGCAAGGCTTGCTCTATGCGTATAGATTCATCCATGTTGGCGATCCTCCCTTTGGGAATGGTTTCCTTTATATTAGCGAATCCGAAGAGAATTAGGCAAGGATCAAATAGGTATGTTCTAACGGGGTACACAGATATTGGGTATAATGGATCCAGAAGGTCGCACAATGGAGAACAACATAAAGTCAAAATTGAAACCAGAGGAGAGAATAAACATGCATTTAAATGAAAAAGTCGCCATCATTACAGGAGCATCGCGAGGCATCGGAAGACAGATAGCCCTTCAGCTGGCACAGTCAGGTGCGAAAGTGGTTGTTAACTATTCTGCCAATCGTGAGAAAGCCGACGAGGTCGTGAAGCTTATTGAGCAGGCCGGAGGAGCAGCTGCCGCAATTCGCGCTGATATGGGCAAAGTGAGCGAAGTGGAAGCGATGTTTGCTGAGACGCTCGAGCGGTTTGGAAGCTTGGACATTCTGGTTAATAATGCCGGCGTCATGCAATGCAAAGCGATTCAGGATGTGACGGAGGAGATGTTCGACCAGCATTTTGACGTCAATGTGAAAGGAACCTATTTCGCTTGTCAGCAAGCGATGAAGCATATGGCCCAAGGAGGAACGATCATCAATTTCTCAACCTCTGTGTCTGGGGCGATGCTCCCAGCGTACAGTGTATATGCCGCAACCAAGGGAGCGGTTGAGCAATTGACCAGGCAGCTGGCCAAGGAATTCGGGCCGAAGGACATTACGATTAACTGCATAGCGCCTGGGCAAGTGTCGACGGAGTTATTTTTAAATGGCAAATCCGAAGAGCTGGTTGATTCATTCCGCCGTATGAATGCCTTTGGACGACTTGAGAGCCGGAGGATATCGCGAACGCCGTTGAGCTGTTAGTTAGCGACAAAGCCCGTTGGATAACGGGACAAACGATTCGTGTAAACGGCGGCTTTAATTAGGAGATAACGCGAAATAGCTGCGGACAGAATGTCTGCAGCACATGGAGAGAATGTATTGAAGAATGTAATGGAATCATTTATCGATGATGTAAGCATGAGCGACCGGCTCATGCTTTTTTTTCATGTAAAAAAACTTAAATTTCCGCACATGAAGCTAAAAAAACCTCATTCTAAACGAATGTGAGAGCGTGTACGCTTGAATACATAATCTTTCAAAGCTTCAAGACAGAAAGGAAGGAACGCTCATGGTCATTCAGAATCCAATTTTGAAAGGCTTTCATCCCGATGCATCGGCGATTCGAGTCGGCGATGACTATTATATCGCTACATCTACCTTTGAATGGTTTCCCGGCGTGCTGATTCATCATTCCAAGGACTTGGTTCATTGGCGTCCGCTGGCACGACCTTTGGATCGGATCAGCCTGCTGGATTTAAAAGGGGTTCCCAGTTCCGGCGGTATCTGGGCTCCGTCACTTAGCTATGATCAAGGTACTTTTTACTTGTGCTACACCCATGTAGTTTGCCGTAAAGGGGTTTACAAAGACTTGCACAATTACATCACAACCGCACCATCCATCGAGGGTCCATGGTCGGAACCGGTGTATCTCAATGCAAGCGGCTTTGACCATTTCTTGTTTCATGATACAGACGGTCGAAAGTATGTGTTCAATATGCAGTGGGATTTCCGGAAGAACAAAAACCGCTTTGCCGGAATCATCATGCAGGAATACAGCCCAGAGGAACGGAAACTGATCGGTCCGGTCAAAAGGGTTACACAAGGAACCCATCTGGGAGTAACCGAAGGGCCTATGGTTTACAAGAAAGACGGCTATTACTATCTGTTGGTGGCGGAAGGCGGAACAGGGATGAATCATGCAGCAACCTTGATGCGTTCCCGGCAAGTTGATGGACCCTATGAGGTGGACCCGTATTATCCTCTGCTTACCTCATTCGGGCATTCGGAGCATCCTCTGCAGAAGGCCGGTCACGGAAGCTTGGTCGAGACGCAGAACGGTGAGTGGTACATGGTGCACATTTGCAGCCGCAGTTTGCCGGATGGCAGCGGATTAAGTCCTTTAGGCAGGGAGACATCGATCCAAAAGGTCATCTGGACAGAAGACGGCTGGCTTCGGCTTGCATCGGGAGGGCAACTGCCCGATCTTGAGGTACCGGCACCGGATCTGCCGCTGCATCCATTCCCTGTCCAACCGGAGCGGGACCATTTTGACAAGGAAGAACTGGGCTTGAATTGGTCCACGCTGCGGGTTCCCGCTGACGACTCATGGCTAACGCTTCGGGAGAGATCAGGATATTTGCGTTTGTATGGCCGGGAATCGCTCTATTCTTTGCATAAGCAGAGTATGGTCGCCCGAAGAATAGAGAGCTTCGAGTGCGAGGTGGAGACCTGTTTGGAATTCGAACCCGAGGATTTTACCCAAATGGCCGGGCTGGTGCTTTATTACGACGAGTCGGATCACTTCTATGTCAGAGTCTCCTATGATGACGAGCATGGCAAACATCTCGCAGTTATCGTTAACGATCAAGGTGCCTACGAGGAAGCGGAGGACTATGTCGCGGTTCATAGCTGGGAGAGGTGTTACCTGAAGGCAACGATTCGATATGAAAAAGTCCAGTTTTATTATTCAGCCGACGGGATCGCGTGGACGCCGATCGGTCCTAGCCTGTACATGGGGATTTTAGCTGATGAATATCAAGGAAAGCTTTCCTTCACAGGGGCATTCGCAGGCGTATGCGTGCAAGATTTAAAGGGAACTCGTCTCCATGCGGATTTTGATTACCGCGAATAGCTAGGGAAAACAGAAAGTGGGGAGTAAACTGTGCTGAAAGAAACCGATCACAAGTGGGTTCATACCGTTATTGAGAAGATCACCAAAAAAATGGACTGGGTTAGTGAAAAATCGAAATATAAAATTCCTTATACAGCAGTTAACGGAAATCATGATGACAGGGCAGCTGAGAATCCTAGCGGTGCGGATGCAGATGGCATTTGCTGGTGGACCAACGGCTTCTGGGGCGGCATGATGTGGCTTATGCACCACGAGACCGGCCAAGACAAATATAAGGAAATCGCCAATATTTCAGAAGACTATCTGGATCGGTGCTTCGAGGAATTCTATGGTTTGCACCACGATGTGGGCTTCATGTGGCTGCCTACCAGTGTGGCCAATTATAAGGTGACGAAGAATCCTGTTTCACGTAAAAGAGCCCTGCATGCCGCCAATCTGTTAGCAGGAAGGTTCAATCTGGCGGGAGGCTTCATCCGTGCGTGGAACGATCTGGACGAAGGGGATACTAGAGGCTGGGCGATTATCGACTGTATGTTTAATATCCCTTTACTCTATTGGGCGACGGAGGAAACCGGTGATCCAAGATTTAAGCAAACTGCCATGAAGCATGCGGACACAGCAATGTCGGCGTTCGTACGCCCTGATGGTTCCGTTCATCACATCGTGGAATTTGATCCGTTTCACGGCGGGGTAGTCCGCACATACGGGGGACAAGGCTATGAAGAGGGCTCCTCTTGGACAAGAGGGCAGACGTGGGCTCTCTATGGCTTCATGATGAGCTATATCCATACCGGGAAGGAAGAGTATCTCCAGACCGCCAAGCGAATTGCTCATTATTTCATGGCCAATATTCCGGAAGACGGCGTCATTCCTGTGGATTTTCGCCAGCCCTTGGAGCCGAAGCGGGAGGATGACACAGCGGCGGCCATTGCAGCATGCGGGTTAATCGAGATTGCCAAAGCAGTCGGGACCTATGAGAAGGACGTATATCTGAATGCTGCGTTGAAGCTGCTGAAAACGCTGGATGCAAGGTCCGATTGGACACAGGCAAGCGATAGCATCATTCAGCGAGGCACCGAATCCTACCATAACAGGCGTCATCACCTTCCTATTATTTATGGGGATTATTATTTCATGGAAGCCGTGTTTAAGCTAAAGGGCAATGATTTGTATTTGTGGTAATTTTAGACGTTCGATAGACCCTCTTTTCGACAGACTGAAGAATCCTTACATTTGAAGGGTTCTTCTTCATTTTTCATCTGACAGGGAGCTATGGGTAGTAACCAAGCGGTAAAACTAGAAGAGACATTGGGAGTGGATGATATGATTGATCAAAACAACAAGGAGCCTTATATCAACGTATGGGCAGGGAATTTTTACAAACCGGCTTTTGATGATGAGGGCTTCGTGCAATATTCTGTCAAATTGGCTAAGCGGCTTGGCTTTAACAGCTTTCTTCTGGACGCTAAGGCCTGGGAAGATTTTCGAGACAGATACCAGGGGCTTGAAGCGAGCCAGTACTTGAAGATGATTGAGTTTACCATCAAGACACTCCAAGAGCACGGGATGAGCCATGAGTTTCTGGCTTTGTATTTGAACGGCGACAACTTATACCCGAATATTCGATTCAGCCCGCCTATTTATGGAGATTCAGTGGTGAATCCGGACGGCTCCAACGGAAAATGGTATCGATACTGGTCATCTAAAGCGCAGGATTCCATGATGGAGCATGTACAAGGCTTGTTAACCACATACGGCGAGAATGGCACAAGTGTCGAGGTGAACGGGCAAATCAGAAAACCGATTTGCAGCATGTGGGATCCTATTGTCGCACCTAGCTTTGACGAGGAGGGGATCGCAAGGTATGTCGATTGGTTATCTGGAGCTTATCATGATGACATTCATGCTTTTAATCAAAAGTATGGGACATCGTTTACAGCGTTCGCCGATTTAGCTCCAGCTGATTATTGGTATGAGTTGGCATACAGAGACGAAGCTATGTACACCGCAGAGGATGTGGCGGGATTGGCTCCTAAGGCCGTCATGTGGGCAGACAATATGAAATGGAGAAAAGAAGAGCTTTGCCGGTACTTTGAGTCCATGCAGAGACGTTTCAAAGAGTGGGACGAGTCCTTGTACTTATGTCCGAATTTGGCCCAGTGGAGCTACTTCCTGAATATTGATGGGTCGCTGCTCTCAAATGTAGGCTTCAGTGACCTATGGGATACTGCCATGCGAGGTCTTGATATTTATGCTTTGGCGCCCTATGTGGATACGGCTCACTTTATCACCGTTCCTGTTACGCCTTACGGAGATGCTGATCCTTACATCGTGTCTTGTCAGCACAGCATGATGCGGGCGATGAACGATGGCAGGGGATTTGTAGGAGGAATTTACTGGGGAAGGTTTCTGTATAACGATATCTATGCAACCGTAACTCCTTGTGAAATCGTTGGGAGCATTGTAGCCAGCGGTGCAAAAGGATATACCTCCTACGGAATGTGCGGTCTTGATGATGGTGGAGTTCTGCATCGTATGGGCGAAGACTTCCAAGACTCTCTTGCTGCTGCAAATCAATGGGCAAAGCGCGTTATTCCGATGATCCAAGGGAATAGAAGAAAGGATATTGCGCTCCTGTTCCCATCAGCGATGTCAACATTCGAACCGATGTCTGTAGACGGGAATAAAGAACGCAGAATGGATCTGCTGGGCTGGTTTAAATCCTGCTGTGACGCCGGATATTCCGCGGACATTATCGATCTCGTCATGATTGAGAAGAATTATTTGGACAACTACAAAGTCCTCATTATAAGCGCGAATGATTGTTATCTCCTAGAACCAAACTCGGAAGCTGAGAAACGGATCAGAGATTGGGTGCATCAAGGGGGCATTCTGCTGCATGGACCTGCCGATAAGCTTGTGGAATCGGCTCTGTCTATACAAGGTGCTGCTCATGAGCTTGATTGTATCCAGTATGGCGAAGGAGGATTGCCACAAGGGAGCTGTTTTGAGAGCTTTACAGGCGAGGAAGTCCATGCAACTTATATGAAGGACCAGAACGGCTGCGTAGTTTCCAATCCGAGGGGAAAAGGTGTAGTGTATTCCTTTGGCTTTTACTATGGGTATTCCTACAGTGCAAAAGTCGCTCCACATGTTCCGTTAGAACAGAAGAATAATGAGCTTTATCCGATCCCTATGATGAAAAGCGATATCGCCAAGGATCTGATTGGTCGGCATTTGAAGCCAAGTTGCGGGTTCCATCAAACGAATGTGGAAACCGCAGTATTTGATAATGGCATCGTCGTTGTGAATCATTCTTCTTATCCTGTCCTTTTGAAGGCATTAGTTGGCCAAAGGCACTTCCAATACCCAGTGAATGAAGATCTGTTATTGCCGCGAACCGCCGTCTTTATTGAGCTCTTCCCTGCTGGGCAAACATCTTAAAATCCTGCATATGAAGCTTAAAAAACAGCATACTAAACAATTTTGGCGTATGTTAGTCTTGATTCATGGAACAAATAACGGTGCAGATACTGAAGCATCGGATTTAATAAGCAGGCAGTAAGCAAGGTTAGACATAATAGGGAGGTTATACACGGATGAAAAACATTCAAAAAAACATGCTAGTATCCGTTACCACCGTAACGGCACTTTCGCTCCTCTTATCCGCATGCGGTGGCAGCAGCTCGTCTGAGCCAAGCTCCAGCCCGGCTGCGACAGGCTCTACGGCGCCAAAGAAAAATGTAACGTTCACCATTGGCTATGCGACAGGTGACCCGGCTACCAAGCAAGCGATGGCAGATGCTGTAGCGGCATTTACCAAAGCAAATCCGAATATCAAGATCAACGACCTGTCTGAAGGTGGAATGGCGTCTTACCTGGATTGGCTTAAAACCAAGGATGCCGTTAACGAATTCCCGGATCTCGTTGAAATGCGTGACACGCAGCTGTTCTCCGAAGCGGGTAAAATCGCCGAGCTGCCGGCTGAATGGCTTGAACTATTCAAAGATGCGCCCAAATTGAACGGCAAGAATTGGACGGCCCCTATCGTGGGGACGGCTCCGCAAGGAATTATCTATAGCAAAAAAGCGTATGCAGATGCAGGGATAACTGCCGAGCCCAAAACGTATGATGAATTCCTTCAAATCCAAGAAAAGCTGAAAGCAAAGGGCATTACCCCGCTAACCTTCGGAGGCAAAGATATTTTCCACTGGGGCTTCTGGGTGAACAAGTTCCTGATGGACGATGTATTTGCGGATGATCCGGATTGGAACTCCAAGCGGACCAAAGGTCAAGTAAGCTTCACGGATGCAGGACCTATGCAAGCTATGACGGACTTCAACGAGCTATTTGCGAAAGGTTATGTGGATAAAGGTTTCCTGAGTACAGCGGACAATCAAACGGCTTCGATGCTGGTAACCGGGAAAGCCGCTGAGTTATTCTCGGGTCCTTGGATGTTCTCGCAAATTTCTCAGGCGGATCCGAAATTCGAATTTGGCTGGTACCCGGTGCCTGACCGTAAAGGGCGAATTGTTGTAAACGGCTTGAACTCCTTTCAAGGATGGTCGATCTCCAAGAACGCGAATCAAGATGCGGATAAGAAAGCAGCCATCACGGAATTTATTCATTTCTTCTTCTCCAAAGATCAATACACGAAATTCATGAAAGCTGTGAATGGAATTCCGACAACCAAAGAAGCCATCTCCTACGAAGCCGGCCCGCAGATGAAGCGTGTGCTTGAAGTCATGAATGATCCGAACACCATGAAATCACTTCAAATCAACAGCTTCTGGGGCGAGAATCAAATGCCTCCGCAATGGCGCAATTGGTACTACAAATTAATTCAAGACTGGCTCACTAAAGGTGATTTCAGTGCAGAATACATGAAGAAAGCCGATGCTGAGTGGGATGCTAACGTAAAGGCGAACGCAGCAGGCAAAAAATAGACTGGATTAGCGGAGCAATCTACTGAGGTTAAGCGGGTGGATTGCTCCTTCTCAAATAGCAGTACATTTAGGAGTGAGAGTATGCCGAATGCGAATACGCTAGGAGTAACGACCAACACGAAGGCGGCAGCCAAAAAGAAAACCTGGCTCTCCTTCTCCGTTCTTTTTATTCTTCCATCATTTATTTTGTATACATTATTTGTCATCTATCCTACCTTAAATAGCTTTAACTTAAGCTTCACGAACTGGGATGGCGTCAGCGATGAGATTCATTACATTGGATTTGACAACTTTGTAGAGATGTTTCACAGTGAACGGGTCTATAACGCTCTTAAGAATACGGTCATCCTATCCGTTGCCTTGGTTATTCTGGAGAATATATTGGCTATTATATTGGCCATGCTGGTGGATCAAGTTCGCTGGTTCAAAAATTTGCTGCGAAGCATCTTTTATTTTCCGGTACTGCTTAGCGGTATTGTGATGGGGTTCGTGTGGGCTATTATCTTCAACTATAACTTCGGAGTCATTTCGCAGCTGTTGGACCGAATTGGTCTTAGCGCTTATAAGATTGATTGGCTGGGGAATCCCAATTATGCACTCATTGCTATCCTGATTACGACCGTTTGGAAAGGCGCCGGGTATTATATGATCATTTACTTGGCGGGTCTGCAGGGCATTCCACCCGAGCTGCATGAAGCAGCTGCCATCGATGGAGCGAGCCGCTGGCAGCAATTTCGTCACATCACATTCCCTCTGCTCGCCGGAGCCATGACGGTATGTGTGATGCTCTCGATGATCGGTGCCTTGAAGATTTTTGACCAAATCGCGGTTATGACAGACGGAGGTCCGGGATTCGCTACGGAAACCTTAACCTATATTGTTTATAAAGTTGGATTCGGAGAGCTGCGCCAGGGATACGGCACGGCATTGTCATTGGTACTCTTCATCCTGATCCTGATTGTATCTCTAATACAGGTGAAGCTGCTTCGGAAACGGGAGGTGCAGATGTAATGCATAAATCAAAAAAGGGTTTGGAAATCATCCTGTTTGCAGTCGCAGCGGTCTTGGCGGTTTTGTTTTTCTTCCCGGTGTACTTCAGTTTGATTTCAGCGTTCAAATCCAACGGAGAGATTTTGCGCAACGCAATGGCCCTTCCGTCTAGCTTGTATCTGGAGAGCTTCAAATATTTATTAACTAAGACAGATTTTCCGAAAGCTATGCTGAACAGCCTGATCTTGACGACCGTATCGATTCTCTTCATGGTTCTGATCATTCCCATGGCTGCTTATGCCATTGAGCGTACCGGAAAAAAATGGACGAACTTCGTGTACATCTATTATTTATCAGGGATGATGATTCCCTTTCAGGTCTATATGATCCCCTTGTTCAAAGAGATGAGAACTTTCGGCTTCTACGGTACATTAACCGCTCCAATCCTCATTTATATCTCGGGCTCGGTTGGTATGGGCGTACTGCTGTACACCAGTTTTATTAAAGGAATTCCGGCTGAAATTGAAGAAGCTGCTTCCATTGACGGATGCTCGAGAATTCGCACCTTTTGGCAGATCGTATTTCCGCTTCTCGGACCTTGCACAGCAAGTATGGTCGTTCTTCAAGGACTGGGGATCTGGAATGACTTCTTAATGCCGAGTCTGGTACTTCATTCTAATAATCGAACGATGATCGTGGAAATTTTCAAATTTGTGGGAGAGCTTGCCTCCCAGTGGGATATGGTGTTTGCCGGCACGCGGATTTAACAAGATGACGGATCGTCTAAACAGCTATATTGATGAGGTTTACGTTGCTCAGATTAAACAGAAGCAAGCGGAATTAACGGCTCTGAAGAGTCAAATCCGTCCTCATTATCTGTATAATACGTTGGAGGTTATTCGCATGAGTGCGGTCGCGAATGATGATGAGGAGGTAGCTGATATGATTCTCTCCTTGTCCCAACAATTAAAATATGTACTCGATTATGGGGAAGAGAATGTTACGCTCTTGGAAGAGAAAATGAACATAGAGCAGTATTTCCGCCTGATGATGCTTCGTTACGGGGAGCATCGGTTGGCTTTGGATTTGCGCATGGATGGAGAGTTGATGGGATGTATGCTCCCGAAGCTATCCATTCAACCGTTGGTAGAGAATGCGATTTACCATGGAATTATGCCTAAATCAGGTAAAGGGACGATCCGGCTCACAGCTGCGAAGGAGAGTGGACGATTCATACTGACCGTGGATGATGACGGAATCGGTATGGATGGGGCTGCGCTGGAACAGCTGAGAAGCAGACTTCAGGGGAGTGTTCCATCGGATCCAAGCTCCGGAGGGATCGGTCTTAAAAACGTACATGATCGAATTACAGGATTGTATGGACAAGACTACGGAATTCAGGTAAACAGCACACGTCATATAGGAACCTCCGTACAAATGGTTCTTCCCATCATGAAAGAGGTGAAAGCTCCATGATTACTGCGGTTTTGGCCGATGACGAGCCTATTATTATTAAAGGTTTAAAGAAGCTTATCCCCTGGGAGGAGCTCGGTATTCGTATTGTAGGAGAAGCATGGACGGGTAAAGGGCTCATGGAGCTGATTGAGCGGGAAAAGCCTTCTTTGGTTATTACCGACATTAGCATGCCCGACGGGTCCGGTATTGATGTGCTTAAAGAAATTACGAGCCGGGGACTGAGGAGTAAGGTCCTATTTATCAGTGCGTATCAGGAGTTCTCCTATGCCAAGGATGCCCTTGCACTCGGTGCTGTTGACTATCTGGTCAAGCCGATCGAAAAGGGGCTGCTGCTAAGCGCTGTCGACAAGGCTATAACCCTATTAAAGGAAGAGTCGGAAGGAATTCAATATAAAACGAAGCTGGCCGTGTATGAGCATAAGGACCGCAAAACCCAGCTGGAGGAATTATTCGACCGTCTTCTGGACGGGGATGTTCGGATGGAAGAGGCCGAAGACAAGCTCAGGAGCCTGGATTCCGGCTGTACGTACAGTCATTATACGGTGATGCTGCTCGAACCCGAGCAATCCGGAGAGAATTCCCGCTGGGGGGAACACGAAAAGCGGCTGCTGCTATTCGCCATTGGTAACATGGCGGAGGAATTGATGTGCGCCGATGCCGCAGGGATCATCCTACGTAAAGGAGAGCGTCTCTGCGCAGTGGTGAATCATCATGGAAATTACGCTGTGCAAGCTCTTGCTGCGAATATAATTCATAACGTACAGCTTTTTTTGAAAATTACGCTTTCTGTCGGAATTGGAAAAACGGCTACCGGGCTTGAAGCAATCAAGGAATCCTACCGGACGGCTTGCGAGGCGATGGGTCTTGTCTTTTTCAAAGGTGGAAGGGCTCATTCCTGGTCTGACATTCAGGTGAAGAGCGAAGTGTCAGAGCGGGACCTCAGCGATGCCAGACAACAGGTTTTCCAAGCTCTGGTCACGAAGGAGCGGGCACTTGTGGAGTCACGGCTTTTTGAATTGCTTGCGAACATACGCGATTTTTCCGGAGGCAGCCGGGATAAAGCGGTGATGGCCTGCTACAGCACGCTGCTCGAGTGGTCAGTAGGACTGGAGGAAATCGGAATTCCACTCGTTGAAGAAGGACAAGAGCTTAAGAGTCACTTGACTGTCATGCACAATGCTAACCGCTACGAGGAACTAGAGCAGTATCTTCAGGATCTTACGGAAGGGCTGCTTAGGCGTCTGGAGTCTGGCGGAGTTGGCAAAGAGGCTCAGCAGCTGCTCACTGTGAAAGAGTATATGGAGCGCTGTTATATGGATAATATTACTTTAGAAGGGGCAGCCTCCAAAATCTTCATGAATCCCTACTACTTCAGCACCTTCTTCAAAAAGCATACTCAAATGAACTTCAAGCAATATTTAACCGAGGTTCGAATGAAGCAGGCGGTTAAGCTGCTGCTTCAAACCGATCTGATGGTGTATGAAATCGCGGAGCAGGTGGGGGATAACAACGCCAGACAGTTTAGCGATATGTTCAAGAAATACTACGGAAAGCTTCCGCAGGAGTATAAAATGCAGAGCGGTGATAAGTAGCGGGGGTCAACAGCGATCGGAAAAGCTGCTGAAGCTCGTAATGAGCATTGCTTGATCAACGGACAAAGGGAAGGGGATGCCCAGGGCTACCCCTTCCCTTTTAGATTTGCATCTCTAGCTTCTCACTCGCTAACATTGTCGAACAATGCCTCTACGTTAGAACATATGTCGGCAGAAAGGAATTCGTTATTTTTCAGCGAATCTCTTAGCCAATTCATGAAGAAGAGCAGGGCACTTAATTTGAGCTTTCAAAGGAGGGATAACATGGAGGTTGATGATTTGGAGGATATTTCCAATGATACCATTGTCGCTGACGGGTTAGATATTGATGATGAGGACGAAGATGAGGAGTATCACGCTTCGTTCAAACGAAATGATAGAAGAGGCCGATAATAGCTGCCGTCACTTCATAAGAATTTCTAGTTTCATGGAAAGATATTCTATTTTAAAGGCAGCATCTGGAACATACAATGAGGCTAGGTTTAAGGGGAGGAGGAAGGAATTTACAATTAACGGAGATGGCAGAAGGAAGATCTCGCATCTATTGCAAGCGCATTCAATGATGAAGAAGTACAGGAGGGAACTATGAATACTCGTGTTCGAAAAGGATTTTCAGTACTGTTATCGGCATTGATGCTTTTTTTGCTGCTTCCCGCACAGATCATTCTAGCTGACGAAACAACGAATGCGGCAAACGGGTTAATCGCTCATTATGATATGTCAAAGGCAGGAAGTAAACTGACAGACGTAAGCGGTAATGGGCTTGATGCCGAATATGTCGGTTTTCAAGATAGCGACTTTGTCAAGGACCAAGGAGCGACCGTCTTAAACTTTACAGGAGACAAGTCCAAGTATGTCAAGCTGCCCAAAGGGCTTATCAACAGTGAGTCCTTTACGATCGAAACCAAGTTTACTACCAGTACCAAAGCTGCACAGTGGCTTTACACACTGGGTACCAAGTCCGGCACTTGGCCCAATGTGAACAACTACGTATTTTTGAATCCTATGCAGGGTAATGGATCGGTTAGATTCGGCATTAAGGATGCAACGACGGAGCTGCTGTTTCAAAATGCGACCCTAAAGTCAGGTGAGTATAACACGTTTACCGCAGCCTTTGAGCCGGGGAACATTACGTTGTATCTCAATGGGGAACTGGTTGGCAATATCGCTCATACGTATTCGGTCATGGATATTTTGGCGGCGGGTACGGACTCGGCTGCCAACGAGATCGGCTACCTTGGAAAATCGCTGTACACGCCGGACGCGGCTTTTGTAGGTAAATTAGCTGATTTCAAAGTGTATAACTACACCTTATCGGCCGAGGAAGTGAAGCAAAACGAAGCATTGCCTGACGAACTTCTTGTTGAAGAAGCGAAGCAGCAACTGGAAATACCGAATGCTAGCGATATTCGCGGAAACATTACGCTGCCTTCCACTGGCTACAAAGGAGCCCAAATTACTTGGGCAACGGATCGTCCTGATGTCGTAAACCTGAATGAAATCACAAATGACAATTACGATAACATGCCTCCTGGTGTTGTAACTAGACAAGATGCCGATACGCAGGTGAAATTAACGGCGACCCTCACATCCGGCAGTGCTAGTGCAACCAAGGATATAACCCTAACCGTGAAAGCCAAGTCTGCGAAACCGGATCTTCAGAAGTATTTGTTCACCCACTTTACGGGTGAAAGCGCGACTGGAGAGCAGATTTATTTTGCAGGAAGTGAAGATGGCTTGCATTGGACGGATTTGAATGACGGCAATCCGGTGCTAACCTCAGATCTTGGGGAAAAGGGGGTTCGCGATCCGTTCATTATGCGCTCCGCTGAGGGCGACAAGTTCTACATTATCGCGACGGATTTGAGAATTGCCAGCGGCAAAGGCTGGGGGATGCTCAGCAGAACGGAAGCAAATCGCTCATCATATGGGAATCGGACGATCTGGTGAACTGGTCGCAGCCACGGATGGTGCAGGTCGCACTTCCTAACGCGGGATATGCGTGGGCACCGGAAGCCACCTATGATGAGAAAACCGGCGAATACGTCGTATATTGGGCATCCAGCCTGCAGGAGAACGGGCATGGCAGCCGCCGAACATTTACTACGCGAAGACACGAGATTTCTACACATTTACAGATACGAAATTGTATATCGACAGACCGGGAACGCAGGGCATTATTGATACGACGATGATTAAAGCGGACGGCCATTATTACCGGATGTCAGGTGACGGCCAAATTACCATCGAACAAAGCGATCAAGTGCTTGGCACGTGGAACAAAATCGGTGACCTGCAGCCAATTGGGCTAACAGGAAGCGATGTGGAAGGACCTCTGGTATATAAGTTTAACGACCGGAATGAATGGAATCTTATGGTCGATCAGTATGCAACAGGGAAAGGGTACCTGCCGTTACTGACATCGGATCTCTCCAGCGGGAACTTTAGAAAGCTAACGACAAGCGAGTACAGTCTTGGTAGCAATCTGAAGCGGCACGGTACGATTCTGAATGTAACTCAGGCGGAATATGACGCCATTATGGCCAAATGGAATCGCCAGGTACAAGTACCTGATGAAGATGCGAGCCAAAGTCCGATTCTAGAGTACAACTTTGAAGAGAACAGTACGGACGGCAGCATCCTGGATGCTACGGGCAATCATCATACAGGAGCATTGAACGGAAATGCAGCCTACGTAACCGATGCGGAAAAGAATTCGAAAGTGCTTTATTTGGACGGAACGAGCGGCACGTTTGCTGCCTTCCCTGAAGGCTTTTTCGAGGGGAGAAATACCGTGACCATCTCCATGGATGTTAAAGCGGAGACCGTTTCCGGCAATTTCTTTACCCTAGCCATCGGTCAAAATGATCAGAAGTATATGTTCCTGCGCACAAGAGACACCGAAATTCGTAATGCCATTACGACTGGGAGCTGGACAACGGAGCAGGAAGCAAAAGCCTCTACTTCATCGATCAAAAGCAAGTGGATGAACCTGAAGCTTGTCATGACCCCTACGAGTATGGCGATTTATAAAGACGGTGTCTTATTTGCTCAAAACAATAATCTCAGCATTTCCATGTCGGATTTAGGTGCGAATCTGCTTGCTTATCTAGGCAAATCCTTCTATTCGGGAGATGCTTATTTCAAAGGGTATTTCGATAATGTGAAGGTGTATAACCGTGCGCTGTCCCCTTCGGAAATATCGGGAGATACAGCTTCGATCGATAAAGTAGAGCTTGATGCGTTAAAAACGGACGCTGTGATCGATCACACGAGTCACAAGATTACCATGGTGGTACAGTCAGGCAGCGATATGAAGCAGCTTGCTCCTACATTTACACTGTCAGACGGGGCGACCATCAGTCCGGCCTCCGGGTCGGCGCAAGACTTTTCTAATCCGGTCACGTACACCGTCACAGGTCAAGATAATAAAGTTCAAACGTGGACTGTAACTGCGCATCAGCTCAATACGCCAATTCTTCCTGGACTGTATGCGGATCCGAACGTGGTCGTATTCGGCAATAAGTTCTATATTTATCCGACTACCGACGGTTTTGCCGGTTGGTCAGGAACGCAGTTCAAGGTTTTCTCCTCCGATGATTTGGTTCATTGGACCGATCATGGTGTCATCTTCGATGTTCCGAAGGATACCACATGGGCGACAGGCCGTGCTTGGGCTCCAACGATTGAAGAGAAGAACGGCAAGTATTACTTCTACTTCTGCGCGGATGCCCAAATTGGTGTGGCGGTTTCCGACTCACCGACAGGACCATTCGTTGATGCGCTGGGTAAGCCAATGATCGCAACAGGACAATACGGAAGCGGTCAAATGATTGATCCGGCTGTATTCACGGATGACGACGGGCAATCTTATCTTTATTTTGGTAACGGCCATGCTTACGTAGGCAAGTTAAGCGAGGATATGCTTTCGCTCAGCGGAGTCAAAGATATTACGCCATCAGGGTATAACGAAGGATCTTTTGTCTTCAAGCGTAACGGCAAGTATTACTTTATGTGGTCCGAGAACGATACGCGGGATGAGAACTATCGGGTTGATTATGCGATCGGCGATTCTCCATGGGGACCTTTCACGAAACAATCCATTGTGCTTCAAAAGGATCTTTCCTTAGGTATCAAAGGCACAGGTCATCATTCTGTTGTCAAAGTGCCAGGCACGGACGATTATTACATGGTCTATCACCGATTCGCGATCCCAGGCGGGGACGGAACTCATCGGGAAACAACCATCGATAAGATGGAATTTAATGCGGATGGAACAATTAAACCGGTAACCGTCACCGTTGAAGGTATCGCTCCGGTATCTATTCCTGGGGTACCAGCTACACCTAAGGCATCCTTACAAGGGCCATCCAGTGTCATGAACGGACAATCGTTTGAAGTCACATATGGACTGAGCAGTGTGAGCAATAATGTGTATGCGCAGGATGTGACGGTCTCCTATGATCCGCAGCAGCTTGAGTTTGTTTCAGCAAGCGAGCTGAGTGAGGATTGGCGCATTCTTGCCACGTCCACGGAAGTGAGCGGGAAAGTTAGAATCATTGCGGCTAAGATCGGTTCCCAGCAGGATACTTCAGGCGATCAGTTCAAGCTGACTTGGAAAGCGAAGAGTACGAACACAGCTTATACAAGCACATTGGCTCTGAATAACGTCATGACAGCTGATGCCAGCGGTACGGAGTCGAATGTGGAGGGAAGCAGCTACAATGTAGAGGTTACAGTCGTACAGCAAACACCTGGAGATTTGAATGACGATCAGAGATTCTCCATCGGCGACTTGGCGCTTGTAGCTACTTACTATGGGAAGACCTCTTCTGATACAAATTGGAACGAAATCTACAAGAAGGCGGACATGAACAATGACGGAATCATCGATATTGCTGACATTTCGGCTGTGGCTAGATTGATTCTGCAGGATTAAATCATATCGTAGAACGAATGAGGGGGAGAAGCGATTCTCCCTCTGTTTATCGTGAGATCCCCCTTATATCCTGCTCTTCATAGGTTTTCTTTAGTCGAATACTTCCAATCCCTAAGATCGTAAATATTTCAAGTTTCAGCGAAATTTTTTCTATTGAGGTCATCAATCCTGAGGAGTAAAGTGAATCTACATGGATACATTACGTATCGATTATAGTAGAGATCGCATTTAACCACGATGTAACAACAAGTTTTGGAACAGTTGAAAGCGCTTTAGAGGGGAGGCCCATGAAATAGCAATTCTGTAACGTAGACATGAGGGATTAGTAGAATTCAAAAAGAGTAACATGAAACCTGGAGGGAATTTGCTATGAGTGAGTTACAAATGATCCGTGACGGCTTCTCGTACACGCGAACAAGGAAAAGCCTTGGTCACAAAGTATGCTCCGTACTATTGTCGAGTGCCTTGATTGCAGGAGTCTTTGCAGTAGGCGAGGGCGGAAAAGCCTATGCGGCGGACACGCCATCAGCACCTCAGAATGGACTTATTGCTGATTATTCGTTCGCTCAAACGCCGCAGGATGGCAAGACGATTGCAAACCTGGCTACGAATGCCGGTGCTGTCGGCAGTGCAGTCGTACAGAATGAATCCACTGCCAAATGGGAAGACAGCGCTCTTGTGTTTTCTGGTGTGGGCACCTCGGTAAGCAGTCCGACAGGAACGTGGGTGTCGCTGCCTAACGATATTTTGAGCGGTAAGACCTCTGCTACGGTAAACATCGAGGTCAAGCCTAGTGCATCCATCATCACGAAGAACCATTTCCTTTGGAGCATCGGTAACACGGGGACCAACACGTATTGGTTCACCAACACACTGGCGCCTCGCACGTCGATCAAATACGGCGGCAGTGAAAAGACGGCTCAATCTTCCTCGGCGCTGAAGGCGGACCGTTGGTACAGCCTTACGTCCGTTATTGATGCTGAGACGAAGATGATCTCATTCTACGTTGACGGTGTCAAAGTTGGCGAGAAGCAGGACAGCGGCATGTCGCTAGCACAGGTGGCTGATCAGTCGCGGAACACAATCGGAAGGGCGCCGTACAACGATGTGCTGTTCCAAGGTTCGGTAGCTTCTTTCCGTATTTATGACCGAGCCCTGGGGGCAGATGAAGTGAATCAGATCTCGGAGGTTGACGCAAAGCTCCATGAGAGCTCCATTGAGCAGGCTGTGCAAGAAGCGGTTAATAACGTGCAAGATGTAACGATCTCAGATTCAACAGTGACCCTGCCGAGCTACAACGGAACAGTCAAGTGGACCTCGAAGACTCCGGCGGTTCACATTATGGAAGATGGTGTGACTGCAACGGCGCTTCAGCCAGCAGCTGGAGAAAGTCCGCTTACCGGCACC